>NZ_JCAJZW010000003.1:0-322932 GCF_059510455.1 Streptomyces sp. NTD91
TTATCAGAAGTTCTGAGTCGGTTTTCCCACCCGCTCCGGGCAACCGTGTCCAGCGCGTGAAGTGCTGGGGTTCCCGGTCGGGCGGAGCCGTAAACGTACTGGAGCGGGGCGCCTCGATGCAAATCGAGACGCCCCGCTCGGGTGATGCTCCGACGGACCGTCAGACCTCCACGACCACAGGGAGGATCATCGGCCTGCGGCGATAGGTGTCCGAGACCCACTTGCCGAGGGTGCGCCGGACGAGTTGCTGCAACTGGTGCGGCTCGACGACGCCGTCCTGGGCCGACCGATCGAACGCGTCCGTGATCCTCGGGATGACGTCGGCGAAGGCCGAGTCCTCGATGCCGCTGCCGCGCGCCTGGATGTGGGGCCCGCCAGTGATCTTGCCCGTGGAGGAGTCCACGACCACGAAGACCGAGATGATGCCCTCGTCACCGAGGATCTTGCGGTCCTTGAGGGCCGGCTCGCCGATGTCGCCGACGGAGAGCCCGTCGACGTAGACGTAACCCGCCTGGACCTTGCCCGAGATCTTGGCCTTGCCCTCGACGAGGTCGACGGCGACGCCGTCCTCGGCGATGACGATGCGGTCGTGCGGGACGCCGGTGAGCGCTCCCAGTTCGGCGTTGGCGCGCAGATGGCGCCATTCGCCGTGGACCGGCATCAGGTTCCGGGGGCGGCAGATGTTGTAGAAGTACAGCAGCTCGCCCGCGGACGCGTGGCCGGAAACGTGCACCTTGGCGTTGCCCTTGTGGATGACGTTGGCGCCCCAGCGCGTCAGGCCGTTGATCACGCGGTAGACCGCGTTCTCGTTCCCGGGGATCAGGGACGAGGCCAGGATGACCGTGTCGCCCTCGACGATACGGATCTGGTGGTCCCTGTTGGCCATCCTCGACAGGGCCGCCATCGGTTCGCCCTGGGAGCCGGTGCAGACGAGGACCACTTCGTGGTCCGGGAGGTCGTCCAGCGTCCTCACGTCGACGACCAGGCCCGGCGGGACCTTCAGATAGCCGAGATCGCGGGCGATGCCCATGTTCCGGACCATGGAGCGGCCGACGAAGGCGACCCGGCGACCGTACTCGTGCGCGGCGTCCAGGATCTGCTGGATGCGGTGGACGTGGCTGGCGAAGCTCGCCACGATGATCCGCTTGCGGGCGCCGGCGAAGACCTGCCGCAGGACGCTGGAGATGTCGCGCTCGTGCGGCGTGAAGCCGGGGACCTCGGCGTTCGTGGAGTCCGTGAGGAGAAGGTCGATGCCCTCCTCGCTCAGGCGCGCGAACGCGTGCAGGTCCGTGAGGCGGTTGTCCAGCGGGAGCTGGTCCATCTTGAAGTCGCCGGTGTGCACCGCCATGCCGGCGGGGGTGCGGATGGCGACGGCCAGCGCGTCCGGAATGGAGTGGTTGACGGCGATGAACTCGCAGTCGAAAGGACCGATGCGCTCGCGGTTCCCCTCCGCCACCTCGAGGGTGTACGGGCGGATCCGGTGCTCCTGGAGCTTGGCCTCGATGAGGGCGAGGGTGAGCTTGGAGCCGATCAGCGGGATGTCCGGCTTCTCGCGGAGGAGGAAGGGGACGCCGCCGATGTGGTCCTCGTGGCCGTGCGTGAGGACGATGCCCTCGATGTCGTCGAGACGGTCCCGGATGGACGAGAAGTCCGGCAGGATCAGATCGATTCCGGGCTGCTCCTCCTCGGGGAAGAGCACTCCGCAGTCGACGATCAGGAGGCGGCCGCCGTACTCGAAGACCGTCATGTTTCGGCCGATCTCGCCGAGACCGCCGAGCGGGGTGACCCGCAGGCCGCCTTCGGGCAGCGGCGGAGGCGGGCCGAGTTCAGGATGCGGATGACTCAAAAGACTCTCCTCACCACACGCGCCACGTACCGGTCGGGCACGTGGCGCGTGAGACGTTCGTGCAGAAGCAGTTGTCGTTGTGGGGTGCGGGCACCGGTGGCCCGCTGTCTTCTCTTGTTCTTCAGTTGTGAAGCCCGTGTGGTGCCAAGTCTGTTGTCAGAGCTGTACCCCGCCGGCGGCAAGATCGATCTTGAGTTGGGCGATCTCCTCGGGCGAGCACTCGACCATGGGCGAGCGCAGGGGTCCCGCCGGCAGTCCCTGCAGGGCGAGCGCGGCCTTGGTGGTCATCACGCCCTGGGTGCGGAACATGCCGGTGTAGACCGGGAGCAGCTTCTGGTGGATCTCGGTGGCCTTCTGTACGTCGCCCGAGACGTACGCGTCGACGAGGGCGCGCAGGTCGGGAGTGACGACGTGGCCGACGACGGACACGAAACCGACCGCGCCCACGGAGAGCAGCGGGAGGTTCAGCATGTCGTCGCCCGAGTACCAGGCGAGGCCGGACTGGGCGATGGCCCAGCTGGCACGGCCGAGGTCGCCCTTGGCGTCCTTGTTGGCGACGATCCGGGGGTGCTCGGCGAGCCGGACCAGGGTCTCGGTGTTGATCGGGACGCCGCTGCGGCCGGGAATGTCGTAGAGCATGACCGGCAGGCCCGTGGCGTCGGCCACGGCGGTGAAGTGCCGGTACAGGCCCTCCTGCGGGGGCTTGTTGTAGTACGGCGTGACGACCAGCAGGCCGTGTGCGCCGTCGCGCTCGGCCTGGCGGGCCAGCTCGATGCTGTGGTGCGTGTCGTTGGTGCCGACGCCGGCGACGACGTGGGCGCGGTCGCCGACCGCCTCCAGGACGGCTCGTACGAGGTCCGATTTCTCCGCATCGCTGGTGGTGGGGGACTCGCCGGTGGTGCCGTTGACGATCAGGCCGTCGTTGCCTGCGTCCACCAGGTGGGCGGCGAGCCGCTGCGCGCCGTCGAGGTCGAGTGCGCCGTCCGCCGTGAAGGGCGTGACCATGGCGGTGAGGACCCGCCCGAAGGGGGTCTGCGGAGTCGAGGTCGGAGCCATGGGTGACACGCTACTCGGTGCTCCCTGCGGGGTCTGCCCTCGGGGGTCGGGAAAGTCAGGACAAATGCGGAGCCCGGCACTGCCTGCTCGGGGGTTCAAGCAGTGCCGGGTCCGTTTGATCAGGCTAGATGAACTTCTCTAAATGCCGCAATACGGACACCTCGCGAGGCTGATCCGTACATCCGTTCCTGGTGGGGGAACAGGGCTTCGTAGGCCTTGTTCACGGGGCCACGCGCCCGTTCGCGTTGAAGGCGGCATGGGTCAGCGGCATGAGCCTGGCCCACTCCGCCTCCATCTTCTCGCCGACCATCTCGATCTCCCGCTGCGGGAAGGACGGCACCTTGGCCAGCTCGTGCTGGGTGCGCAGGCCGAGGAAGTGCATGAGGGAGCGGGCGTTGCAGGTGGCGTACATCGAGGAGTAGAGACCGACGGGGAGGGCGGCGCGGGCGACCTCGCGGGCGACGCCCTCGGCGAGCATCTTCTGGTAGGCCGCGTACGCCTGCTCGTACGACTCGCGCAGCGTGCCGCTGACCGCCTCGTGCTGGGCCGGGGTGCCCTCGACGAAGACGTACTTGCCCGGGCGCCCCTCCTGCACGAGCTTGCGGTCGGCGCCGGGGACGTAGAAGACCGGCCGGAGCTCCCGGTAGCGGCCGGACTCCTCGTTGTACGACCAGCCGACGCGGTGCCGCATGAACTCGCGGAAGACGAAGATCGGGGCGCTGACGAAGAACGTCATCGAGTTGTGCTCGAACGGGCTGCCGTGCCGGTCGCGCATCAGGAAGTTGATCAGCCCCTTGGAGCGCTCGGGGTCCTTCTTCAGCTCGTCCAGGGACTGCTCGCCGGCGGTGGAGACCCGCGCGGCGAAGAGGACGTCGGCGTCCGACGCGCTGGACTTCACCAGCTCGACGGTGACGTCACTGCGGAACGTGAGCGACTCGGGGGTGGTCACGGGGGTCGGGGTCCTTCCCATCACAGCTGTGGTTCGCGCCCACCTTACGGGGCACCCGCCACGGCCACGGCAGTACCCGGCCTCAAAAATCCCACCATGGATTTTTTCCGACATGGGCACCTTTTGTGTCACTCGAGCGTCTGTATCGGTGAAGCCCGCTCGTTCGACCCCGAAAGGAGACGTACCGCGATGTCCCTGCCCCAGCTACCGCCGGGAGGTGCCCCCAGCGAGCCCGCACCCTTCGCCTTTCTGGCCGAGGCGGACAGGTTCCGCAGCAATGTGACTCCCCCGCCCCGTCCGCGGGCGTCCTTCGGCGAGATGGCCGGGCGCTGGCTGCTGGGACTGACGATCGTCGCCGGGCTGGTGGGTGCCCTGATACTCGGCGAGCCCGCGATGTCGACGCCGTCCCATGCGCCGACGCAGCAGTCCCAGGCCTCCCAGGGGCACTGACCCCGACAGCCGCCCGAGGGTGGTGAGCGGCGACAACGGCAGATAGCCTCACCGGCACAGCCCACGCGAGGATCGAGTGAGGACCAGCCGTGCCCCTGTCCTTCCTGACGGCCGACCGCACCCTGGAGGCCGCTTCCGACAGCGCGCTGCCGTACGACGACCGGGAGCGCTGGCGACGTCCCTACCGCCCCGGTCCCTGGCGGGTGGCCGTCGCGGCGCTGGCGCTGCTACTGGCCTCCTTCGTGCTGTTCTCCGCGGTGGCCCTCGCCCTGACCGGCTCGGTCTCCTCCGCCGGAGCGGTCTTCGGCGGAGCATGCGTGGTCATCGCCGGGGCGCTGCGGCTGCTGCGCACGGGCGTGTGGGTGAGCGGGCGGGGCCTGCGTCACGTCGGTTTCCTGGTGACGCGGACGGCGCCGTGGGCCCGGGTGGTCTCGGTGCGGACGGCACAGCAGCCGGTGCGCTGGCTGGGGCTGCCGCGGACGGTGCAGGGGCAGGCACTGGTGCTCGTCCGCAAGGACCGGCCGGCCGCGGACACACCGCCCCTGCTGACCACGCACACGCTGGACTTCCTGGGCCGCCCGTCGGCGTTCGACCGCGCGGCGGACACGGTGGAGGCGTGGGCGGCGGAGTACGGGCACGGGCGCCGCTGACCGGAGCATGCGCGAACTGCGAGCGCTTCGCCGGGGGGTGGGGAACCGCGCGGCCGGCCCACCACGCAGCCGCAGGCGCGCACGGCGTGACGTCACTCGGCGGGCGAGCGCCTCGATCAGGCCTCGACCGGCCTGCCGTCGTGCAGGGCGATGGCCCTCTGCATGGCCTTGCGGGCCCGCGGTGTGTCGCGGGCGTCGTGGTAGGCGACGGCGAGGCGGAACCAGCAGCGCCAGTCGTCGGGGGACGCCTCGGTCTCGTCCTTGCGCTTGGCGAAGACCTCGTCGGCGGAGTCACGGTCGATCCGGCCGCTGGGCAGGCGCTTCAGTTCGTCCACCGGCAGTCCGCCCTCGGCGTCGAGTTCCGCGGCGAGGGCGTTGGCCCTGCGGACGAACTGGGTGTTCTTCCACAGGAACCACAGGCCGATGACCGGCAGGATCAGCACCGCGATCCCGAAGGTGACGGTGAGCACCGTGCCGGTCTGGATGAGCATGACGCCGCGGCTGCCGACCAGGACGAAGTAGAAGACGAGGACGGCGGCCGTGACGAGGTAGGTGATCTTCGCGCGCATGGCAGGTCGGTCTCAGCTCAGGTCCAGGAAGTGCTCCAGGCCGAAGGTCAGGCCCGGAGTGGACACCACGCGGCGGGCGCCGAGCAGGATGCCCGGCATGAAGCTGCTGTGGTGCAGGGAGTCGTGGCGGATGGTCAGGGTCTCGCCCTCGCCGCCGAGCAGCACCTCCTGGTGGGCCAGGAGTCCGCGCAGCCGTACGGCGTGGACCGGGACGCCGTCGACGCTGGCGCCCCGAGCGCCGTCCAGAGCCGTGACCGTGGCGTCCGGCGCCGGGGCCGTACCGGCGGCCCTGCGGGCCTCGGCGATGAGCTGGGCCGTGCGCGTGGCCGTACCGCTCGGGGCGTCCACCTTGTTGGGGTGGTGCAGCTCGACGACCTCGACCGACTCGAAGTACGGCGCCGCGATCTGCGCGAACTTCATGGTGAGGACGGCGCCGATGGAGAAGTTCGGCGCGATGAGCACACCGGTCTCCGGTGACTCGGCGAGCCAGCCCTTCAGCTGCGCGAGGCGCTCCTCGGTCCAGCCCGTCGTCCCGACGACCGCGTGGATGCCGTGCCGCACGCAGAAGTCGAGGTTGTCCATGACGGAGTCGGGGGTGGTCAGCTCCACGGCGACCTGAGCGCCGGCCGCCGTCAGCGTCTCCAGGGTGTCCCCGCGGCCGAGGGCGGCGACCAGCTCCATGTCCTCGGCGGCCTCGACCGCCCTGACCGCTTCGGAGCCGATCCGGCCCTTGGCGCCGAGGACCGCCACGCGCAGCTTGCTCATCTCTTGTGCTTCCTTACGGGAGTGATTGGGCGACGGCGTCGTGCAGCCGCGCGGCCTGCTTGTCCTTCAGCGGGCCGATGACCGACAGCGACGGGCGCTGTCCCAGGATGTCGCGGGCGACGGAGCGGACCTCGTCCGGGGTGACCGCGGCTATCCGGTCCAGCATGTCGTCGACGGACATCTGCTCGCCCCAGCACAGCTCGCTCTTGCCGATGCGGTTCATCAGCGCGCCGGTGTCCTCCAGGCCGAGGACCGTGGAGCCCTGGAGCTGGCCGATGGCGCGGGCGATCTCGTCGTCGGTGAGGCCGTTGTGGGCGACGTGGTCGAGTTCGTCGCGGCAGATCTTCAGCACGTCGTGCACCTGGCTCGGCCGGCAGCCGGCGTAGACGCCGAACAGGCCGCAGTCGGCGAAGCCGGAGGTGTACGAGTACACGCTGTAGGCCAGGCCGCGCTTCTCCCGCACCTCCTGGAAGAGGCGCGAGGACATGCCTCCGCCGAGGGCGGTGTTGAGCACGCCCATGGCCCAGCGGCGGTCGTCGGTGCGGGCGAGGCCCGGCATGCCGAGGACGACGTGTGCCTGCTCGGTCCTGCGGCCGAGCAGTTCGACCTTCCCGGAGGTGCGGATCGTACGGCTGCCGTCGCGCGGGGCGATGGGCCGCGCGTCCGGGTTGCGCAGGGCGCCGGCCTTCTCGAAGGCCGCGCGGACGTGTCGTACGACCTTGGTGTGGTCGATGTTGCCGGCGCAGGCGACCACCAGGTGGGTGGGGTCGTAGTGCTTCCTGTAGAAGCGGCGGATGCGGTCGGCGGTGAGGGCGTTGACGGTGTCGACCGTGCCGAGGACGGGGCGGCCGAGGGCGTTGTCGCCGAACATGGTGTGCGCGAACAGGTCGTGCACGCAGTCGCCCGGGTCGTCCTCGGTCATGGCGATCTCTTCGAGGATCGCGCCGCGCTCGACGTCGACGTCCTGCTCGAGGATGAGCGAGCCGGTCAGCATGTCGCAGACGACGTCGATGGCGAGCGGCAGGTCGGTGTCGAGCACGCGCGCGTAGTAGCACGTGTACTCCTTCGCCGTGAACGCGTTCATCTCGCCGCCGACGGCGTCGATCGCGGCGGAGATGTCCAGCGCGCTGCGCTTCCGCGTGCCCTTGAAGAGCAGGTGCTCCAGGTAGTGCGTGGCGCCGTTCAGGGCCGCCGTCTCGTCGCGGGAGCCGACGTGTGCCCAGATGCCGAAGGTCGCGGAACGGACCGAGGGCAGGGTCTCGGTGACGATGCGCAGGCCGCCCGGAAGGGTCGTCTTGCGGACGGTGCCGATGCCGTTGGTGCCCTTGATGAGGGTTTGGGTACGGGCGACGGCCCGCGCCTCCGAGGAGGGGCGGGCCGTCACCTGCGAGCTACGGGACGTCACTGCTCGGCGTCGTCCTTGTTCTCGTCGGAGGAACCTTCCTCGCCCTCGATCACGGGGACGAGGGAGAGCTTGCCGCGGGAGTCGATCTCGGCGATCTCGACCTGGACCTTCTGGCCCACGCCGAGCACGTCCTCGACGTTCTCCACACGCTTGCCGCCGGCGAGCTTGCGGATCTGCGAGATGTGCAGCAGACCGTCCTTGCCGGGCAGCAGGGAGACGAACGCGCCGAAGGTGGTCGTCTTGACGACCGTACCGAGGTAGCGCTCGCCGACCTCGGGCATCGTCGGGTTGGCGATGCCGTTGATCGTGGCGCGGGCGGCCTCCGCCGAGGGACCGTCGGCGGCACCGATGTAGATGGTGCCGTCGTCCTCGATGGTGATCTCGGCGCCCGTGTCCTCCTGGATCTGGTTGATCATCTTGCCCTTGGGGCCGATGACCTCGCCGATCTTGTCGACCGGGATCTTGACGGTGATGATCCGCGGGGCGTGCGGGCTCATCTCGTCGGGCCGGTCGATGGCCTCCATCATCACGTCGAGGATGTGCAGGCGGGCGTCGCGGGCCTGCTTGAGGGCCGCGGCCAGGACGGAGGCCGGGATGCCGTCCAGCTTGGTGTCGAGCTGGAGGGCGGTCACGAACTCCTTCGTGCCGGCGACCTTGAAGTCCATGTCGCCGAAGGCGTCCTCCGCACCGAGGATGTCGGTGAGGGTGACGTAGTGCGTCTCACCCTCGATCTCCTGGGAGATCAGGCCCATGGCGATACCGGCGACCGGGGCCTTCAGCGGCACACCGGCGTTCAGCAGCGACATGGTGGAGGCGCAGACCGAGCCCATGGACGTCGAGCCGTTGGAGCCGAGGGCCTCGGACACCTGACGGATCGCGTAGGGGAACTCCTCGCGCGACGGCAGCACCGGCACGAGCGCGCGCTCGGCGAGGGCGCCGTGGCCGATCTCGCGGCGCTTCGGAGAGCCGACGCGGCCGGTCTCGCCGGTGGAGTACGGCGGGAAGTTGTAGTTGTGCATGTAGCGCTTGCGGGTCACCGGGGAGAGGGTGTCCAGCTGCTGCTCCATGCGGAGCATGTTGAGGGTGGTGACGCCCAGGATCTGGGTCTCGCCACGCTCGAACAGCGCGGAGCCGTGCACCCGCGGAATGGCCTCGACCTCGGCGGCCAGCGTGCGGATGTCGGTGACACCGCGGCTGTCGATGCGCTTCTTCTCCTTGATGACGCGCTCACGGACCAGGGTCTTGGTCAGCGAGCGGTACGCGGCGGAGATCTCCTTCTCGCGGCCCTCGAACTCCGGCAGGAGCTTCTCGGCGGCAAGCTGCTTGACGCGGTCCAGCTCGGCCTCGCGCTCCTGCTTGCCGGCGATGGTGAGCGCCCGGGCCAGCTCGGGCTTGACCGCGGCGGTCAGGGCCTCCAGGACGTCGTCCTGGTAGTCCAGGAAGATCGGGAACTCGCCGACCGGCTTGGCGGCCTTGGCGGCGAGGTCGGCCTGCGCGCGGCACAGGACCTTGATGAAGGGCTTGGCGGCCTCCAGACCGGCGGCGACGACCTCCTCGGTCGGCGCCTCGGCGCCGCCCTCGACCAGCGTGATGGTCTTCTCGGTGGCCTCGGCCTCGACCATCATGATCGCGACGTCGCCGTCCTCCAGGACGCGGCCGGCGACCACCATGTCGAAGACGGCGTCCTCGAGCTCGGTGTGCGTCGGGAACGCGACCCACTGGCCGCGGATCAGCGCGACGCGGACGCCGCCGATCGGGCCGGAGAAGGGCAGGCCGGCCAGCTGCGTGGACGCCGAAGCGGCGTTGATCGCCACGACGTCGTACAGGTGATCGGGGTTGAGCGCCATGACCGTGCAGACGACCTGGATCTCGTTGCGCAGGCCCTTCTTGAAGGACGGGCGCAGCGGGCGGTCGATGAGGCGGCAGGTGAGGATCGCGTCCTCGGAGGGCCGGCCCTCACGGCGGAAGAAGGAACCGGGGATCTTCCCGGCCGCATACATCCGCTCCTCGACGTCGACCGTGAGCGGGAAGAAGTCCAGCTGGTCCTTGGGCTGCTTGGAGGCGGTGGTGGCCGACAGCACCATGGTGTCGTCGTCCAGGTACGCCACGGCGGAACCGGCGGCCTGCTTGGCCAGGCGGCCCGTCTCGAAGCGGATGGTGCGGGTGCCGAAGGCGCCGTTGTCGATGACGGCCTCGGCGTAGTGGGTCTCGTTCTCCACTAGCGTTTTCTCCGTTACATATCGTCTTTCGTCCCTTGGCTGCCCGTGTGGCAGGGGGACGGTGGTGGAGAAGCGCGCCGTCTGGTGCGGGCCGGTCTTCGATCGAAGCACCCGGGGCTCACTTCCCCCCGGGGGCCACTACCGAGGACCGGCGGCGGCGAGGTGCGCTTCTCCTCGTTCTGTCTTGAACGTCGTTCTGTGCCGAACGTCGTTGTGGTACGTCGTTCTGTGTCGCACGTATTGCGTTGTGCTACCACACTACAAAGCGTGAGTGACACTCCGCACGTTTCCGCCTGCACGACGAGGGTCCGCCCCGTGCGACGAGGGGTTTCCCACGTACGACGAAGGGAGCGGTCCCCGGGTACTGCCGGGAACCGCTCCCTTCACGGCGTCCTACCTGGCGCCCGCCGCACCACGGCGGATGCCGAGGCGGTCGACCAGCGTACGGAAGCGCTGGATGTCCTTCTTCGCCAGGTACTGCAGGAGGCGGCGGCGCTGACCGACGAGGATCAGCAGGCCACGGCGGGAGTGGTGGTCGTGCTTGTGGGTCTTGAGGTGCTCCGTCAGGTCGGAGATCCGACGGGAGAGAAGAGCGACCTGGACCTCGGGGGAGCCGGTGTCACCCTCCTTGGTACCGAACTCGGCGATGATCTGCTTCTTCGTGGCGGCGTCGAGCGACACGCGTACTCCTCATAGTCTGTGAGTGGCCACCGAGTGCCCCCGGTCTGCTTCTCGGGGGAGCTTCCGTTACTCGGGAGGCGGGGATCCGCTGGGCGCGGCCACCAGAACCGAAGGCTCCGGGGGTGCGTACACAAACGGCCGTCAGTCAGGGTACCAGGGTGCTTCGGCCGCCCGTGTCACTGGTCGCGCCGGACGTACCGGACCAGGACGGCCACGATCACGAGGACCAGCAGCAGGACCGTCCACCAGACGAAGCCGTCGCCGGATCCGTGGCTCCCGTAGTGATGGTGACCGCCGTGATGGCTGCTGTGGTGGCCGCGGCCCCGACGGCCGCCCAGGGCGAGTACGTCGGTCGACCGGAGGGTCCATGGGGCAGTGCCGGGCATGCTCATGGCCGGGAATTTACGTGACCATGGCATGGCGTGGGCACGCCTGTCGCCTGCCCGTGACGAAACCTCCGCTTCCCCGGCACGCCCGGACGTCCGGGGGCCCCGCGTGTCCCGCCGGACTCTCCTGCGGGCGTTGACCAGCCGGTTTCACCGTACGCGCGCGTGTCCTCCCAGTAGGGTGACAACGCAACGCTGTCCGTATGCCGAAGGGGGCCGCTTCACCATGGCCGAGACACAGGGCACGAGCGCCGGGACATCGGCGCCGGAATCGCAGGAGGACGTCAAGGCACGCAAGGAGCGGGAGCGGGACGAGCTGTACGCCCTCGACATCTCCGGCGTGGAGTGGCACTGCGCGCCCGGCACGGAGGAGCACGAGGAGCGGGTCGAGATCGCGTACCTGCCCGGCGGCGCGGTGGCCATGCGCTCCTCCCTCGACCACGACACCGTGCTGCGCTACACCGAGGCGGAATGGCGGGCGTTCGTCCTGGGAGCGCGGGACGGCGAGTTCGATCTGGAGCCCAATGAGCACAACGGGGGGCTCGGGGCGTAATCCGGCGGAAACCGAGAAAGGGGCGGCACGCATGCGTGCCGCCCCTTTTCCGTGGCTCGTCCTGCGCCGTCGTCAGCTGGTCGTGGCGCGTGCCCGCGCGTACACGTCGAACACGGCCAGCGCCAGCGGGATCAGGGTGAGCAGGACGAAGCTCTCGGCGATCTCCAGGAAGCGCCCCCAGAAGGGGGTGACACCGCGCCGCGGGGTGATCAGGCCGATCGCGGTGACCAGCGCGGTGGCCGCGCCGACGGCCGCGGCGAGCCAGAGGCTGCGGATGTCGAGGGACGAGGTGTCGCCCTGGAAGGCGTCGATCAGATACGTCCGGGGCGGGTTCAGGGCGAGGCCGAGGCCGAGGAAGACGATGGCGGCGAGGCCGGCGGCCAGGGTGGCGCCGACCTGCGCGGTGTAGCGGAACAGGTGCGCCCGCATCAGCATCGCCGCACCCGTCGCGAGGGCCAGGAGCTGCGCCCAGACGTTGCTGGAGAAACCGAGGACGATCGACGCGCCCACGGCGACGAGCGCGCAGCCGCCGACGAGGCCGACGAGGAGTTCGTGGCCGCGCCGGGCCTGGGCGGCGACCCGCTCGGCATCCACGGGTTCCTGCGGGGCGGGCTCACCGGTGTCGTAGCCGCCGCGGGAGGGATTGGGCGGTTCGAAGCCGATGGGCAGCCGCGCGAAGCGCATGGACAGCCCCGGCAGGAAGGCCAGCGCCACGACCGACAGCGGGGCGCAGATGGCGGCCGTCTCGATGGGCCGCAGGTCGGTGAGAGTCGCGATGAAGGTGGTGACGAGGCCGACGGCGGAGGCGAACAGGAACGCCACGAAGGGTCCGTCGCCGCCGGGCGACACCAGGGTGAGCACCAGGGAGGCGACGAGGACGGCCGTGCAGGCGAGCAGGAACTGCAGCCGTCCGATGCCCTCGTGGTGGGCGAGCGGCAGCAGCCCGGAGCCGGCCACACCGACGTTCGGCAGGGCGCCGAGCCCGAGCGCCACCACGGAGCCCCGGTCGTCGTACACGCGCGCGCGTACACAGGCGATGGTGACCAGCAGGGCGCCGGTGACTGCCGCGATGATGCCCTGCAGGCTGTGCATGTCGTGGTGGACCTGGGAACTCCAGGCCACGAACGCGAGCAGCGCGGGCAGGACTCCGCCCGCGACGAGACCGGCTGCGCGGGTGAGTTCACCGCTCCACAGGGTGCGGTCGCGGGTGACGGCGGCGGCCACCGCCTCGGAGACGTCGTCGAGGACGGCGGGCGGCAGCGACTCGGCGAACGGACGCAGGGTGAGCAGCTCGCCGTCGAGGATGCGCTGCGCCGTGAAGGACCGTGCGCCGTCGAGGACGGTGCCGTCGCGCCGTACGAGGTGGTAGCCGACCGGAGCGCCCTCGGCGGGGCTCTGCTGGGACAGACGCAGAATCTCCGGGTAGAGGTCGGCGACGGGCACGTCGTCGGGCAGCGCCACGTCGATACGGCTGTCGGGCGCCACGATGGTGACGCGGCAGAAGCCGAACCCCATGCCGGCCCCGGAAGGGGCTCCGGTGCCGTGTCCGCCGGGCGCGCCGGCCGGCGCGGAGGCCGTCATGCTCACCTGCTGTTCCCCCTCGTCGGTGGTGGGCGTGCGGCGCCGCCGCGCACCTTCCGCCCGTAAAAATCCTGTGTAGGTTGTGCGGCGCCCCACGCTCCGCCGGTGAACCCGGTGGCCGTGGCCGGGGTTCGCGGACGGGCGCCTCCTTCGAACCGTTGCGGATTGCCCGGGTTTTCCCGGAACGATTCGCACCTGTTCACGCGTCTCACCGGCACCCTACCGCCAGCCGTTGTCCGTGGTTGTCAGTAGGATCGCGCTTCGCGATCGACGTTCGCCTGACACGGGGCGGCGGACGAAAAATCTCGGTCCGGCAAGGGAATTGGTGCGTAGTGAGCCACATCGTCGTCAAGCGCCCTCCGCGGGCACTGCCGAAGGAAGTGCCCACGGACGAGGTCGTGCTGCAAGCTCCGCCGGAACTGCCGCGCGGCCAGCAGGAAAGCGCTTGGATGCAGCTCCTGCCGATGCTGGGCATGGGCGGCTCGGTGGTGTTCTTCTTCAACCCCCAGGCCCAGCCCTTCATGAAGATCATGGGCATGGTGATGGTGGCCTCGACGATCGCCATGGGCATCTCGATGCTGGTCCGCTACCGGCGCGGCAACCAGGGGCAGATGGCCGACCTGCGCCGTGACTACCTGCGTTACCTGTCCCAGACCCGGCGCGCCGCCCTGGAGACCGCACAGGCCCAGCGGGACGCGCAGTACTACCTGCACCCTTCGCCGGAGCAACTGTGGGCGCTGGTCGCCGAGGGCAGCCGGGTGTGGGAACGGCGCACCGGTGACGAGGACTTCGGGCAGGCGCGCGTCGGGCTCGGCCCGCAGTCCCTGGCCACTCCCCTGATCCCGCCGCAGACCGCCCCTGTGGACGACCTGGAGCCGCTGACCGCCGGCGCCATGCAGCGCTTCCTGGCCACGCACAGCACCCTCGACGAGCTGCCGATGGCGGTCTCGCTGCGCGCCTTCTACCACGTGACGATCAGCGGCGAGCCCGGCACCGTGCGCGGCGCCGCCCGTGCCCTCACCGCCTCCCTCGCCTCGCTGCACTCCCCCGAGGACCTGGTCGTCGCCGTCGTCGCCGACCGGCAGTCGGCGCCCGAGTGGGAATGGGCCAAGTGGCTGCCGCACGTGCAGGCCCCGGGCCTGGCCGACGGCGCCGGCAGTATCCGTCTGATCGGCACCGACCCCGTCGAGCTGGAGGACCGGCTCGCCTCCCGGCTCCAGGGCCGCCCTCGCTTCCACCCCGGTGGACCGCCCGTTCCCGAGCAGCCGCACGTGGTGGTCGTGCTCGACGGTGCCTCCCTGCCGCCCACGTCCTTGCTGGCCAGCCCCGAGGGCATGCAGGGAGTCACGGTGCTGGAGATCGTGCCGGGCGACCTCACCACCGGCCGGGGCGACCTGTCCGTCGTCGTACAGCCCGCGGAGCTGCGCCTGGAGTCCGCCCACGGCATGGTCTACGAGGGGACTCCAGACGTCCTGTCGTACGAGGCCGCGGAGGCGCTCGCCCGCCAACTGGCCCCGCTTCGCGTGGCGTCGGGCGGGGACGACGTCGAACCGCTGCTGGCGAACCTGGAGTTCACGGACCTGCTGAACCTGGGCGACGCGGCCTCGGTCGACCCGAAGCGGACCTGGCGGCCGCGCTCGCAGTCCGAGCGGCTGCGGGTGCCGATCGGTGTCGGTGAGGACGGCCGACCCGTCATGCTCGACCTCAAGGAGGCCGCGCAGGAGGGCATGGGCCCGCACGGGCTGTGCGTCGGCGCCACCGGTTCCGGCAAGTCCGAGCTGCTGCGCACGCTGGTCCTCGGCCTCGCGGTGACCCATTCCTCCGAGACGCTGAACTTCGTCCTCGCCGACTTCAAGGGCGGTGCCACGTTCGCGGGCATGGCCCAGCTGCCCCACGTGGCAGCCGTGATCACCAACCTCGCGGACGACCTCACCCTCGTCGACCGCATGGGCGACTCGATCCGCGGCGAGCTCAACCGCCGCCAGGAGCTGCTGCGCGACGCGGGCAACTACGCCAACATCCACGACTACGAGAAGGCCCGCGCCGCCGGCGCCCCGCTCCAGCCGATCCCCTCCCTCGTCCTGGTGATCGACGAGTTCAGCGAGCTGCTGACGGCGAAGCCGGACTTCATCGAGATGTTCGTGCAGATCGGCCGTATCGGCCGTTCGCTGGGCGTGCACCTGCTGCTGGCCTCGCAGCGTCTGGAGGAGGGCCGGCTGCGCGGCCTGGAGACGTATCTGTCGTACCGCATCGGTCTGCGCACGTTCTCGGCCGCCGAGTCCCGCGCCGCGATCGGCGTCCCGGACGCGTACGAGCTGCCGAACGTCCCGGGCTCCGGCTTCCTGAAGTTCGGCACCGACGAAATGGTGCGTTTCAAGGCGGCGTACGTCTCCGGCGTGTACCGCACGAGTTCGCAGCACGCGGCGGCGTTCGGCGGCCCGATGCCCGTCGACCGCAGGCCGGTCCTGTTCACCGCGGCCGAGGTGCCGGTGCGGTACGCGGCGGTCCCGAAGCAGCGCCAGGAGGTGGCGACCGAACGGCAGGACGACGCGCTCGCCGACACCGTCCTCGACGTGATCGTGCGGCGCCTGGAGGCGCAGGGCCCCGCCGCCCACCAGGTGTGGCTGCCCCCGCTGGACAGCCCGCCGTCGCTCGACGCGCTGCTGCCGGGCCTCGCCCCGGTGCCCGACCGCGGCATGACCCAGCCGGGCTACGAGGGCGCGGGCCGGCTCGTCGTCCCCGTCGGCCTCATCGACAAGCCCTACGAGCAACGGCGCGACCCGCTGTGGCTCGACTTCGGCGGCGCGGCCGGCCACATGCAGATCATCGGCGGCCCCCAGTCCGGAAAGTCGACGCTGGTGCGCTCGATCATCTCGTCGTTCGCCCTTACCCACACGCCCTTCGAAGTGCAGTTCTACGGCCTGGACTTCGGTGGTGGCGGTATGGCCGCGGTGGCGGGTCTGCCGCACGTGGGCGGTGTGGCCTCGCGCCTCGACCCGGAGAAGGTGCGCCGTACGGCGGCAGAGGTGTACGGCGTCATGACCCGCCGCGAGGAGTACTTCCGCTCCACGGGCGTCTCCTCCATCGCCGAGTTCCGCACCCGACGCGCGCGTGGCGACATCTCGGTGACCGACCAGCCCTGGGGCGACGTCTTCCTGGTCATCGACGGCTGGGGCAACTTCCGCACGGACTACGAGGCGTTGGAGCCACTGGTCCTGGACATCGCCGCGCGCGGTCTCGGCTACGGCATCCATGTGATCGTCACCGCGTCCCGCTCGATGGAAGTCCGGGCGAACATGAAGGACCACCTGATGAACCGCCTGGAGCTGCGGCTGGGTGACCCCATGGACTCGGAGATCGACCGCAAGATCGCGGCCAACGTGCCCACCGGGGTGCCGGGCCGCGGTCAGACCCCGCAGAAGCAGCACTTCATGGCGGCGGTCCCGCGCATCGACGGCCTCTCCTCCGACACGGACCTGGCGGAGGCGACCACCGCTCTCGCTGCCGAGGTCGCCCGGCACTGGCAGGAGCCCGGCGCGCCCGAGGTGCGCCTGCTGCCCCGCGAGTTCCCGGCGGCCCAGCTCCCGCCGGGCGACCGCTTCCCGAACCGGGGCATCTCCTTCGCACTCGACGAGGACAACCTCGAGCCCGTCTTCGTGGACTTCGAACAGGACCCGTTCTTCCTGGTGTTCGGCGAGAGCGAGTCCGGCAAGTCCAACCTGCTGAAGCTGATCATCAAGCGGCTGACCGAGCGGTACGACGGCCAGAGCTGCAAGCTGTTCGTGGTCGACAACCGGCGCTCGCTCCTCGGGGTGACCCCGGACTCGCACCTGGCCGAGTACATCCCCATGTCGAACCAGATGCAGCACCACATGGACGCGCTGGCCGACCTGATGCAGCGCCGCACGCCGACGGCCGACGTGACCCCCGAGCAGCTGCGCAACCGCAGCTGGTGGCGGGGCCCGACGGTGTACGTGATCATCGACGACTACGACCTGGTCTCCACGTCGAGCGGCAACCCGCTGGCCGGCCTGACCGAACTCCTCCCCTTCGCCCGCGACGTCGGCGTCCGCTTCGTCATCGCCCGCTCCACGGCGGGCGCGGGGCGCGCCGGCTACGAGTCCTTCATGCAGCGCATCAAGGAACTCGGCGCACAGGGCGTGGTGCTGGCCGGCGATCCGGCGGAGGGCGAACTGCTGGGCGGGGTCCGGCCGCGAGCGATGCCCGCGGGGCGGGGCATCTTCGTGTCCCGCAAGCGGGGGAAGCCGATGGTGCAGGTGGGGCTCGTGGAGTCCTAGTGCCGCGACAGGCAACGTTTGCCCGTCGAGGAGCGGCGTCCGGTGCGTGCTCTCGGCGTGCCGGGTGCAAGCCCTCGTACTGGATGTACGTGGGTTTGTGCCCGGTGCGGCGAGTGGGGGCACCTCCCACGCCCTTGAGGCAGTGGGGGAGCGTGCCGGGCGTCGCGACGGGGCGAACGTTGCCTGTTGCGGCACTAGAAGCTCTCGTCGTGGCGCCGGTGTTTCCGTGGCTTCTTGCGTAGACCCCTGTCCGATACAGGGTGTTCGCCGTTTCCCGTCGTGTCACGTGGGCTCGGATGGTGCGCGGTGGCGGACTTCCGCTTCACGCGGTACGGCCGAGCAACTGGGCTGCACGTCCCAAGCGGCACCGCCCGCACGGGTTCCACGCGTCTGGAAGTCTGCCGTCCGCCCACGGACGGCAGGCGGGGACTCAGAACGTCGTCAGGGCCTCGACCCAGCTGTCGTGCATGAGGAAGACGCGGTGGGCGGCGGAGGCCAGGTGACCATGGGTGAACTGGTCGACGTTGTACGTCCAACCCCGGCCGCCGTCCTTCGCCCTCGCTGTCTTGAGCAACATCGAGTCCGAATCGGAGAAACCGTCGGTGTCCAACGCCCAGACGCCGTGACCGCCCAGCACCACGCGGCTGTTGGTCAGAGCGGTCATCGGTGCGTTGTACGCCCCCGTGCGCTCCATGCAGAGCAACTGGTGGGGCGGGATGCCGAAATCGGCGTCCACCAGGCGGGGGAGGTCGGCTTCACGTAGTCCTGGCCATCGTCCCACGTGCAGATCGTCATGGCCGCTCCGCTCGCGTGGTGGTCCCAGTCCCGTTCGAGCATGTACAGCCGACCGTCGACCACCGTCACCTGCCACCAGTTCCCGCTCATCGCCATTTCGCGGTTCGATCCGTTCGCCGGGTCGATGCGCTGGAACTCCGCGTTCAGCGGAAGCCAGATCGATCCGTTGGCGTGGCAAGGGGCGACGATCCCCCAGTTGTCGTATTCCATGCCGCCCTTGCCGCCGTACTGCCACAACGCGTCGAGGCTGCGCGTCTGCCGGGGCGCCTTCCTGGCCGGAGCTGCGGCATGCACGCGGTACCACCACACGCCGCCCCCGCCCTCTGCCGCGGTGACCGCCAGCGCTCCACCCGCCGCCAGGAACCCGCGGCGCGAGAGCCCTCGCGCCGACGGCGAGGTGACCGTGGTGGGGCCCGCCCCATTGGCCGGCGCCGGCAGCCCCTCGGGTGTGAGCCGCCAGACGTCGGCAGCCCGGCCCCCGATGTCCGCGAGCAGCTCGGTTGGCAGGTGTTCTGCGAACTCACCGCTGTGGAAGCGCGGGCACGTACGGGCGCGCGTGCCACGGCTGTTCGCCGGACGCGGCGAGTTCGACGGCCGGGAGCACCCAGGAGCCGAGGAGATAGCGGGAGGCATCGGCCTCGGCCATGAACCGCTGCGGGTCGGCCGTGGCCAGCGGCGTGCTGAGCAGTACGGTCCGGTCGCCGTCGGCGCTGCGGGCGATGAAACGGCGCTCGGGGACGGAGGTCTGCGCGGGAAGCCCGGAGTCGAGCCGCGTGACGACCGCGTACGGTCCGATCTGCCGGGTACCTCGCGTACCCGGTCCGGCTCCTGACGCACGCATGCTCTGTCTTCGTCCTTCTGGTCCGACAACTCGGCTTCTGCCTCTCGGCACAACAGCAGGGTGGGCGCCTCCCGCGCGCGCCCACCCTGGAGTTGATTCTGCGAGCCTCGTCCTACTGGAAGTAGCTGGCCGCCTTCTTGTCGCCTTCCATGTACGTACCGCCGGACTGGGCGACGACGTGACCGATGCCGGCCAGCGCCTGGTGGATGTCGTTGGCTTCCTTGTCCCAGCGCTGCAGCTTCTCGTGGAAGGTGCCCTGGGCCTGGCCCTCCCAGTACTGCAGGCTGTTCACCACCAGACCGCGCAGGTCGTGCAGGTCCTGCTCGAGCTGGCTCGCCTGGTTGCCGATGCTGGTCGCCGCGGTGTCGAGCCCGTCGTAAGTGACCGACAGCCCCTCAGCGTTGTTGGCCATGCCTGTTTACCTCGTCTCGCTGGTGTGTGCCTGGTGAGTGGGCCGGATTCCCGGCGGTTGTCCTGTGTCTCGCTCGACTCAGTAGGAGCTGAGGGCGGACGGCGGGATCGAGGAGGCACCGTCGCGCACGTCGATCTTGTTGACGGCCGCGCGGACCTCGTCCTCCTTGCTGTCCTTGATGTTGCGCGTCGTGGTCATGGCCTCGATGACGTCACCGAGGATCGTGCCGATGTTGCGCAGCGACTCGTTGATCTCGAGCTGCTTCTTGTCGAACGCGGCGCGGCCGATACCCTGCCACTGGCCCTCGAGGCCGTCGATGACGCCCTGAAGCGTGTGCACGCGCTTCTGGATGTTCTCGTACTTCTCGAGCATCTGCTTCTGGAGACGGACTACTGCATCGTCTTGGAGCTTCTGCTTTCCGCCGGCCATGGTCGGCCCTGCCTTTCATGTGTCCGTTGTTGATCTGATGGGGTCGGCCCACCGCCGGTGCGTGTCGCTGCCAGCGGTGAGCACGCAGTGCCTGGCCTGCCCGACTGCACCGAGCTGCGCGGGCCGTTGACGGCCGAGAACGTCACCTGGCGCGTCGTACTCGCGCCACGGCCACGCCTCCACCGCCGATCACGACGATCGCGGCGACGGCGCCGAGTGCGATCCAGAGAGTGGAGTTGCTGTCGCTTGACGAGTGCGTGCTTGATCCTGCCGCCGAAGTGCCGCCGGTTGAACTGTTTTCCGGGGCCTGTGACGGGGTTGATGCAGAAGCGGAGGACGAGGACTGGTGGGAAGACGAGGACGAACTTGCCGACTTGGCCAGCAGATCCCCGCCGTTCTCCTTGCGGAGGGGGTCCACGTTCGCCGGACCGGGGTTGTAGTGAGGATTCGCCAGCACCACGCGAGGGCGCACGGCACCGTAACCGAGATATGTGCTCGGTTTGTTCTTCGGCCAGCTACGGCCTGCCGTGTCGACCAGCGCGCGGGTGACCTGGTTCACCGTCCAGTCGGGGTGGGCGGACCAGATCAGAGCGGCCGAGGCCGAGGCGATGGCCGCGGCCGAACTCGTACCGTTCACGTTGTCGCAGTACGAACGGAACGTGGCGTCGCACCAGCCGGGGAAGTTCTGCCCCGGGGCCGAGAGGTCGACGTAGCCGCCGTGCGAGGAGAACTTCGATGCCGTGCCGGACGCGTCAGTCGCCGCAACACCGATCACGTAATCGTCAGCCGCCGGATAACCGATGGTGTCACCTGATTTCCGGCCGTCGTTACCGACTGCCGCGATCAGCAGCTTCCCCTTCGACGCCGCGTAGTCGATGGCGGCCTGTTCGTCGGAGTCGGGCCCTGGGGAACCGAACGACATGCTGATGATCTTTGCATCCGTGTCGGCCGCCGCCCTGATCGCGGCGGTGGAACCAGGCGTCTTCTTCTTCTCTTCCGCACTGCGCTTCATGCCGTCGAACTTGACGCGGAACGGGATGATCTTCGCCCCCGGCGCCAGGCCTTTCAGCCCACCACCTGCTCCGGTACCTGCGATCAGCTCGGCCATGGTTGTACCGTGGCCGACGTAATCGTCAGTGGCCCGGTACGCAACGGATGTCGGCACCTCGTCGGTCAGGACCTGCCCCTTGAGCGACGGAGTGTTCGCGTTCACCCCGGTGTCGATGACAGCGACTTTCACGCCCTTCCCGGTGCTGACCTTCCACATCTTCTCGGCCTGCATCGGACCGAGGTACCACTGCTTCGACTGCACATCACCAGCGGAGGCGCTCGGAGCCAAGCCCACCGTCGTAGCAGCCAGGGCACCGACGACCGCGGCCACAACACGCACGCGTCCAGCAAGGCCTGTTCTGCGCACCCTGGCCTGCTCGGCGCGTCGGCTGATCCCTGACTTCATCGTCCTTCTGTCCTCGCTCACACTCAGTTGACCACCGGCGGCACATCACGCCGGGGCTTGTCGGGCAGGTGTGTTTCTTCGTCCTCGACGAGGTAGTCGGGCCGCGGCGACCCGTCCGTCTTCCGTGCGTCGCCGGGCTTTCGGTCGTGGCCGGCATCACGAGTGAGGCCGGCACCACCACGGGTCATGCCGTTGCGCTCAGCGCCTGCCGCGGAGTTGCGCGCGGTGGCATTGCCGGTGACGGGCTCGGACGTTCCGGCACCAAGCCGAGAGCCGGTCGCCCCCGCGCCTGGCCGCGTCGTGGACTCGGACGCTCCGAAGACACCACGCTGGCCGAGCCGACCAGTGAGGGAACGGGAGTTGGCCTCCTCCTCACCGCCGATGACCGTGCCCCGTGGAAGCCTCGACCCGTTCCTCGACGACGGATTCGTGGCGGAGGGCCGCCCCCCGACGACTCCGTCGGACCGTCCGGCACCGGTGACCGGCCCGCTGCTCGTGCGTGCTGCCCCGGCACCTCCGGGCCGTGGTGTACCGCCTGTAACCCCTCGGCCCATCGGCGAGGACGACCTCGGCCCGGAAGCGGTGCCCTTGACAGTGGACTGGCCGGCCGACGTCGAGCGGCCCACCTCGTCCACGGGCTCTCCCCCGGCGACACGCCCGGAACCCGGGTTGGTCCAACGGGACGTTCCCGAGCGCCCCTGAGCGGACCGAGGCGTACGGAGGCCACCGGCGCCGCTCAGGCCGCGGCCCGAGGGGGCATTGGGCACCGGAAGCCGGTATCCACCACCGTCGAACACATTGGGCTGGCCACCACTGGTAGGAGGCGTGCCCGTGACCGACGGCGTGTGGCTGGGCCCAGGTGTGGTGGTCGTGGGCGTAGGCAACGTGCCAGTGGTATCGATGTGCGTGCCGACAGGCTGGTCGACATGCGGAATCTTGTCGGGGACGTGCTGGGTGGGCGTCGGGCTGACGCTCGTCACGTGCCGGGTCACGTCACCGCTCCGCACTGCGGCGTGATGGCCGCCGCCGGATGCGGATCCTGTACCTGCATGCGAGGCGAAGCCCGAGCTTGCGGCGGGCGTCGGGTCGCCATCGCTGCTCCACCGCGAGGGCTTGGGAACCCCCACATTGGGCATGGCGGTGAACGTCGCCTTCTCCTTGTCAGGCAAGGTCGACAGCACCTCTTCGGACACCGCGTAGTACGACGCCAACCGGTTCATCTGGTTGATCGCCTCTTGGCGGTCCTTCTCCACCTTTACGGCAGTGGCGTATCCCTCTTTGTCCGCCGCCTTCTCGGCGGCCGTGAACGTCTCGGGGCGCTTCCGGTTCGCCTCCGTATCACGATTCGGCATGGCGCCCCGGACGGCGGCAAGACCCACGGCGGCAGCCGTGATCTGGTCCCCCGCAGCTCCGGCGAATTCACTCAGATAGTGGGCGTGTGTGACGAGCTTGCCGCCCCAGTCGCGGAACGAGTCACCAGACTCACCAACCCAGTGCACCTTCTGGATGTGGCCGTCAAGCTCGTCGGCTGCCCCCTTGATGGCGTCGCGCGCGTCCCACAAGGCCTTGCCCGAGGACTCCAGGTCCTCCGGATCGGTCTGCTCAACCAAGTCGATCATCTCGTTGAGCGGGAGGTCCTTCTTGCCGAAATCAGTCCGGATAGCCACCCCCTGCCCCGTCGGAGTGGCCCTGATCGCTGCGTCGACCACGCCGAAGAGGAGTCCGCCCGGGTGCGGGCCGCTCTCGTAACGGCGGACCCAGTCAGTGGCTTTGTTCCAATCGCCGACTCGCTTCAGATCCGCGTCGTGCTTGTCAGTCATCGCTACAACCCCGCACCGCTCTGCGCGTCGTTACCGGTGTGGCTCTTGTCGTCCGCCGCAGCGTGGTCCTTTCCGATCTGCGCCTGGATCGCCCAGAACCGCTGACGCTGCTCCTCTTCGAGGTTGTCGAAGCCGACACGTGCACCTTGTACCGCGATACCGATCGCCTCGATCTGCAGATGCAGGTTCCTGGACAGCCGCGTCAGCTCACCATGGACCCGCCTGTACTGGTGGTACAGACCGTGCGCTTCAGGGAAGACGTCCGGCCCACCGGACGTCAGTGACGCCTGCCTGATCGTCTGAGCCCCGACCTTCGCCGGGTTGCCCGCGGACCCCTCCAGCGTCTTCAGGACGTTGTCCACCCGCTTCACGAACGCATCCAGCGCCTCACTGCTGGCTTCCAGGTTCGCCGCCCTGGTCGCCGACACGCCCCCCACCATGTCTGCCGGAAGCACGACGCTCCTCCCCGTTTCCCCGTACATCCGTCGGCCTCGACCAACCCGGACCGACCGACCGCTCGCCATACGATCGCAAAGCGAGCCGCGACTCACAGCACCCGACTACTCTAGTCAACCGGCTCAACGGGTCCAACCTGCATATGTGTTGACTCGGTTACGAGACTGAATCAGGCGCCGCGCTTTGCCCGGTTTGCGAGCCCGTGGCGGAGGGCGGCGCGGGTGACCGGCCGCACATGCGCGAGGTCGCCGGCCGACGCTGACCGCGATCGGTCGGCGACGGCGCGTCATTGCTCGGATCTTTGCAGAACTTCCACAGGCAAGTCGCCGAAGTGGACCCCGAGCGCGCCGGAGGCTCCTCCCGGAACCGCCCGGCAGCGGGTCCCCCGGCGTCACACAAGGCAGGAGTCTCATGGGTCTCTTCGACAGGCTCACCGGCACCCGGCGCCCTCCGGAGGGAGTTTCCCCGGTCCCCGGTGAGGAGTTGCGGGCCGCTCTGCTCGGGCTCGATCAGCCGGATGTTCCGTACGTCGTCCGTTACGGCGGCGGTGAGGGGTGCGACCTGCTGGCGGAGTGGCGGCTGAGGGAGCCCGCCTGGCAGCACCTCTTCGTGCAGTCCCGGATCAGTCACGTCGTGCGGATCCGGATGCGGCTGGACCGCGAGGAGCACGAGGTGCGCGCTCTCGAGGAGCAGTGGGAGGTCCAGCGGGTCGGAAATCCCGCGAGGCTCAAGGTGTCGTCGCAGTGCTCGCGCGGGCCGAGTCGAACCGTCACCCGCTCGGTGACCATCGGGCGGGGAGCGAGCGGTCGGCTGGAGGTGACCGAGACCTTCCGCTTCGACAGTGCCCGGCTGCGCGATCCGCTTCGGGACACCGTGCTCGAGTGCGGGTGGACCTGGCGGGGTGTTGTCTTCGGGAAGCTGTGAGGGCGGTCGGCTTCCCCTTGCCCCTCGCTCCCCCGCTCCTCCGCACCCCGCCTCAGCACCCCCTTCCGCGTCGTCACAGCGATCCGGTGTCCCCGGTACGTCAGTGAACCCTCCCCGCTGAGCGGGCCCGGCGGGGAGTAGTTCGTCGCTGCCCCGGACGGCCGCGTGGACGTCGTGGGCGGCGAGGGCCACGAAGAGGACCCGGGCGCGGACGAAGGCGGTGTCGGGCAGCTCCGGTGCCGAAGGGCTGAGGCCCTGACGCCGGACTCGCGGCCCGCCTTCACGCACGCCATGGCCACGAGCACGGAGAGGAACGGGGCCAGCGGGCCCAGCTGGTCCAGGGCGTTCACCGGCCGGTCTGCAGTCGTCCCGCGCGCCTGCGCCGCGCGTCCCGTACCGCCACCGCCGTACCGCTCAGGCCGGCCACCAGGACCAGGACGCCCACGACGACGTAGGTGGCCATGCGGCTGTCGCGTTGCTCCGCCGTCTCGCCGAAGTGCAGAGGCGTGACGTCGGGGGCCTCGGCCCTCGACACGCCGCCCTCGGGGTGCGGGGACTGGACGGGGTGCTCCGGGTCCACGTCCGTGAGCGCCTTCACCGGGTCCACCACGCCCCAGCCGACCAGCCTGTCGTGGCCGGGGATCGAGCGTTCCGCGGTCTGTTCGATCTGCGCGACGACCTCCTGGGCCGTCCAGTTGGGGTACTTGGCCTTCAACAGGGCCGCGACTCCCGCCACATAGGGGGCGGAGAAGCTCGTGCCGTTGTCCGAGCAGTGGCCACCGCCGGGAACCGTGGAGATCATGTCGACCCCGGGAGCGGCGACTCCCACGAAATCCCCGGACTGCGAGAAGGGCGCGCGTTCGTTGTTGCGGTCGGAGGCCGCCACCGCCAGGACGCCCGGGTACGACGCCGGGTACGTGACCTTGACGTTGCCGCCGAGGCCGTCGTTGCCGGCCGAGGCCACCACGACGACCTTCTGGGCGAGGGCGGAGTCGATGGCGTCCTTCAGCTTGGAGTCCCGCGGATCGAGCGCGTTGGCGGTGTCCTGGGAGATGTTGATGACGTCCGCGCCGGCGTGGACCGCGTCGAGAACGGCCTGGGCCAGGGTGTCCGCGGTGCCGTCGCCCTCGGCGTCGTTCTGCTTGATCGGGATGATGGTCGCGTCCGGGGCCAGGCCGACGAAGCCCGTGCCCTTCATCGGGCGGGCCGCGATGATGCCGGCCACGCGCGTGCCGTGGCCGACCGTGTCCGTGGTGCCGGAGCTGTTGCCGCGGTCGATCTTCTCGCCCCTGGAGTTCTTCGCGGGCAGCAGGTTCTTGCCGCCGGCCGCGTCCACGGCCTTGGTGAGCTGCGGGTTCTTGACGTCGACCCCGGTGTCGATCACTGCCACCCGGACGCCCTTGCCGGTCGACAGCGCCCACAGCTCGTCCAGGTTGACGCGTTGCAGCGCCCATGGCCGGCCCGCGTACGGCTTCGACGGGAACGTGCACTGGCCGTCGTCCGCGCGGGCCGGGGTCGCGGGCAGGACGATCACGGTGGCCGTGGCGGTGAGGGCCAGCGCGGCGGCCAGGGTCGTCGCTCTCGCAACGGTGCCCGAGGCCCCGGGCCTCCTTGCCTTCAGCATGATTGCGTTCTCCTCCGCCCGGCCGTCAGGAACCCTGCGGCTGACGCGCCGCCGCCTCCGACAGACGGGGGCCCGTCGGCAGGAACGTCGACCACTCCATGGGGACGGGGGTCGGATTCACGTTCTCGTATCCGAGGTGGGTCTGTGCGATCTTCGCTTCCTGCAGCTCCTCCTTGCGCTTCTTGGCGTCGGTGCCGATGCCTTCGCTGTCGCTGTCGCTGTCGCTGTTGGACTGCAGGGCGTAGCGCAGGCCGGTGTCGGTGACCAGGAAGACGCCGCCGACCGAGGTCTCCGTGCCCTGGAACTGGCGGTAGAGCTGACCGGAACCGGGGGTGACGTATCCGCTGGAGGAGCCGGTGGGCAGCTGGGCGGGGAAGGCCTCGCCCACCCAGGTCGACAGGGTGGTCCGGCCCTGGGCGCCGACCGAACGCAGCACGTTGCACACGGTGTTGCGGCCGCTGGTGGCGCCGGAGCCGTCGTTCACCGTCCTGGGCCGGTACGCCGGCCAGTTCCGGCCGCCCTGGAACGTGGTGCTGTCGGCGACCGCGCCGGGGCTGACCTGCTGCGCCTCGCCGGACTGGCCGACGTTCACGAGTTGTCCGCTGTTGAGGAGGAGCGTCGCGGTGAACTCGGAGACGCGGGCGACCTTGCCCTGGAGCACGACGTAGTACCGCAGCGTGTGGCCGTCGTAGGCCTTGATGACCTCGCCGACCTTGTCGTACTGAGCGGGCAGGCCGGCGCCGGCCTTCGTGCCGGGCGTGCCCGGGACGCGGGGGATGAAGACGGCGTCGCCCTTGTGGAGGGTGGCGAGCCAGTCCTGCGAGATGCGCTGCGGGGCGCGGCCCTGGGTGTCGAGGGCCTTGAGCAGTTCCTTGTCGTCCGGGTTCTTGACCGGGTACGCCGTGCCGTGCGCGTCGACGACGTACTGGGTCTTGCCGTCCGGGGCGACGACGTACATCAGGTCGCCGCCGGTGAGCCGGTTCGGGCCCTCCGTCTTGGGCCATTCCTTCTTGGCGAGGACGAAGGCCGCCTTCTGGATGGCGCGGCCGCCGGGGCCGGGACGCTCGCAGACGGCCCAGCGCTTGGCGGCCGATGCCTCGCCCGGGGAGGGCAGGCGGTCGGGGGCGTAGGGGATGCCGATGGTGACGCCGTGCGGGGGCCTGCCGCTGTCCAGCACCTTCTCGTCGACCGTGATGACGCTGTCGTTCTCGGGGCTCAACAGCAGCTTGGCGGAGGCCATGTTGAGGACCGGGTGCAACTGCACCTGCTTGCCCGTCCGCAGCACGACGTACCGCGTGGTCGACTCGCTGGCGACGATGACGTGCTTCTCCGGGTCGTCCCAGCCCTTGGGCGCCGTCGGCCTGAACATCCCGACCGCGCCGAACACCGCGAGGATCACGACGCCGACGACGAGGCCGGGCACCAGCGCGCCCAGCGGCTTGGGGGCGCCCTCCTCCGAGCCGGAGGGCGAGGGCTGGAGGAATGCTGCGAGCGTGCGGCGCTTCGCGAAGGTGTAGGCGTTGAGTTCGTCCCGCCGTGATGCCATCTGTGTCCGCTCTCTCCCCGTTGCGGAGCCGTGGGGGACCTGTGAAGATCCGTCCCCCGCCCTCGGTTGCCTCTGGTGACTCGACTGTCAGACCCGCCCCCTACTATGCCTGTCGCGTGGACGTGCGTGTGGCACGGGTAGGGTGCTCACGGCTTGAAGGGACCGGAGCTCAAAGGGTTTCCGGGTGAGTTCGGGGGTTTTGGAGTGATGGCTTCCGCAACGCGGACCCGGTCGCGATCGCAACCGGGATCACGACCACGTCGTGCGCGCCGGTCGAGTTCCCACGGCCCTTCTTCCGCTCAGCCCACCGCCCAGCCGTCCGCCACGCCCCACCAGGGCACTTTCACCCCGCATCCGGAGTCCCGTTCGGGCCGCGGAGGTTCGTTCGCGCTGCAGCGGCTGGTGCTGCTGGAGATCGCTCCCGCACTCGTGCTGTGCGGGTGGCTCGTGGGCACGATCGCGCTGATCGCGTCCGTCCCGGTCGCCGCGCTGCTCGTGGTCCTCGCGGTCGTACGGCGCCGGGGGCGCTCCCTGCCGGAGTGGCTCAGCACCCTGCTGGCGCTGCGGGCCCGCAACCGCCGGGCGGCGGGCGCGGTGGTCCCGCCGGGGACCGACGCCGGACTCACCCCGGCCGTGGAGTGCGACCCGACGCTGCGCACCTACAGCTGCAACCGCGGCGACGACCGCGACCAGCGGCCCATCGGCATGATCGGTGACGGCGGGTTCCTGACCACGGTACTGCAGGTCGAGTCGGACGCCGACGTGCTGCGCGCCGAGCGCGGCCGCAGACCGCTGCCCGTGCGGCTGGTGCGGGACGCCCTCGAAGTCGACGGGATACGGCTGGAGTCGGCGCAGATCGTCGTGCACACCCAGCCGGCGCCCGCGCTGCACCTGCCCCAGCAGTCGGTCGTGGTCAGCAACTACGCGCCGTTGCAGGCCCAGACCGGTTCCCCGGCGGTGCGCATCACCTGGATCGCGCTGAAGCTGGATCCCGAGCTGTGCCCGGAGGCGGTGGCCGCGCGCGGCGGCGGGCTGACGGGCGCGCAGAAGGCCCTGACCCGCGCGGCCGAGCACCTGTCGAGCCGGCTGACCGGCGCCGGGTTCCGGGCGAGTGTGCTCACCGAGGAGGAGCTGACGGCCGCCATCGCGACCTCTGCGTGCGCCAACCCCATGGTGACGGCGCAGGCCGGGCGGGGCGAGGCGCCGCAGCGCCGTACGGAGGAGTCCAGCCGCAGCTGGCGCTGCGACAACCGCCGGCACACGACCTACTGGGTGCGCCGCTGGCCCCAGCTGGGCGGATCCGGCGGCTCGCTGGCCCAGTTGGTCGCGCAGCTGACGGAGGTGCCCGCGCTGGCGACGACGTTCAGCCTGACGCTGGCCAAGGGCGCGCAGCAGGACGTGGTCATCACCGGCCACGTGCGCATCACCGGCCGCAGCAACCAGGAACTGACCGATGCGCGACGCGAGTTGGAACAGGCGGCGCGGCGGGCGCGGACCGGACTCGCTCGCCTGGACCGGGAGCAACTGCCCGGCGTTCTGGCCACCCTGCCGCTCGGAGGTGCCCGCTGATGGCCCTGTCGACCTCGCACGCACCGTCGCGCCCGGCCTCGCCGGCGGCGGGTCTCGGCGAACGGCTGCGCACCGGCTTCGGTCTGCTCGGCCCCCGCCACCCACGGCACACCCTGCCCGTGGAGCAGGCCGACACGCTGTCGCTGCCCATCGGCGACGACGGCGTCGTCGTCGGTGTCAACGCCGAGGGCCGGCCCGCCGTGCTCGGCGTCAACCGTCCGACGCCGTACGACATCGTGCTCATCGGCGGCCTGTGGACCGCGCAGGTCATGGCGCTGCGGGCAGCGGCGACGGGCGCGCGCGTGGCCGTGGAGACGGGACGCGCGCAGGCCTGGATGCCGATGGTGCACGCCATGGGCGGCGGGCAGAACGGCCTGGCGGTGTACGACGTCGGCCGCGTACCTCCGCAGGGCGCCTCGGCCGGTACGCCCGTGCTGGTGGTCCGGGACTGCGGCATGCGCCCGCCGCGCGGACGCGTGGTGTCGGCTCCCTGGCAGTCCGTGCTGACCCTGCTGCCGTATCTGAGCCCGGTCGCGCCGCGGTTGATGCGCCAGGCGCGGCTGGTGGGCGTGCAGCGGGTGTCGCCGGACGAGGCGGCGGAGATCGGGCGGGTGCTGGGGCTGCCCCGTACGGAGGTGGAGACGCTGCCCACGCTTCCGGACGGTGTGACGCTGTGGTGCACGGAGCGGGATCGGCAGTACGTGGTGACGCAGGCGACCGATCCCGAGACCGGTCTGCTGGGCGTGGCACGCCGCATGGACTGAGGGGCGTCCGGCGCGGCTGGCCCCAACTTGCCCGTTTTCAAGGAAGTTGGGGAATTGGTTCGGGAATTCACCCGTTATCGTGCCCGGCTGGGGCGTTGCCGCGTCACGTTTTGGTGTACGTCCGTACGCGCTGCGGCCGTAACGGCCCCGATGTGACGCGTCGGACGGGCAGGAAGCGGCGGCCGGGCCTGCCAGCGCCGTCGCATTGGTGATTAGGCTGGGACCGGGCAGTCGCGAGTTCCCACGAGCGGGTGGTGCGCTCTGCGACCAAGGGGTCCGGTGACCCGAGGGGGAAGCCCGGCGGATCGTACGACAGGACGGTCGCCCCCAGCACGGCATGAGGGTGTACGACCACACCAGGAGGAACTGTGAACAGCGATCGGGACGGGATCCGCGGGGGCTGGGACACACCCGACGACGACCAGACCGACGCGGAGTCCGCCATCGAGATGACGGGCGAGTTCACCATCGACTACGCGCCGCCCGCCTGGTACACGCAGAACGCACAGGGTTCGTCCGGCGCGCCGTCGTCGGCCCCGGTGCCGCCGCCCCCGCCGCCGAACAGCGCCCCCTACACGCCGCCGGCCCCGGTGCAGGACGCCCCGTACGGCCCGCCCCAGGGCACCCCGCCCCAGGGCACTCCGTACGCACCGCCGCCCCCGCCGCCCCCGCCGGCCCAGGGCGCGCCCCACGCCGCTCCGGTGCCGCCCGTCGGAAACCCCGTGCCGATGCCCCAGTTGCCGCAGGGATTCGAGCCGCAGCAGCCGCATGCCGTCCAGCCGGGGCAGCCGCAGCCGCCCCAGCAGGCACAGCCGGAGGCCCCGGCGCAGGCCGTCGAGCCGGAGACGAGCAACGGGGACCTGGAGAGCGGGGCCACCATGCGGTTCTCCGCCGTGGCCCTGAAGCGCGAGATGGCCGAGATCGCCGAGCGTGCGGCGGCGGCCGCGACGCAGATCGGTTCCGGCGACGAGGGCCCCGTGGAGAGCACGGCCACGGGCTCCGCCGGGGCCGAGGGCGACGTGGCCGAGGGCATGGCCGAGAGCGGCGAGGAGCAGCCGGGCGAGGAGTCCGGGGGTTCCGCGAAGGCCTCCGCCGGTTCCCCGGCCGACACCGACGAGGACGAGGGTCTCGGCGACGGCGAGAACGAGGGCGACAACGAGAACCAGGCCCCGCCCGAGGACACGGCCGAGGGAGACGCCGGTACGGACGCCGAGGACACGGCCGGTGCTCGGGAGGAGTCCGCGGACAACGCCGAGTCCGGGACCGCACCGTCCGCCCACACGACGTCCGAGAGCGGCGCGACCGACGACACCGGCTCGGGCACCGCCCGGTCCGACTCCTCCTCGCCCACGGACGCGGGCCCGCAGGACGCCGCGGCACCCGAGGCCGCTGCCACCACCGGCGCCACCCCGCAGCCGGGTACGCCGGAGACCGGCGCCCGGCCGGACCCCACCCCGCAGGCGGGCATATCGGCCGCCCCCGCCCAGGCCGGCCAGGACGGCGGGCCAGGCTGGACGCCTCCGCCCGCGCCGCAGAACGGGGTGCCCCCGCTGCCGCCGTCCTATCAGCCCGCGGCGCCCGCCCCGGCGGCCCAGTGGCCCGCACAGCAGCAGCCCGGCCCGATGCCCATGCCCGGTCAGCCGCAGCCGACGGCCGCTCAGGGGCCCGGCGCTGTGCCCGGCCAGCAGCCACCGTTCCAGCCGCAGGCCCCCCAGTCGCCCGCGGCATGGAACCAGCCGCAGCAGAACCAGCCCGGTGCGCCCGCCGCACCCCAGCCCGGACAGCCGAACACGGCGGGGCAGCCGACGGCCGGCCCGGGGCCGCAGCCGGCCCCGGCGGGCCCCGGCACGGCAGGCGGCTACGGCTTCCCGCAGCCCCCCGCTTCCCGGCCGAACCCCAACGGCCCCCATCCGGCGGCCGGTTACGGCTTCCCGCAGCCCGGCACCCCCGACGCACAGCAACAGCCCGGCGGTTACGGCTTCCCCCAGTCGCCCGCCCCGCAGCCGCAACCCCAACCGCAACAGGGCGGTTACGGCTTCCCGCAGCCCGGCACCCCCGACGCACAGCAACAGCCCGGCGGTTACGGCTTCCCGCAGCCGCCGCAGGGTCCCGGCGGCGCACCGGCTGCCGAGGGACAGCAGGCGCCGCAGGCGCCCCACGCCCCGCACGCGCCCGTGGATCCGCGGTCCGGTGCCGCCTGGCCGCAGCCCGTCCGGCACGACCAGCGGCAGCCCACCAACCCCGGTGCCGCGCCGCTCGGTTACACGGCCGCCGTGGAGCTGTCCTCGGACCGGCTGCTCAACAACAAACGGCAGAAGGCGAAGAGCGGCCGACCCGCGGCGGCGGGCGGCCGGTTCAAGCTCGGCGGCAAGAAGGAGGAGGCCGAGCGGCAGCGCAAGCTGGAGCTGATCCGCACGCCGGTGCTGTCCTGCTACCGGATCGCGGTCATCAGCCTCAAGGGCGGCGTCGGCAAGACGACCACCACCACAGCGCTGGGCTCCACCCTCGCCACCGAGCGGCAGGACAAGATCCTCGCCATCGACGCGAACCCGGACGCCGGCACGCTCGGCCGACGGGTGCGCCGGGAGACCGGGGCGACCATCCGTGACCTCGTCCAGGCGATCCCGTACCTGAACTCGTACATGGACATCCGGCGGTTCACCTCGCAGGCACCCTCCGGTCTGGAGATCATCGCCAACGACGTGGACCCGGCCGTCTCGACCGCGTTCAACGACGAGGACTACCGGCGCGCGATCGACGTGCTCGGCCGGCAGTACCCGATCATCCTGACCGACTCTGGCACGGGTCTGCTGTACAGCGCCATGCGCGGGGTGCTCGACCTCGCCGACCAGCTGATCATCATCTCCACGCCGTCCGTGGACGGCGCGAGCAGCGCCAGTACGACACTGGACTGGCTGGGCGCGCACGGGTACGCCGACCTGGTCTCCCGCTCGATCACCGTGATCTCCGGGGTCCGGGAGACCGGAAAGATGATCAAGGTCGAGGACATCGTGGCGCACTTCGAGACGCGCACCCGCGCGGTCGTCGTGGTGCCCTTCGACGAGCATCTGGCCGCCGGCGCCGAGGTCGACCTCGACATGATGCGGCCGAAGACCCGCGAGGCCTACTTCAACCTGGCGGCGCTGGTCGCCGAGGACGTCACCCGCCATCAGCAGGCGCACGGCCTGTGGACCAGCGACGGCAACCCGCCGCCGGTGGCCGCGCCGCCGATGCCGGGCCAGCCCACGCCGGCCCAGCCCTATCCGCAGGCTCCGGGGCAGCCGTACCCGCCACAGCAGCACGGGCAGCAGCCGTACCCGCCGCAACAGGGACAGCCGTACCCGCAGGCCGCTCCGGGACAGCAGCCGTACCCGCCACAGCCGGGGCAGCCGCCCCAGCCGGGGGCCTACGGCTACCCGCAGGCACAGCAGGCTCCACAGCCCCCGCCGGGTCCGCCCCAGCAGTAGGGCGGCACGGCAAAGGGCGGCCGGTGCTCAGCGCACCGGCCGCCCTCACGTGTCAGAGGTCCGCAGGAGTCGGGGAACCGGCGGAAGCTACCCCTCCGCCGCCACGATCTCCCGGCACCGCTTCACATCGGCGGCCATCTGCTCCAGCAGGGCCTCCAGCGTGTCGAACTTCGCCTGGCCGCGCACGTAGGCGAGGAAGTCGACGGCGACGTGCAGTCCGTACAGGTCGAGGCCGACGCGGTCGATGGCGTACGCCTCCACCGTGCGCTCGGTGCCGTCGAACTGCGGATTCGTGCCGACGGAGATCGCGGCGGGCATGGCCTCGCCCTCGACGTGCAGATAACCGGCGTACACACCGTCGGCGGGGATCGCGGTGTGCGGAAGCGTCTCGACGTTGGCCGTCGGGAAGCCCAGTTCGCGGCCGCGCTGGGCGCCGCGGACGACCACGCCCTCCACCCGGTGCGGACGGCCCAGGATCTCGCGGGCGCCCTCGACGTCACCCACGGCGACCAGACGCCGGGTCAGAGTCGAGGAGAACGGCCGGCCGCCGCCCGCCGCGCCGGTGACGTACAGGTCGACGACCTCGACCTCGAAGTCGTACACCTTGCCCTGCTCGGCGAGGAAGTCGACGTTGCCGGCGGCCTTGTGGCCGAAGCGGAAGTTCGGGCCCTCCACGACCGCCTTCGCGTGCAGCTTGTCCACCAGGACCTTGACCACGAAATCGGCGGGCGAGAGCCTCGAGAACTCGGTGGTGAAGGGCAGGATGAGGACCGCGTCCACGCCCAGGTCCGCCATCAGCTCGGCGCGACGGTGGTGCGGGGCGAGCAGCGGCGGGTGGCTGCCGGGACGGACGACCTCGCTGGGGTGCGGGTCGAAGGTGACCACGACGGCGGGGACGCCCAGCTCGCGGGCGCGGTCGACGGCGTGCTTGATGATCAGCTGGTGGCCGCGGTGGACGCCGTCGTAGGAACCGATGGTGACGACGCTGCGCCCCCAGTCCTGGGGGATGTCCTCCAAGCCACGCCAGCGCTGCACTGTGACCGCTCCTCGAACCCGTGTCCAAATGACGCCTAAGACTTGCGCAGGTCTAAGGGTGCCATGCCGGATGCTCGGGGCCCGCATCGGTATCCGGGCTGTGACCGGGCGCACGTCCGCGGCGACTCCCTGTCGCCGGTCACGCCGGTCACGCCGGTACGCGGACGCCGGCGAGGTTCGCGAGCATGCGGCGGGTGCTGGGGCCGACCACCGCGGCCCAGTCGTCCGGGGCGGCGGCCAGCCAGCCGGTCATCCGGGCGGCGAAGCCGGGCACGTGCCGGCCCAGGTCGACCAGGCCGCGGTCGAAGCGGGCGGCGCCCTCGGGAGTGCGGACGAGGAGCAGACCGGTGCGGCGCAGGAGCCCGCGGACGTCCTCGTCCTCGCGGTCGTCGCCGTGCTGGGCCGCGGCGTGCAGGACGGCGTCCAACACGGACGGATCCTGTTCCCGGGCGAGCAGCGGCTCCAGCAGTTGGCGGCGCAGCGGACGGCAGGCGGGGGTGCCGACGGCGGCGAGGACGCCGGCGAGGGCCGCGCGGAGGTCTTCGGGAGCGCCGTCGAGCAGGCCGGTGACCAGCGGCAGCAGGACAGACCGGGCGGTGGGGCCCTCGGCGAGGCGGCGGTCGACGTGGGCGGCGATGTGCCCGGCGGCCGCGGGACGCAGCCGTGCCGCCTCCTGGAGCAGGGGCGCGACGCGGCGGGCGAGCCCCGGGGTGGTGACGTCGATGAGGGTGGGCAGCGCCTGGTCGGGGTGTGCCGTCGCCGGGTGTGCCTGCGCCGCGTCCGGGCCGCACAACCGGGCGCGGAAGGCCTCCAGGACCGGTTCGGGATGGGTGGTCAGGGCGGGAGCCAGGGCGCTGGGGGGGAGGTGCGGATCGCCGTCGACGAAGTGCCGCAGGGCCGCGGCGAGGTGCCGGTCACGGCTGTCCGGGTCGTGGACCAGCAGGGCGAGGGCGCCACCGTGCAGGGCGCGGTCGGCGGGGCGGGCGAGCAGGGTCAGGGCGGCGTTGCGCAGCAGTCGGCGGTCGGCCTCCGAGCGCACGCGCGGGGCCGCGCGCAGCCCGTGGGTCACGGCCGCGAGACGGCGGGCGGGGCGCTCGTCGTGCGCCCAGCGGTCGACGGCCCGGCACACGGCCGACGGCTCGTCCTCGGCGAGGGTGGCGAGCAGTTCGTCGGCACGCCGGTGCGCGCCGGCGGCCAGGACGTCGGTGAGGCCGTCCAGCGCGCCGCGCCGGTGGGTGTGCAGCAGGGCCTGGGCGGCGGTCGCGACGGTGGCGTGCGGGGTCGCGGGCAGCGGCCGTTCGTCGTCGAACCAGCGGATCAGTCCCGGCTGTACGACGGCGGGGGCGGCGGCGAGCAGCCGGGCGACGGCGTCGAGGTAGCGCTCGCCGGGCTCCGAAGGCGCCCGGTCGGCCGGCACCAGCCTGCGCAGCAGGTCGAGCCGCTCGGTGTCGGTGACGGGCACCTCGGTCCAGAAACCGGGACCGAACTCGGCCGGCACCGGCCGCCGGGTGCGGCGCCAGGTGACGATCCGGTCCGCGAGCCGCCGCAGCACCTCGGTGTACGGCGTGGCGTCCGGGACCTGGAGCAGGGTGCGGGCGAGCAGCCGGGCGGCCCACCAGGAGCCGGGGTCGCGGTCCAGGGCGTCCGTCAGGTCGCGCAGGCGTGCGGCGAGCCGGCGGTGTCCCTGCTGCCGGGCGAGGAGCAGCAGGGCCTGTACGACGGGGCCGGCGCGGTGGTGCGGTACGGACACCGGGTGCGGGCCGCGGGCGCGATGGACCAGGGCGTGCAGGGCATCGTCGAGGTCGAGGTGCATGCCCTGGATCCAGTCGGCCAGTTCCTCGTGCGCGAAGCGGTAACCCCGGCCGGCCGGGACGAGGAGGCCTTCGGCGAGGACGGCGGACGCCCAGCCGATGCCGCCGCCGAGCCGTGCCGGGGCGGCACCCCAGGGGAACACGGCCTCGAACGACGCCCGGTCCAGTTCGCCCTGCCCCGGCCCGAGGCTCCGCCTGGCGGCCTCGTGCACCTGCCCGGCGACCCGGGCGGCCAGCCGGCGTACGGCCGTCCCGCGCAGCCCGCTCCCGGCGGCGAGCCGGACCGCGATCCGCAGGCACATCAGGTCCAGGTGAGCGGCGAACACGTCGTGCCGGTCGAGGGGCGCGGGGCTGCCCTGGAGGTCCGGGGCGGCTGCCCGTACCTCGCAGAGCAGCCGGAGGGCGAGCGGGTGCCGGGCGTCACGGTCGGTGAGGAGGCCGGCGGGCAGCCCGTAGCGGGCGCGGGCCGACCGGGCCTCGTCCTCCGTCAGGCCGGAAAGGCGCAGGCAGGGCGGCGGGGCGGAGGGGGATGCCGTGTCCGTGGTCTCGGTTCTGCCGGACGCGGTGGCCGCGGCGGCGAGGGGGGCCGGCGCGGCGAAGGACCCGGTGCTCTCGGCGGTGGCAGCCGCTGCGGGAGCCGTCGGCGTGTGCAGCAGGTCGGCCGGGAACTCCGCTCCCGCGCGCTCCCAGTACTCCTGTCCGCAGGCGACCACCAGACGTGCGCCGGTCCGGCGCAGCCAGTCGGCCGTGCCCCGGGTCCAGTCGGGGAGGCGGTGGGCGAGCGCGGGAGGCATCTCCTCGGGGCCGTCCAGGACGAGCAGGAGCGGGCGTCCGGCGCGGTCGGCGAGTCGGGCCAGGTCCTCAGGGGTGGGGTCGCCGAGGGACTCGGGGTGGAGGCGGCGGGTCGCGGCGACGATCCGGGCCGACCGTGCCAGGGCGCGGCGGGCCGCGGCGGCCACGGAGGCGTCGGTGTCCTCCAGGTCGGCGCCGCGCAGCCACAGGGTCGGCGCGGGCCGCTCGTCGCGGGCCCGGCGGGCGGCGAGAGCCGCGAGTGCCGTCGTACGACCGCTGCCCGGAGCGCCGACGAGCCCGAGCACGGCCCGGTCGCCGTCCGTGAAGGCAGCCAACTCCCCCGCGACAGTCGGGCGTTCGACCGGTTCCACGGGGCCGGCGAGGGTGCGCTGCGGGCCGTCCCGGCAGACCGAAGTCCCGGTGAGCTGCAGGATGCCGGCCAGGTTGAGGTCGGCGCCATAGGCGGGCACGGTGGCCGCGTTCCGGGCGAGCAGCTCGGCGAGGGCGCCGGCGGTGGGCCGCAGCGGTGCCGCGAAGCCCGTGTCGCGCTGCGCGGAGTGCAGGGCGGTGCCGAGGACGCCGAGGACCGCGCCGGTCCGCGCGTCCAGCACCGGTCCCCCGGCCGCCCCGCCGCCGAGCCGGAGCGCGTCCCGGCCGGCCGTGCCGATGGCCAGCTCCAGCGCGTCCGGAAGGAGGTGGAAGCGGTCGGTGGCGGTGTACGTCACCTCGGTCGTGGCCAGCACCCGGGCCTCCCGCCAGCAGCCCGCGGGGAGCTGTACATAGGTTCCGGCGTCGACCCGTTCCCGTACGGTCAGCGGCAGCGGGTCGAGGCCCAGGCCCTCGGTGCGGACCAGGGCCAGGCCGAGGGCGGGAAGCGGGGTCACGGCATCGGCGGCCACCACACAGGTGCGGTCGCCGCCCGCCGCCTGCAGTACGAGCCGGGGCAGGCCGTCGACGGTCTCGTGGCTGGTGAGGAGGGTGCCCTGGTGATCGGCGAGAAAGCCGACGCCTCGAGGGCGGCCGGCGAGGTCGCGGATCTGGACGAGGGGCGGGTGCGGGTGGTCGGGGGTGGAGACGGACGGGTCCGCGGGGCCGAGGGGACCTGGAGTGGGGAGGGCGGGCGTTCCGGCGCGGTCGAGGGCGCCCGGCAGGCAGGGACCCGTGCCGGGGAGACCTTCGGCGCCGGTGCCGCCGGCCGCGTCCGTGGTGTGCTCGAAGCATGCGGCGCCCGTGGTGTAGCCGACGGCACCCGGGCCCGGGATGCCCGCGCCGTCGTGGCCGGCGGTGCCCCTGTCGGCCGTACGGTCGCGACGGGGGTGTCGCAGGCCGCCCGCCGCCTCCCGCGTGCCGTCCGCCGCCGGGCGGCGAGCGTCTCCGGTGCGCGGACCTCGTCCCGCCATGGCCGTACCTCCCCGCCCTTGCCCGTGTGGCCTCTTCCGACGACGGTAGGGCGCACGATGATCGACGGGACAGATCGCGTGGCGAACGCGCCCCCCTCCGCTCCCCGGTTCACTCCGAGCGCCTGCCCGGACGGGTGAATAGGCGGAAGCCGTTGGATAACCCTAGGGGTGGGGGAATCGAGGGGGGACCGCGGAGCGGCGGCAGGGGCACACCCCGTGGCCGGCCGCCGCTCCACGGGCAGCTCGTCCTGCCGGGAGCCTCAGCCGAAGACGGCCACGCTCCTGGCCTTGCCCCTGTCCTGCTCGACGAGCGCGAGGAAGCGGCCCTCGGGGTCGAAGACGGCGACGGGACCGGTGCCCGCGTACTCGTCGGGCATCTCCAGCCGGACGCCGTTCACCAGCAGCCGGGCCCGCCGGGCGTCCACCTGCCAGCGCGGGAACGCGGCCGCGGCGGCGTCCGCGATCGGCATCACGGTCAGCTCCTGCTGGAGCTGGTCCAGCGTCTTCGCCGCGTCGATCCTGTACGGCCCGACGCGCGTTCGGCGCAGCGCGGTGAGATGGCCGCCGACGCCGAGGCCGGCACCCAGGTCACGGGCGAGGGCGCGGATGTAGGTGCCGGAGGAGCAGACGACGGAGACGACCAGGTCGAGCACAGGGGTGCCGTCGTCGGCGACGGCGTCACGGACGTCGTACACCGCGAAGGAGGAGACGGTCACCGGCCGGGCCGGGATGTCGAACTCCTCGCCCTCGCGGGCCCGCTTGTACGACCGCACGCCGTCGATCTTGATGGCGCTGACCTTGGACGGCACCTGCATGATGTCGCCCGTCAGCTTGGCGATCCCGGCGTCGATGGCGTCCCGGGTCACCTTGGAGGCGTCGGTGGACGAGGTGATCTCGCCCTCGGCGTCGTCGGTGACCGTGTTCTGGCCCAGGCGGATGGTGCCCAGGTACTCCTTCTCGGTGAGGGCGAGGTGCCCGAGGAGCTTGGTGGCGCGCTCGACGCCGAGGACCAGGACGCCGGTCGCCATCGGGTCGAGCGTGCCGGCGTGGCCGACGCGGCGGGTCTTCGCGATCCCGCGCATCTTGGCGACCACGTCGTGCGAAGTGAAGCCCGACGGTTTGTCCACGATGACGAGGCCGTCGGGCGTGGTGTGCTTCTGGGTCATTCCGCGGCGTCGCCGTCCGTGTCGGTCTCGTCCTCGGCCGGCTTGCGGTAGGGGTCCGCACCGCCGGCGTACGTGGCGCCGGTGGCCGCCTCGCGGACCTTCGCGTCGGACTGCCGGGCCTTGTCGAGGAGGTCCTCGATGGTCCGGGCGGTGTCCGGCAGGGCGTCCGCGACGAAGGTCAGGGTGGGTGTGAACTTCACCCCGGCGGCGCGGCCGACCTCGGAGCGCAGGATGCCCTTGGCGCTCTCGAGTCCGGCCGCCGCGGCCTTGCGCTCCTCGTCGTCGCCGTAGACCGTGTAGAAGACGGTCGCCTCCCGCAGGTCACCCGTGACCCGGGTGTCCGTGATGGTGACGTGCGAGCCGAGCCGCGGGTCCTTGATCCCGCGCTGCAGCTTCTGGGCCACCACCTCCCGGATGAGGTCCGCCAGCCTTTTCGCCCGCGCGTTGTCGGCCACTGGTCCGTCTCCCGTTCGTTGTTTCTTCTTGCGTTGCTGTGGTCTGTTCGGCGTCGTCGTGTCAGTCGTCTTCGCCGTGGAAGCGCCGTCGTACGGACAGCAGCTCGACCTCGGGGCGGCCGGCGACCAGCCGTTCGCACCGGTCCAGTACGTCGGTGAGGTGCGCCGCGTCACCGGAGACCATGGCGAGGCCGATGATCGCTCGCCGGTGGAGGTCCGTGTGGTCCACCTCTGCCGCGCTCACCGCGTACTTGCGCTGGAGTTCGGCGACGATGGGGCGGACGACGGAGCGCTTCTCCTTCAGCGAGTGGACGTCGCCGAGGAGCAGGTCGAAGGACAGAGTCCCCACGTACATGTGTGTGCCGGGTTAACCCGCCGGTACGGGATCGATGGCCTGCAGCCACGGTACCGCTTCGGCCGGCAGTGACTCGACCGGGTTTTCCGGGCACCGTCGGCTGCGGAACCGCCCCGGCCCGCTCGCCGGCCCGTGTCGCTCGGCCGAGAAGCGGGTGCCTCCTGGCCGACAGTCTCGGCGAACGGGGGTCCGGGGGCGCGCAGCTCCCGGGAACGGCACGCTGGCCGGCGGGACCGAGATCCCGCCGGCCAGCTTTCAGAAGCCGTCGGCCGTTACGCCCGCGGCTTCTCCCGCATCTCGTACGTCGCGATGACGTCGTCGACCTTGATGTCGTTGAAGTTGCCGAGGTTGATACCGCCCTCGTAGCCTTCGCGGATCTCGGTGACGTCGTCCTTGAAGCGACGGAGGCCCTCGATGGTGAGGTTCTCCGCGACCACCTTGCCGTCCCGGATGAGGCGGGCCTTGGTGTTGCGGCGCACCTCGCCGGAGCGGATGAGGACACCGGCGATGTTGCCCAGCTTGGACGACTTGAAGACCTCGCGGATCTCCGCCGTACCGAGCTCGACCTCCTCGAACTCCGGCTTGAGCATGCCCTTGAGGGCCGCCTCGATCTCCTCGATCGCCTGGTAGATGACCGAGTAGTACCGGACGTCCACACCCTCGCGCTCGGCCATCTGCGCCGCGCGGCCGGCCGCGCGGACGTTGAAGCCGATCACGATGGCGTCGGAGCCCATCGCCAGGTCGATGTCGGACTCCGTGACCGCACCGACGCCGCGGTGCAGGACGCGGATGTCGACCTCTTCGCCGACGTCCAGCTGGAGCAGGGAGGACTCAAGAGCCTCGACGGAACCGGAAGCGTCACCCTTGATGATCAGGTTCAGCTGCTGGACCTCGCCGGCCTTGAGCACCTTGTCCAGGTCCTCCAGGGACACGCGGCGCGTGCGCTTGGCGAAGGCCGCGTTGCGCTCACGGGCGGCACGCTTCTCGGCGATCTGACGGGCCGTACGGTCCTCGTCGACCACCAGGAAGTTGTCACCCGCACCCGGGACGTTGGTCAGGCCCAGGACCTGGACCGGCGTCGACGGGCCGGCCTCGGCGACGTTGTTGCCGTTGTCGTCGAGCATGGCGCGCACGCGACCGTAGGCGTCGCCCACGACCATCGTGTCGCCGACCCGCAGCGTGCCTCGCTGGACGAGGACCGTGGCCACGGCACCGCGGCCGCGGTCGAGGCGGGACTCGATCGAGATGCCCTGCGCGTCCTGGTTCGGGTTGGCCCGCAGGTCGAGCGAGGCGTCGGCCGTGAGGATCACGGCCTCCAGCAGCGAGTCGATGTGCAGACCCTGCTTGGCGGAGATGTCGACGAACATGGTGTCGCCGCCGTACTCCTCGGCCACCAGGCCGTACTCGGTCAGCTGACCGCGCACCTTGGTCGGGTCGGCACCCTCCACGTCGATCTTGTTGACCGCGACAACGATCGGCACGTCGGCCGCCTTGGCGTGGTTGAGCGCCTCGACCGTCTGCGGCATGACGCCGTCGTTGGCCGCGACGACCAGGATCGCGATGTCGGTCGACTTCGCACCACGGGCACGCATGGCGGTGAACGCCTCGTGACCCGGGGTGTCGATGAAGGTGATCTTGCGCTCTTCGTCGTTGACCTCGGTCGCGACCTGGTAGGCACCGATGTGCTGGGTGATGCCACCGGCCTCGCCCGCGATGACGTTCGTCTTGCGGATCGCGTCGAGCAGTCGGGTCTTGCCGTGGTCGACGTGACCCATGACGGTCACCACCGGCGGACGGACGACCAGGTCCTCCTCGGAGCCCTCGTCCTCGCCGAACTCGATGTCGAAGGACTCGAGCAGCTCGCGGTCCTCCTCCTCCGGGCTGACGATCTGAACCGCGTAGTTCATCTCGTCGGCGAGGAGCTGCAGCGTCTCGTCGGAGACGGACTGCGTCGCGGTGACCATCTCGCCGAGGTTCATCATGACCGCGACGAGGGACGCCGGGTTGGCGTTGATCTTCTCCGCGAAGTCGGTGAGCGACGCGCCGCGGGAGAGACGGATGGTCTCGCCGTTGCCGCGCGGCAGCATCACGCCGCCGACGCTCGGGGCCTGCATGGCCTCGTACTCCTGGCGACGCTGCCGCTTCGACTTGCGGCCACGACGCGCGGGACCGCCGGGACGGCCGAAGGCGCCCTGCGTGCCACCGCGGCCACCCGGGCCACCGGGACGGCCACCGAAGCCGGGACGGCCACCGCCGCCACCGCCGGGACCACCCGGACGGCCGGCGAAACCGCCACCGCCGCCACCGCCACCGGGACGACCGGCGAAGCCGCCGCCGCCACCGCCGCCGGGACGACCGGCGAAGCCGCCACCCGGACGACCGCCGCCGCCACCGGGACGGGCGCCGGCACCGGGACCGCGGCCGCCGGGGCCACCGCCGCCGGGACGCGGGCCGGCAGCGGGACGCTGCGGCATCATGCCGGGGTTCGGACGCGGACCGGCCGGACCGGGACGCGGACCGCCCTGCGGCCGGGGCATGCCGGCCGGAGAGGGACGGGGACCACCGGGAGCCTGCGGACGCGGACCGCCGCCCTGGGCGCCGGGCGCCTGCGGACGGGGAGCGCCGCCGGGACCGGGACGCGGACCGCCCTGCGGGCGCGGGGCCTGCGGGCGGGCCATGCCGGTGGAGCCACCGGAGGTGAAGGGGTTGTTACCCGGACGCGGACCGGCCGGACGGGCACCCGGACGCGCGGCCTGGCCACCGGAACGCGGGCCGCCCTGGCCCGGACGGGCCTGACCCTGGCCGGGAGCACCCGGACGGGCGCCACCGGGCTTCGGTGCGCCGGGACGGGCGCCGGTGCGCGGACCCTGCGCGGCCGGGGCCTGCGGGGTCTGGGCGGGCGGAGCCGTGAACTCCGGGGCGGCCGGAGCCGGACGCGGCGCGGGCTTGGGACCCGGCACCGGGCGCGGGCCCGGGGCCGGCGCGGGCGCCGAGGGAGCCGACGGGGCCGCGGGCTGCTGGGCGGCGGGCGCCGTCGGAGGCTTGGGAGCCGCCGGCCTCGGGGCCGGGGCAGCCGGACGAGCCGCCTGCGCCGGGGAGGGCGCGGCGGGCCTGGGGGCAGCCTTGCGCGGGGCGGGCTTCGCGGCGGACCTGCCGTTGCCACCGCCCTGGAAGGCGTCGGTCAGCTTGCGTACTACGGGCGCTTCGATGGTCGAAGACGCCGAACGGACGAATTCACCGAGTTCCTGGAGCTTGGCCATGACGACCTTGCTCTCGACACCGAACTCCTTGGCGAGTTCGTAGACCCGGACCTTAGCCACTTCGCTCCTTTGAGGTCCGGGTTGAAGCCGGACCGTCGCTAGTTCATGGGCGTACTCATCGCGTACTCATCGAGTGCTCATCGCAATCTCGACCTGCTTTCGACTCGCGAGGTACCAGGCCGCACGGGGTTCCGTACGGCACGTCTTACGGTGTTGCCTGCTCGGCAACTGTTGTCTGCTCGACGTATTGGCGCAACGCCTTTGTGTCGAGCGGCCCCGGGGCGCGCAGTGCCCGCGGGAACGCCCGGCGGCGTACCGCCTGGTCGAGACAGACCAGGGCGGGGTGTACGTACGCACCCCGGCCGGGCAGCGTACCGCGAGGATCAGGGGCGCATGCGTCCTCGATCCTCACGATCCGCAAGAGATCGTTCTTGGCCGCCCGCTCCCGGCACCCCACACAGGTGCGCTCAGGGCGTACTCGGGCGTGCGTCCGGCCAGACACGGTTAAGTCTACCTCCCCGTTCCGGCCTCACCCCTTCGGGGCAAAGATCGAACGGTTGTTGTCGTAAATCCAGCGGCCTGCGGCTCGGATCTATTCCCCAAGCCGCGCGGTCAGCGGGCGTCACTCGGTCACTCGGCGGCCGTCGGCTCGGTGTCGGGCCGGATGTCGATGCGCCAGCCCGTGAGCCGGGCGGCGAGGCGGGCGTTCTGCCCTTCCTTGCCGATCGCCAGGGAGAGCTGGTAGTCCGGCACGGTCACCCGGGCGGAGCGGGCGGCCATGTCGACGACCTCGACCTTGCTCACCCGAGCGGGTGACAGGGCGTTCGCCACCATCTCGGCCGGGTCGTCCGACCAGTCGACGATGTCGATCTTCTCGCCGTTCAGTTCGCCCATCACATTGCGCACCCGGCCGCCCATCGGGCCGATGCAGGCGCCCTTGGCGTTCAGGCCCGAGCGGGTGGACCGTACGGCGATCTTGGTGCGGTGACCGGCCTCACGGGCGATCGCGGCGATCTCCACCGAGCCGTCGGCGATCTCCGGCACCTCCAGGGCGAAGAGCTTCTTCACCAGGTTCGGGTGTGTGCGGGAGAGGGTCACGGAGGGACCCCGGACGCCCTTGGCCACCCGGACGACGTACGAGCGCAGGCGCATGCCGTGCGGGTAGGTCTCGCCCGGCACCTGCTCCTGCACCGGCAGGATGGCCTCGAGCTTGCCGATGTCGACCAGGACGTTCTTCGGGTCGCGGCCCTGCTGGACCACGCCGGTGACGATGTCGCCCTCGCGGCCGGCGTACTCGCCGAGCGTGGCGTCGTCCTCGGCGTCGCGCAGCCGCTGCAGGATCACCTGCTTGGCGGTGGTGGCGGCGATCCGCCCGAAGCCCGACGGGGTGTCGTCGAACTCGCGCGGCTCCTGCCCCTCCTCCAGGTCCTCGGGGTCCTCCTTCGCCCACACGGTCACATGCCCGGTCTCCCGGTTGAGCTCCACGCGCGCGTGCCGGCGGCTTCCCTCGGTGCGGTGGTAGGCGATGAGGAGGGCCGACTCGATCGCCTCGACCAGCAGGTCGAAGGAGATCTCCTTCTCCCGAACCAAGCCCCGCAGGGCGCTCATGTCGATGTCCACGGCTACGCCTCCTCCTCTTCCTTCATGTCCTTCTCGGTGTCCTTGCGGTTGAACTCGACCTGCACGCGCGCCTTGGCGATCTCCGGGATGCCGAGTCTGCGGGTGGTGGGCCTGCGGCCCTTCACCCCGGGGACCTCGACGTCCAGACCGTCCTCGTCGACCTTCAGGATCCTGGCGACGAGCTCGCCGCCCTCGGTCAGCTCGAACTTCACGAGCCGGTCGGTGGCGCGCACGAAGTGCCGGTGCTCGGTGAGGAGGCGCTCCGCGCCGGGGGTTCCGACCTCCAGGTCGTACGCCGCGTCACCCATCGCGTTGGTCTCGTCGAGCTTCGCCGAGAGCGCACGGCTCACATCGGCGATGGCGTCCAGATCGGCTCCGGTGTCGGAGTCGACGACCACACGCAGCACCCGCTTGCGTCCGACGGAGTCGACGGCGATCTCTTCGAGATCCAGTCCCTGGGACGTGACGAGCGGTTCCAGCAGCTCTCGCAGCCTCTCGCTCTGGGTGGTGCTCATCCGGGTGACTCCTCGGCCGCGTGTGCTGTTGTGGGATGGGTCGCGTGTCTGGTCAAAGCGTATCCGGTCGCGGGGAGTGTCGCCGTCCACCTGTGGACAACCGGGACGATCACTGTGGAAAAGCACATCTGCAGGGACGATTCGCCTGCCCGTGCGGGACCACCGGTGCCGGTGACTGGTGTGGGACGGGCGCGCGGGTACCGTGATCACGGACGTGCCGACCACCCGTGCGGCCTTCACCCATGTTTTCCCCTCCGTACGAGCCCCCGAGGACGCCTGCAGTGCCGTACCCCCCGCCGCCGCGCATCCCCTCGGGGCCGCGCAGAAGATCCCTGCTCGCCTCGGCCGCCGGCGCGGCCCTGCTGACGGGCTGCACGGCCGATCCGGGCTCCGGCGGCGGCACCTCCTCCGCGGCGGAGCGGGCACGCGCGCGTGCGGCAGGGGACAGCCAGGCCCTGCTCGCCCGGTACGACGCCGTCCTGGCCGCGCACCCGGCGCTCGCCCAGCGACTGGGCCCGCTGCGGGCCCAGGTCGCGGCCCACGTCCGGGCGTTGCGGTCCGGTACGGCACCCACGCCGGCGAGCTCCTCGCCCTCCCCGTCCGCCGCGCCGCCCGTTCCGGTCACCGAGAAGGACGCGCTCGCCGGCCTGGCCGCCGCCGAACGCACCCTCGCCGACCGGCGCGCCCGGGCCCTGCTGGACGTGCCGGGCGAGTTGGCGCGGCTGCTGGCGTCGGTGGCGGCGGCCGGGGCCACGCACGCGTACCTGCTGACGGAGGGGGCGAAGTGAGCGACGGGGCGAAGCGGGCCGAGCTGACGGCACTGCAGGCGGCGCTGGCCGCGGAGCACGCCGCGGTGTACGGCTACGGCGTCGTCGGCGGCCGGATCGGCGCGGCGCGCCGGAGCGAGGCGCGGGCGGCCTATGCCGCGCACCGGGCCCGCCGGGACGCGCTGACCCGCGAGATCCGGGACCTGGGCGGGGAGCCGGTCGCCGCGAACGCCGCGTACGCGCTGCCGTTCCCGGTGCCGGACGCGCCCGCCGCCGTACGGCTCGCCGCCCGGCTGGAGGAGCGGGTGGCCGACGTCTACGCGGACCTGGTGCGGGCGGCCACGGGCACCCGGCGCGCCGCGGCCGCCGCGGCGCTGCGCGAGGCCGCGGTGCGCGCGGTGCGCTGGAGCGGGGAGAGCGTAGCCTTCCCTGGGCTCGCCGAACGCGCCGGCGAGGGGACGGACGCGGCCGGGGCCACGCCGTCGGCCTCCACCTCGGCCTCGTGACCCGGTGACCCGCCAGGTGTGCCCGTACGACAGGACCCGGACCGGAAGGGAACGACTCGCGCATGGCTTTCGAACCGCCGCCGCGCCTGGTACGGGCGCTCGGTGAGACGGCACCGGCCGGGGACGACTGGCTCGCCCGGCTGCCCGCGATCGCCGAACAGGCCGTGACCGCACGCGAGTTGACCGTGGAGAGGGTCCAGGTGCCGGGCGGCCGCAGCAGTCTGGTGGTCCTGGTACGGCGCCCGGACGGCACCCCGGCCGTGCTGAAGCTGGCCCCGCCCCGGGCCCGCCCGGAGAGCGAGCGTACGGCCCTCGCGCACTGGGGCGGCCTGGGCGCCGTACAGCTGCTGGAGGACGGCGCGGAGGAGGGGGTGCTGCTGCTGGAGCGGCTGCACCCGGATGTTTCGGTGCGGTCGCTGCCGGAGGCGAAGGCGCTGCTGGAGGCCGCGGGCACGCTGCGGCGGCTGTGGGTCCAGCCGCCCGCAGGTGAGGCCTTCGAGACGGTCGCCGAGCGCACGGGACGGCAGGCGACGGCGATGCGGGCGGGTGCCGAGGCCGAACCCGAGGTGGCGCCGCTGGTCGACGCGGCGCTCGCGGTCCGCGACGAGTTGGTCGCCGCGCCGCCCGAGCACCAGTTGCTGCACGGAACGTTCCGGCAGAGCAAGGTGCTCGCCGGTGAGCGGATGCCGTGGCTCGCGGTGGGACCGGACCCGGTGCTCGGCGAGTGCGCGTTCGACCTCGCGCGCCTGGTGCGCGACCGCGTGGAGGACCTGATCGCCTCTCCCTCCGGTCCGGCCACGACCCGCCGCCGGATCAAACGCCTCGCCGAGTCGCTGGAGGTCGACCAGGACCGCCTGCGCGGCTGGACCCTGTTCCGGGCGGTGGAGTCCGGCGTCCGTGCGCTGCGGGTGGGGCGGCCCAAGGACGGGGAGTTGCTGCTGGAGTTCGCCGGCTGGCTGTGAGCGGCGGCCAGCAGCCCTGTGACCACGCGAGAGGCCCCTGAGACCGCCGCCGGTCTCAGGGGCCTTCTGTGCGCGGCTGTCCTTGTCAGGCCGTCAGGCGGGCGATCGCGTCCTCGACGGTCAGCTCCTCGCGTTCGCCGGTCCTTCGGTCCTTCAGTTCCAGGACGCCCTCGCCGGAGCGACGCCCGGCGACCAGGATCTGCGGGACGCCGATCAGCTCGGCGTCGGTGAACTTCACGCCCGGGGAGACGCCGGCCCGGTCGTCCACCAGGACGCGGGCGCCGGCGGCGGCCAGCTGCTCCGCGACGTCGAGGGCCAGCTCGGTCTGCAGGGCCTTGCCGGCGGCGACCACGTGCACGTCGGCCGGGGCGACCTCCTTGGGCCACACCAGGCCGTGCTCGTCGGCGCTCTGCTCGGCGATCGCCGCGACCGCGCGGGAGACTCCGATGCCGTAGGAGCCCATGGTGACCCGGACCGGCTTGCCGTTCTGGCCGAGGACGTCGAGCTTGAGGGCGTCGGTGTACTTGCGGCCGAGCTGGAAGATGTGGCCGATCTCGATGGCGCGGTCCAGCTTGAGGCCGGTGCCGCACTTCGGGCACGGGTCGCCCTCCTGCACGACCACGACGTCGACGTACTCGTCGACCTCGAAGTCACGCCCGGCGACGACGTTCCTGGCGTGCGTGTGCTCCTTGTTGGCGCCGGTGATCCAGGAGGTGCCGGGGGCCACGCGCGGGTCGGCGATGTACTTCACCTTCTCGCCCAGGCCCTGCGGGCCGACGTAGCCGCGCACCAGGTCGGGGCGGCCGGCGAAGTCCGGCTCGGTGACCATCTCGACGACGGCCGGCGCGAAGTGCGCCTCGACCTTGCCCAGGTCCACCTCGCGGTCACCGGGGACACCGACGGCGACGATCTCGCCGTCCACCTTCACGAGCAGGTTCTTCAGGGTGGCGGAGGCGGGGACGCCGAGGGAGGCGGCCAGAGTCTCGATGGTCGGGGTGTCGGGAGTCGGGATCTCCTCCAGCGCCGGGACGGCCGAGCCGTCCACCGGCTTCAGCGGATGGCTGATCGCCTCCGTGTTGGCGGCGAAGTCGCAGTTCGGGCAGTCCGCGAAGGTGTCCTCGCCGGCCTCGGCGGGAGCCAGGAACTCCTCGGACTTCGAGCCGCCCATGGCGCCGGCGGTGGCCGCGCAGATGCGGTAGTCCAGGCCGAGGCGCTCGAAGATCCGCTGGTAGGCCTCGCGGTGCAGGGCGTAGGAGGTCGCCAGGCCCTCGTCCTCCAGGTCGAAGGAGTACGAGTCCTTCATCAGGAACTCACGGCCGCGCAGGATGCCGGCGCGCGGGCGGGCCTCGTCCCGGAACTTGGTCTGGATCTGGTAGAGGATCACCGGCAGGTCCTTGTAGGACGTGCACTGGTCCTTGACCAGGAGGGTGAAGATCTCCTCGTGGGTGGGGCCGAGAAGGTAGTCGCCTCCCCTGCGGTCCTTGAGCCGGAAGAGTTCCTGGCCGTACTCGTCCCAGCGGCCGGTCGCCTCGTACGGCTCACGCGGCAGCAGGGCGGGGAGGGAGACCTCCTGGGCGCCGATGGCGTCCATCTCCTCGCGGACGATCCGCTCCACGTTGGAGAGGACCTTCATGCCGAGGGGCAGCCAGCTCCAGATGCCGGCGGCCGTGCGGCGGACGTAGCCGGCGCGGACGAGGAGCTTGTGGCTGAGGACCTCGGCGTCCGCCGGGTCGTCGCGCAAGGTCTTCGCCATCAACTGGGACATGCGCTGGACCGATGCGTTCGCCATGGTTCTCGTACTCCTGCCGGGAAAACAGTGATGGCAAGGAGGTTAGCCGGGCGGGCTGTGCGGGCGGAAATCGGTTAGCGCCTGCGCAGTGGCAGCGGGGCGCCCATGACGGCGTACGGCTTCGGAGCGCTCGGGAAGTGCACCTGGCGGGCGAGGTCGACGTAGCCGAGGGAGAAGTACAGGCCGCGGGCCGGGCTGTCGGTGTCGATCGCGGAGAGGATCGAGCGGGGTTCGGTGGCCGTGTCCGTGATTCCGGTGATCAGGTTCCGGCCGATACCGCGGTTCTGGTGATCGGGGTGCACGTGCAGCTCCGTGATCACGAAGGAGTCGTCCAGCCAGTGGTCGTTGCCGGCCGCGCGGAGGTAGGGCTCCACGACGGTGGACCACCAGTGGGTACGGGAGTTGGGCATGCCGTACACGAACCCGACGAGGCGACCGCCGACCGTCGCGCCGAGGGCCCGCGCGCCCGGGAACCGCATGTGACGCTGGACGATCTGCCGGCGTACGGCGACCTCGTCCGGGCCCAGGCCGAAGGCGACGGCTTGGACGGCGAGGGCCTCGTCGACGTGGGCTGCGAGGTCCAGGGGGCCGATCACGAGGTCCATGCGGGGAGCGTACAGCGGCTTCAGAACAGCACACTCATGAAGGCACCGACCTCTTGGAAGCCCACTCGCCTGTACGTCCTGCGGGCCGCGGTGTTGAAGTCGTTCACGTAGAGGCTGACGACCGGCGCCACGTCCACGAGTGCGTACCGCAGGACCGCCGTCATGCCGGGGGCGGCAAGGCCCCTCCCCCGGTACTCGGGGGCCACCCAGACGCCCTGGATCTGGCAGGCGTGGTTCGTCGCGGCGCCGATCTCCGCCTTGAAGACGACCTTGCCGTCCTCGTCGAGGCGGGCGAAGGAACGCCCGGAGCCGACGAGTTCGGCGACGCGCGCCTGGTACAGCAGCCCGCCGTCACCCGCCAGCGGCGAGACGCCGACCTCCTCGGTGAACATCGCCACGCACGCCGGCATGATCGTCTCCATCTCGTCCTTGCGGACGCGGCGGACGTAGGGGTCCGGGGCGATGTCGGCGGGCATGCGGTCGGTGATCATCAGGGGCTGGTGGGCACGGACCTCGCGCGCCGGGCCCCAGTGGGGTTCCAGCAGTCCCCACAGCGCGGCGGTGGCGTCGGCGGGGCCGACGATGGAGGAGCAGCGGCGGCCGGCCCTCCGCGCCCGGTCGGCGAAGGCACGCACGGCGCGCGAGGTGGCGCAGACCGGGACCAGGTTCGCGCCCGCGTAACACAGGGACGTGAGCATGCCGTCCGCGTACCAGCCCCACATCTCGCCGCCGAGCCGCCACGGGTCGAGACCGGCGACCTGCACCCGCGAGGTCACGAAGGCGTTCGCGACCGGCTCGCGGTCGAGAACGGCGAGCGCGGCGTCAAGGTCGCTCGGTTCGAGCACCCGAGAGGTCGTCTGGGTCAACACGTGGCGGGGGCCTCACCCTGGGGTTCTGCTGGTCGTGGAACTGTACCCCGGAGCTTTGCGGAGCGCTTCATCGCGAGGAACCGGCTCGGGCGAGAGCGGCGGAGAGTGCGGCTGGGTACCGAGAACCTCGCCGTGCAGCGTTCCTCGGACGTGGGGCGGGCACAGCAGCACGGCATCGAAGGTCGTCTTTTCCTGTCCGGGCAGTCCCGGTTTCCCTGCCCAGAACCTCACCGAGTCATTCATGGCACGCCACAGGATCTTGCGTTCTTCGATATCTTCCGACAGGACCGCTTCCGCGTTGTCGATGACGAGAAGGAAATGTGCGGCATCAAGCCAATGCAGATCTTGAAGGCAGTCTCGCAAGGCGTTCCAGTTCCAGCCGAAACAGTCCGGCAAGCGGAGAGCCTCGTAGTACTGGGTGAACACCCCGTCGGAGTCACGCATCTCCCGGCCCTGCATGCGGGCGGAATAGATCAGGCCGGTGGGCGGAAGAGCGTGAGTGGCAGGAATGGAGGTATCCGGCGATGTGACACGGACCGCGGCTTCATCCCGCGTCCACCAGAAGCTTTCGTTCATCGACCGGCCTCCATGACGATGTAGGTCTGATAATGGGTCGGAGTGCAGTAGGCGGAGCCGTCGGATCCTGCCACTATTCGCTCGCCGCCCCAGTTCGGGTTATCGGCCGACTGCACCGTTCCCCATTCTGTATATGTGATGGGGTTCCCTTGGCTGTCGAACTCCGGAAGCTTGTAGCCGCCGTTATTTCCACTGTTTTCGAATGGCTTTGGCAAGGAGGGACCCATGCGCTGCAGGTTGGCCCTCGGCAGAGCAGGTGTACCGCTTTTTCTCCTGGTCCGTGCCGTCAGGGGCACGCCCGCCAGGTGCAGGGCCGTGATCCGGTCCCCGGATGTCGTGCTCCTCAGGCGGTAGCCGCCGGACGACGCGATCGCCTGCGGGGTGCCCTCGGAGTCGTGGGCTGATCCTGGCGGGGGCGCTCGCCGGCAAGTGGGGCGTCACGCCGCTACACCCCGGCACATCCGTCCGGGCGGAGGTACGGCTGAGTCCCGCCACCCAGCGGTGACGGGACTCACGAGAGCAGAAAAGATCAGGGGGCCACCGACACCGACGGCTCGCCGGACTCCACGCCCTCGTCCTGCATCCGCTCGGCCAGCTTCATGGCCTCCTCGATGAGAGTCTCGACGATCTTGGACTCGGGGACGGTCTTGATGACCTCGCCCTTGACGAAGATCTGGCCCTTGCCGTTGCCGGAGGCGACGCCGAGGTCGGCCTCGCGGGCCTCGCCGGGGCCGTTCACCACGCAGCCCATGACGGCCACGCGGAGGGGGACCTCCATGCCGGTCAGGCCCGCTGTGACTTCTTCGGCGAGCTTGTAGACGTCGACCTGGGCGCGGCCGCAGGACGGGCAGGAGACGATCTCCAGGCCGCGCTGGCGCAGGCCGAGCGACTGGAGGATCTGGAGGCCGACCTTGACCTCCTCGACCGGCGGGGCCGACAGGGAGACCCGGATCGTGTCGCCGATGCCCTGGGACAGGAGCGCGCCGAAGGCCACCGCCGACTTGATCGTGCCCTGGAAGGCGGGGCCCGCCTCGGTCACGCCGAGGTGGAGCGGGTACTCGCACTGCTCGGCGAGCTGGCGGTAGGCCTCGATCATGACGACCGGGTCGTTGTGCTTGACGGAGATCTTGATGTCCCGGAAGTCGTGCTCCTCGAAGAGGGACGCCTCCCAGAGGGCGGATTCCACCAGGGCCTCGGGGGTCGCCCTGCCGTACTTCTGGAGCAGGCGCTTGTCCAGGGAGCCGGCGTTGACGCCGATGCGGATCGGGGTGCCGTGGTCCTTGGCGGCCTTGGCGATCTCCTTGACCTTGTCGTCGAACTGCTTGATGTTGCCGGGGTTCACGCGCACCGCGGCGCAGCCGGCCTCGATGGCGGCGAAGACGTACTTCGGCTGGAAGTGGATGTCCGCGATCACCGGGATCTGCGACTTCCTGGCGATGGTCGCGAGGGCGTCGGCGTCGTCCTGGGTGGGGCAGGCCACGCGGACGATCTGGCAGCCGGACGCGGTCAGCTCGGCGATCTGCTGGAGGGTGGCGCCGACGTCGGAGGTGCGGGTCGTCGTCATCGACTGGACCGAGACGGGCGCGTCCCCGCCGACCGCCACGCTTCCGACCTGGATCTGCCGGCTCTTCCGGCGCTCGGCGAGCTTGGTCGGAACGGACGGCATGCCGAGAGAAATCGCAGTCATCTGCTGTGCAACCCCAAGTCGTGGATCAAGATCCGGTCCCGTCGTCGGGCGGGCTCCAGGCTTCGAGATTACGGCACGAGCCTTGGCGCGAGCACATCCCACCCCGCAGACACCCTCGAGAGGAGGCGGCCCGGAGCACAGGGTTCCGGGCCGCCTCGAACGCCATGCGGCTAGGAGATTTTCACCGGGTTAACGACATCCGCGATCAGGACCAAGATCGTGAAGCACACAAAGATCCCCGCCACCACGTACGCCACCGGCATCAGCTTCGCCACGTCGAACGGGCCCGGGTCCGGGCGGCGCATGACCCTGGCCACGTTGCGGCGCAGTGCCTCCCACAGGGCGCCCGCGATGTGCCCGCCGTCGAGCGGGAGCAGCGGGAGCATGTTGAACAGGAACAGGGAGAGGTTGAAGCCGGCGAGGAGCATCACGAACATCGCCACCTGCTGGGAGGCGGGGATGTGGAGGGTGGCGATGTCGCCGGTGATGCGGGCCGCGCCGACGATGCCGACCGGGGAGTCCGGCTGGCGCGGGGCGTTGCCGAAGGCCGCGTCCCACAGGGCCGGGATCTTGCCGGGGATGGCGGCGAGGGAGTCGACGGCGTCGCCGACGCGGTCGGTCATCCAGGTCACGGACTGGCCGAAGTCCTGGTGGACGACGCCGGTGGCGGCGCTGAAGCCGAGGAAGCCGGCCTTCACGTACTTGCCCTCGACGTACTGGCCGCTGGAGTCCTTCTCGGCGACCTGGTTGGTGGCGATCGTGGCGTGCAGGGTGAGCTGCCTGCCGTCCCGCTCCACGACGATCGGGACGCTCTTGCCGGCGCTGTCGCGGATGAGGTCCGACAGGGTGTTCCAGTCCTTGGTCGGCTTGCCGGCGAAGGCGACGATCTTGTCGCGCTTCTTCATGCCGGCGGCCTGGGCCGGGGACGCGGGGTCGGACTTCTTGCAGCTGTCGCGGTGCTCGCTCTGGGCAATGACGCAGGGGGAGACCGAGGCGACCGTGGTGGTCTGCTGCTGGATGCCGAACCCCATGAGCACGGTGAAGAACAGGGCGACCGCGAGGATCAGGTTCATGAAGGGGCCGGCGAACATGACGATGACGCGCTTCCACGGCTTGCGCGTGTAGAACATGCGCGTCTCGTCACCGGGCTGCAGTTCCTCGAAGGCGGCCGAGCGGGCGTCCTCGATCATGCCGCGCCACGGGGAGGTGGAGCGGGCGGAGACCCGGCCCTTCTCGTCGGGCGGGAACATGCCGATCATGCGGATGTAGCCGCCGAGCGGGATGGCCTTGATGCCGTACTCGGTGTCGCCCCTCCTCCGCGACCAGACGGTCGGGCCGAAGCCGACCATGTACTGCGGCACCCGGATGCCGAAGAGCTTGGCCGTGGACAGGTGCCCCAGTTCGTGCCAGGCGATGGAGACGAGCAGGCCGAACGCGAAGACCAGTATCCCGAGGATGAACATCAAGGTCGTCATGCACGCGCCTCCGCGGTCGCCGTCGTGGCTGTGAGTTCGCGGGCCCGGGCGCGGGCCCAGGTCTCCGCTTCGAGGACGTCCGACACGGTGAGGGAAGTTCCCGTGGCCGGGGTGCCGTGCTCCTCGACGACCCTGGTGACGGTCTCCATGATGCCGTTGAAGGGCAGCGCGCCGTTCAGGAAGGCCTCGACGCACTCCTCGTTTGCGGCATTGAACACCGCCGGGGCCGTGCCCGCGAGCCGCCCCACGTGCCGGGCGAGGTTCACCGAGGGGAAGGCCTCGTTGTCCAGGGGGAAGAACTCCCAGGTGGAGGCCTTGCTCCAGTCGAAGGCGGGCGCCGCGTCCGGAACCCGTTCGGGCCAGCCCAGACCGATGGCGATGGGCCCGCGCATGTCGGGGGGCGTCGCCTGGGCGATCGTGGATCCGTCGGTGAACTCGACCATCGAGTGGACATACGACTGGGGATGCACGACCACCTCAATGCGGTCGAAGGGAATGTCGTAGAGCAGGTGTGCCTCGATGACCTCCAGGCCCTTGTTGACGAGGGTCGCGGAGTTGATCGTGATCACCGGGCCCATCGCCCAGGTGGGGTGGGCGAGGGCGTCCTCGACGGTCACGTCCGCCAGCTCGGCCTTCGTCCGGCCGCGGAAGGGTCCGCCGGACGCCGTCACCACCAGCTTGCGGACGTCGTCCCTCGTCCCCGCGGCCAGCGACTGGAAGAGCGCCGCGTGCTCGGAGTCGACCGGGATGATCTGGCCGGGCTCGGCCAGTTCCCTGACCAGCGGCCCGCCGACGATCAGGGACTCCTTGTTGGCGAGCGCCAGGGTGCGGCCCGCCTGCAGGGCGGCCAGGGTGGGGGCGAGGCCGATGGAGCCGGTGATGCCGTTGAGCACCGTGTGGCAGTCGGAGGCGGCGACCTGGGTGGCCGCGTCCGGCCCGGTGAGGATCTCGGGGAGCGGCTCGCCGGGTCCGTACGCGGCGGCGAGTGCCTCGCGCAGGGCGGGTACGGCGTCCTCGCGGGCGACCGCTACGGTGCGCACCCGCAGCCGGTGCGCCTGCTCGGCGAGGAGGGCGACGCGGCCGCCGTTCGCGGACAGCGCGGTGACCCGGAAGCGGTCGGGGTTGCGCAGCACGAGGTCGATGGCCTGGGTGCCGATGGATCCGGTGGAGCCGAGGATCACCACGTCCTTGGGGCCGTCGGCCGCGAGGGGGTCGTAGACGAGGTGCGGATCGGCGAGGGGTGCCGGATGGGCGGGGCTGTCGGTCATCCCCCCATTGTTGCCGCATCCACCGACAGCGAGGACAGGGTGTCCCTCGGGCGGGTGTGTGAACGGGTTTCGTCACGGAACGGAACATTGTCCGGTTTCAAAGCATCGGTGAAGGCCGTTGGTGAGACTGCGGTTCCCCGCTGCGGGGGCCTGTCCCCGCAGCGGATCTCCTTCCTGCCGAATTTCAGCGTGTCGCGCCGCCGGCGATGGCATCCTTCCGTAGGCGGCCGGCACGAGGGGCGCGCAGAAGATGGGGGAGGAATCACCGCCTTGAACCGTATGCGTACGACCACGACCGTTCTGGCGACGGCCGGCCTGCTGACCGCCGCTCAGCTCGCACTCGCCGGGGGCGCTTTCGCCGCCGCACAGGCGCCGACCAGCTCCGGCTGCCCGATCGACCTGGTCTACCCGTCCCGCTTCTCCATCGACTCCCACGGGTGGGTGACCAACGGCGGCCTGTACTTCGGCATCAAGAACAAGAGCACGACGAAGGCGTTCAAGAAGGTCGGCCTCACCGTCTCGGACGTGAAGAACATCCGCTTCGGTTCGGCCAAGGCCACGGGCGGCAAGGTCACCTCCAAGACGTCGAAGACGGTGACCGTGTACACGGGGACGCTGAACAAGAAGGCGAGCCTCGGGGTGAAGGTGCAGACGCACCTGCTCAACACCCACAGCTACAGGGCGAAGTTCACCCTGCACGGCTCGGGCTGGACCTGTGCCGTGAACCAGGGCACCTGGGGCAACTGACCCCCAGGCGCCCGGTCGACGGGCGGGAGAGCGGGTCAGGCCTCGAAGGGGCGGCGCGCGCTCTCCCGGGTGGATGGTCCGGGGGTCGCGTCGGCGATCCACGGGCCTTCCGCGGACGGGTCGAGGATGCCTTCCTCCAGCCAGGTGTAGGCGCCGCCGAGGACGCCCTTGACCACCTTGCGGTCCAGGTCGTCGGTGTTCGTCCACAGGCGGTCGAAGAGTTCGTCGACCCGGATGCGGGCCTGTCGGCAGAAGGCGTCGGCCAACTGGTAGGCCTCGCGTCCGTGGTCGCCCCGGCTGCGCAGCCATTCGGCGCGGACGCAGGCCGCGCTCATCGCGAACAGTTCGGCGCCGATGTCCACGATCCGCCCGAGGAAGCCCTGCTTGGTCTCCATCTTCCCCTGCCAGCGGGACATGGCGTAGAAGGTGGAGCGGGCCAGCTTGCGGGCGGTGCGCTCGACGTAGCGCAGATGTCCGGACAAGTCGATGCCGTGCTTGAACTGACCGTATGCCGTGGGCAGTTGGCCGGGTCCGGCGACCAGCCTGGGCAGCCACTTGGCATAGAAGACGCCCGCGTTCGCGCCCGCCTTGGCCTTGTCGGACAGGGACTTGTCGGGGTCGATGAGGTCCCCGGCGACCGAGAGGTGGGCGTCGACGGCCTCGCGGGCGATCAGCAGGTGCATGATCTCCGTGGAGCCCTCGAAGATGCGGTTGATGCGCAGGTCCCGCAGCATCTGCTCGGCCGGGACCGCGCGCTCGCCGCGCGCCTTGAGGGACTCGGCGGTCTCGTAGCCGCGGCCGCCGCGGATCTGTACCAGTTCGTCGGCCATCTTCCAGGCCATCTCAGAGCCGTAGAGCTTGGCGAGGGCGGCCTCGATGCGGATGTCGTTGCGGTCCTCGTCGGCCATCTGGGAGGACAGGTCGAGCACGGCCTCCAGGGCGAAGGTCGTGGCCGTGATGAACGAGATCTTGGAGCCGACGGCCTCGTGCAGCGCGACCGGCTTGCCCCACTGCTCGCGTTCCGCCGACCACTCGCGGGCGATCTTCAGACACCACTTGCCGGCGCCCGCGCACATCGCGGGCAGTGAGAGCCGGCCGGTGTTGAGCGTGGTGAGCGCGATCTTCAGGCCCGCGCCCTCGGGGCCGATGCGGTGGGCGGCCGGTACCCGGACCTGATGGAAGCGGGTGACGCCGTTCTCGATGCCGCGCAGGCCCATGAAGGCGTTGCGGTTCTCGACGGTGATGCCCTCGCTCGTCGCCTCGACGACGAACGCGGTGATACCGCCCTTGTGCCCCTCGGACTTCGGTACCCGGGCCATCACGACGAGCAGGTCGGCGACCACCCCGTTGGTGGTCCACAGTTTCACCCCGTCGAGGACGTAGTCGTCTCCGTCGGGTACGGCGGTGGTGGCCAGGCGCGCCGGGTCGGAGCCGACGTCCGGCTCGGTGAGCAGGAAGGCGGAGATGTCGGTGCGGGCGCAGCGGGGCAGGAAGGCGTCCTTCTGCTCCTGGGTGCCGAACATCTTCAGCGGCTGGGGCACGCCGATCGACTGGTGGGCGGAGAGCAGCGCGCCGACGGCGGGGCTCACGGAGCCGACCAGGGCGAGCGCCTTGTTGTAGTACAGCTGGGTGAGGCCGAGTCCGCCGTACTTGGGGTCGATCTTCATGCCGAGGGCGCCGAGTTCCTTCAGGCCGGCGACGACCTCGTCGGGGATGCGGGCCTCGCGCTCGATGCGGGCGCCGTCGACGGTGGACTCGCAGAACGCGCGCAGTTTGGCGAGGAACTCCTCGCCGCGGCTGACGCTGTCGGGGTCCGGGAGCGGGTGGGGGTGGATGAGATCGAGCCGGAAGCGCCCGAGGAACAGCTCCTTGGCGAAGCTCGGCTTGTGCCAGTCCTGCTGCCGGGCGGCCTCCGCCACCTGGCGGGCCTCTCGTTCGGTGACGGTGGTGCGTGGGGTGGTGGGGGCGGACATGAGGCTCACCTCGCCGCGAAGAGGGATGATTACGGATCGTTCGCTACCGACCAGTGCTACTGGATCGTTGGTACCCGAAACGGGCCGCCCCCACCACCCCTCGCGGTCCATCCGGCCGAAAGCCCTGCCGCAGGCCCGGCCGACGGGTGTGGTACTGCTGCCAGGGTGGGCCATCTACCCTCGGAGACATGTCGTCGAAGCGCTTCGACACCCTCTGGACACCCCGCCCGGCCGAGGGTTAGTGTCAATCTCACCCCTCACCGAACCCCGTCGGGGAGGCGCAACAGTCGAAGCGCTTCACAGAGCCTTGGAGCACGGATGGTCACCCTCGCCGAGGTAGCCCAGCACGCCGGAGTCTCGGCGAGCACGGTGAGCTATGTCCTCAGCGGCAAACGGTCCATCTCCGCGACCACCCGGCAGCGGGTCGAGCAGAGCATCCGGGAACTGGGCTACCACCCGAACGCCGGGGCCCGCGCCCTGGCCGGGAAACGGTCGAACATCATCGCGCTGATGATCCCGCTGCGCACCGACATGTACGTGCCGGTGATGATGGAGATCGCCGTCGCCGTGGCCACCACGGCCCGCACGCACGGCTACGACATCCTGCTGCTCACGGGCGAGGAGGGGCCCGACGCGGTACGCCGGGTGACCGGCAGCGGTCTCACCGACGCGATGATCCTCATGGACGTCGAACTGGAGGACGAGCGGCTGCCGCTGCTGCGCCGTGGCGACGCCGCCGCTCACGCGAAGCCGGGGGCGGGGGACGACCAGCCCTCGGTGCTCATCGGTCTGCCCGCCGATCCCACCGGTCTGACCTGCGTGGACCTGGACTGGAGCGCCACGGGCGCGCTGTGCGTGGAGCACCTGGCAGGTCTCGGCCATCGCGACATCGCCGTCATCGGCGAGGCCCCGGCCGTCTACGAGCGGCACACCGGCTTCGCCGAGCGCACCCTGGACGGTCTGCGCTCCGGGGCCCGGAGGACCGGCGTGCGGCTGCTGCACCGCCCGTGCGAGGGCGGTTACGACGCGACGGCCGTGACCCTGGCCCGGATCCTGGACGAGCGCCCGGGAACGACCGGGTTCGTGGTGCAGAACGAGTCGGCGGTGGAGCCGCTGCTCGCGCTGCTGCGCCAGCAGGGCCGGGCGGTGCCGGAGGACGTGTCCGTGGTCGCGATCTGCCCGGACCAGGTCGCCGTGCAGGCTTCGGTGCGGCTGACCTCGGTCGGCATCCCGGCGCAGGAGATGGGCCGCTACGCGGTCGAGCATCTGGTGGCCAAGCTGAACGGGTGCGGCAGCGACGAGGTCGTGCTGATCGCGCCCGAGCTGACGGTGCGGGCGAGTTCGGGACCGGTCCCGACCGCCCCCTGAAGACACTCCGACCGAGACACCCCCGGCCGCCTCCCGCGGACCTGGTACGCCTCCGACGCCGGCCGCCCGGCCTGCTCGGCTCCGACGTGATCGGCAGCCGCCGGACGTACCTGTGCTTCGCGGGCACCCCCGCTCCTCCCCTTCGGCCACGGCCTGACTACGCCTCCTTCGCCTACGTCGGCCTCGCGCCGGTGTCGAGGAGGTCGCGCTGCGGATCTCGTGCGCGGTGGCGAACGCCGGGGACCGGCCGGCGGGCGAGGTGGTGCAGGTCTACGGGCGGGTCGCAAAGCCGTAGGTGGCCCGCCCGCGCCACGAGCCGCCGACGCGCCCTCGCCCTCTGCGGCGCGACCACCGTTGCCTTCGAAGTACCGCTGAGTGAGCCGAAGTTCCGGGACGTGACCCGGGTGAGCGGGGGGCTGGACCGCGCGGGGCCGACTTCGACGAACAGTCCGGCGCCGCGATCGTGGACCGGACGTGACGGCGGGCGACGCGGTGACGCCGGAGCAGGCGGGACGGCCGAACCGGTCCGCCGGGCCTGCGACTTCGGTACGGGGACAGCAAGGTGCCGGCGCAGATGGCCGGCGAGGGCGTACGGCCACTGTCCCTGGACGGCGGCCAGGTGCCGGCCGCGCTGCCCCTGGGCACCCCACCGCGGGTGTCCACGACCTCCACCTCGGGCTGCGCGGCCCGCTGTGGCTCGCGCACGTCGGTTTCTCCGGTCGAGGGTCCGGAGACGGCCGGCGGCGGAAGGGGCCCGGCACCGAAAAGTGGTGCCGGGCCCTTCTGCAGCGCGGGCGGTGCTGCGGTCCCGCCTACTCGAGAAAGGTTTCCACTAGCGGACGGGCTGCTTGGCCAGGGCCGGGACGAAGCGCAGGGCGTCCAGGGTGCCCACACCCGTGGCCATGTCGTAGCCGTTGACGGCCTTGTAGCCCTTGACGCCCTGGTAGCTGTTGTCGGTGCCGTCGTTGACATCGACGACGCCCGGGCTCTTCTGCTTCAGCAGGGTGTAGAGGGCGGTGTTGATGGTGCCCAGACGGTGGCCTGCCGCCTGGTCGGCGAGGGCGACGATGCCCGAGAAGAGCGGGCTGGCCTCGCTGGTGCCGCCGGAGACGTCCCAGCCGGTGGCGGTCGGGTCGAAGCTGGAGTACACCCAGGCACCGCCGTTGACCGCGGCGGCCATCGAGATGTCCGGGGTGCCGCGGCGGGTGCCGACGGTCTTCCGCACGCCGTCCTGGAAGCCGGGGCGGGTGAACACGTGGGACTGGCCGCCGCCGCTCGCGCCGTAGTCGTTGTAGACGCTGTCCGGCTTGATCCGCTGCCCCTTGTCGTTCAGGTGCAGCTGGGTGCCGCCGATGGAGGTGACCAACGGGTCGGACGACGGCCAGGAGTTGACGCGCTTGTTGTAGTACGTCTTGCCGTCCAGCTTCATGTCGGTGGCGCCGCCGTCACCGGAGGAGGCGAGCACCGTCACGTGCTTGCGGTGCGCGGCCTCGAAGGCGTAGCGCAGCTTCTTGATGCTGGAGAAGTCGCCCTTGTCGAAACCCGGGAAGGTGTTCTCGGTGGCGCCGAAGCTCTGGCTGATGACGTCGCCGACCCCGTGGTCGATCAGGTACTTCTCCGCGGACATCATCTCCGGCAGACCGGTGGTGCCCTCGGTCTCGGAGACCGCGGTCTCCACCAGGACGATCTTCGCGCCGGGCGCGACGGCGTGCGCCATCTCTACGTCCAGCGTGGTCTCGCCGGCCCAGCCGGTCATGTCCGAGTTCTTCGGGTCGAACTTCGGGACGTGGCCCCACTTGACGACATCGACCTTGGTGCTGGGCAGCCCGAACTGCTTGCTGTAGACGTCCAGGTCGTGCTGGACGGTCGGGGACCCGAAGGAGTCGACGATGACGATCGTCCGGCCCTTGCCCGTGATGCCCTTCTTGTACAGCGGGTTCAGGCCGTACGCGGTGCGGTACTGCAGCGGGTTGTAGCAGTTGATGTGCCACTTGGCCTGGCACTGCGCGATGGGCAGCGGGCTGGCCACGCCGTGGACGAGGGTGTGCCCCGCGACGGCCGGCTGCGCGAAGGTGTGCGGCACGCCGGCGGGTGCGGCGGTGGTGGCGCCGGCCTGGGAGGTGGCCGCCAGAGCGGCGGCGACCAGCGCGGCGGTGGCGGCGGACGCCGCGACGCCGCGCCCGGTACGGGCTATGTGCATGTGTTCCCCTGGGAGATCCGATACGTCCTGAGGCGGACGAAGTGGTCAGGCGCATCCCATCGGGTGAGTCATGGACAGGACAAGACGCAGGGGCACAGTCTTGAACCGCCGATATCAAATCCTTTACCGGACAGCAGAAATGGGGGAAACAGAAACGGCCGCAGCCCCCGCACAGTGGGCTGCGGCCGTTTCGTCCGACCTGTCCGTGGCAGGTCAGAGCGCGAGACCGGTGAGGACCAGCACGCGCTCGTAGGTGTAGTCCTCCATCGCGAACCGCACGCCTTCGCGGCCCACGCCGGACTGCTTGGCGCCGCCGTACGGCATCTGGTCGGCGCGGTAGGACGGGACGTCGCCGACCACCACGCCGCCGACCTCGAGGGCGCGATGGGCGCGGAAGGCGACCTGCAGGTCGTGGGTGAACACGCCCGCCTGGAGGCCGTACTTGGAGTCGTTGACCGCGGCGAACGCCTCGGCCTCGCCGTCCACCTTCTGCACGGTGAGGACCGGTCCGAAGACCTCCTCGCAGGCGAGCGTCACGTCCGCCGGTACGTCGGTGAGGACGGTCGGCGCGTAGGAGGCGCCGTCGCGGTCGCCACCGGTGAGCAGCGCGGCACCGGCCTCGACGGCCTCCTTCACCCAGGACTCCACGCGCTTGGCGGCGTCCTCGCTGACCAGCGGGCCGACGTCCGTCTTGGGGTCGGACGGGTCGCCGGTGACCTGCGCCTCGACGGCGGCGACGATACGCGGCACCAGGCGGTCGTAGACGGACGCGTCGGCGATCACGCGCTGCACGGAGATGCAGGACTGGCCGCCCTGGTAGTTGGAGAAGGTCGCGATGCGGGTCGCGGCCCAGTCCAGGTCGGCGTCGCTCGCGTAGTCGGCGAGAACGACCGCGGCGCCGTTGCCGCCCAGCTCCAGGGTGCAGTGCTTGCGCGGCACCGAGTCCATGATCGCGTAGCCGACCTTGTCGGAGCCGGTGAAGGAGATGACCGGCAGCCGCTCGTCCTGGACCAGGGCGGGCATGCGGTCGTTCGGCACCGGCAGGATGCTCCAGGAGCCGGCCGGCAGCTCGGTCTCGGCCAGCAGCTCGCCGAGGATCAGGCCGGACAGCGGGGTGGCCGGGGCGGGCTTGAGGACGATCGGCGCGCCGACGGCGATCGCCGGAGCGACCTTGTGGGCACACAGGTTCAGCGGGAAGTTGAACGGCGCGATGCCGAGCACGACACCCTTCGGGAAGCGACGGGTGAGGGCCAGCCGGCCCTGGCCGCCGGCGTCGGTGTCGAGGCGCTGGGCCTCGCCGCCGTTGAACCGCCGGGCCTCCTCGGCGGCGAACCGGAACACCGAGACGGCACGGCCGACCTCACCACGGGCCCACTTGACGGGCTTGCCGTTCTCGGCGGAGATCAGCTGGGCGATCTCCTCGGTGCGCTCGGCCAGCCGCTTGCTGACGTGGTCCAGGGCGGCGGCGCGCACGTGGGCCGCCGTGGCGGCGAACTCGTCCCGCACCGCGTACGCGGCGGCCACGGCCTCCTCGACCTGGGCGTCGGACGGCACGCTGACCGTGCCGACGAGCCGGCCGTCCCACGGGGAGGTGACGTCGAAGGTGTCCTCGCCGGTGACCTGGCGGCCGGCGAGCCAGAAGGCGTGGGTGGAAGTCATAGGTGAGTCCCGGCCCTTCCGCGTTGGAGGTGTGCTTGGCTTTCGTGGTCCACGGTAGGGCGGGGGCGGCCGGGGGTCGCTTGTCCGACTCGTAGCAGTGGGCGGACCGCGCACTACTGTTTGGACTACTGGACCTGGCGACTACTCCGTGCTGGTCGCCTTCAGCGCGAGCCACAACTCCATCCGCACGTCCGGATCGTCCAGGGAGCGGCCAAGGATCTCCTCGACCCGTCGCATCCGGTACCGCAGTGTGTGCCGGTGCACGCCCAGGTCCGCGGCGGCCGCGTCCCACTGCCCGTGCCGGGACAGCCACGCCCGCAGCGAGGCGACGAGATCCCCGCGCCCCGTCGCGTCGTGCTCGTGCAACGCCCGCAGCAGCCCGTCCGCGAACGCCTTCACCGCGTCGTCGGCCAGCAGCGGCAGCACCGAGCCCGCGGCCAGTCGCTCGTGCTCCACCAGGACCCGCCCCCGGCGCCGCGCCACCGACAGCGCCTGCTCCGCCTGCTTGTAGGCAGCGGCGGCGGCGATCGGCCCGGCCGGCGCGGACAGACCGACGACCAGCTCGTCCTCGTCTCCCGCGGACTGCTCGGGCACGGCCCTGGCCGTCTCCAGCGCCGCCGCGTACCGCGTGCAGGCGGCCACCGCGGCGCCCCCGTCGGCGGCGAGCACCACCAGCCGCTCGCCCTCGGGCACGACCAGGACGGCCTCGCCGGAGCGCGCGGCGGCGGACTCCACGCTCTCCGTCAGCCCGCCGAGCGGATCCCCGCCGTCGGTGATCCCGGCGCCACCCGGTGCGCGCGCGCGTCCTTGGGCCTCGGCGTGCGCCCGTGCGGCCGGGCCCGGCACCGACTCGGCGACGATCATCCGGAACGGCGCGTCGAGCAGTCCGCCGTACAGATCGCCGGCGACGGCCCGGGCGTGGTCGGGCTCTCCGGCGAGGAGCATGCGCAGCACCGCCGTGCCGACGCGCTGTTCGGCCGCCTGCAGGGAGCGGGAGCGTTCGGTGGTGAGGGTGAGCAGCGCGATGGCCGAGTGCACGGCGTACCGCTCGGCGGTGCCGAGGGGCGCGGCGGTGCCGACGGCCAGGGCGGCGCGCGGGCGCCGGCCCGTGCCCAGGGAGTGCAGCTCGACCCGGTCCTCGTGGTCGGGGCCGCCGACGACGCACGAGGCGGGCGCGGGCCGCTCCCGCAGCCGCTCGACGTCCGCCGTCAGCCGGGCGGCACGCCGCCCGGCCCACTCGGGTGCGGCGGCGACGACGGCGCCGGAGGCGTCGTACAGCGCGGCCCAGCCGTCGACCTGCCCGGCGAGTACGCCGAGCAGCCCCTCGGGTCCGGCGTTCAGGGCCTGCCTGGTCAGCTCCCTCTGGGCGGCGAAGCCGGCGGTGACGGCCCGGTACTGGTCGGCGGCGATGGCGGCGGAGACGGCCTTGCTGATGGCGAGGAAGGGGGTGCGGCGGGGCACCTCCAGCAACGGCAGCCCTTCCTCCTCGCAGGCGTCGACGAGCGGGGCGGGGATGTCCTCGTAGTTGACCCCCACGGCGAACCCGAGCCCCACGACTCCCGCGCCGACCAGCCGCTTCACATACCGCCGCATGGCCTCGCGGTTCTCCGCGTCCAGCTTCAGCGCGGTGATCAGCAGCAGCTCGCCGCCCTCCATGTACGGCACGGGGTCGGCCAGCTCGCTGACGTGCGCCCAGCGGACGGGCACATCGAGACGGTCCTCGCCCGCGCGTACGGTCAGCTTCAGCGCGGAGTGGTGGACGAGCGAGGCGAGCGTCGGGGGCATGGGGCCTTCACGGTGAGGGGGATCGAGGCGACCGGACAATCCGGCAGGCCAGGCTGATCTTTTGGCCGCAGCGTATGAACGGCCTACCCCGATTCTGCCTCACCGTACGATCCCGTGCCGCCCCTCACCCCCGCAGATCCACGAGCAACGGCGGCGCGTGCTCCCCGCGCACACTCGTCAGAGACACCACCGCATGCCCCGCCGGCACCCCATGAGCCAACTCGGACGCCGACCACCGCTCCCGCTCGACCTGACGGACGGTGACGGCGCGGGCGGTGGGCGCCTTGCCGGTGATGATCCGGCGCAGCATGTGCACGGCCTTGCCCGCCGGGGTCTCGGCGATGATCTGCCGATCGGTGACGTCACGGGTCTCGATCCACTCCTTGCCCCACACCTCGGCGAAGTCCTGCCCGTCCCAGGGGGTGAGGCCGGACAGCGCCATCCGGCAGCCGGTGGCGCCGAGCAGCGGAGTGCGCAGCGGCCTCGGCACGTCGTCCAGGGTGCGCAGGGTGAGCACCACGCCGGCGCCCGCCGAACGGAGCCGCTGGACGCCGTGGACCGCCTCCGGGGTGACGACACCGGAGGCGTCGTCCAGGATCAGGCAGGCGAAGAGCGAGCGGTCCTCCCGTACCGTCACGACCGCCGTGAACTGCGCGAGCACGAGCCGGGCCAGGATCCGGGAGGCGTCGGCGTGTCCGCGCTGGGGCAGGTCGATGCGGACGCGCACCGGGTGGTCGAGGGCCTTGAGCGAGAACGGCCGGGTCTGTCCGGAGGTGTCGAAGAAGGGCGCGAAGACAGGCCGGTCGAGCAGCGCGATCCGGTCGGCGAGCGCGGTGCCGATGTCGCCCGGATGGGTCATCTGGCGCTCGCGGGCGTCGAGTTCCCTCAGCAGCCCGTCCTGTCCGGTGTCCGTGAGGGCCTTGCGCAGCGCGGCGAGCGGGCCTGGCGCGCCGTCGAGGAGCCCGCGCAGCTCGGGCACGGACGGAAAACGGCCGTGAACGGCGTGGAAGGGGCCGAGGAGCTGAGCGAGGACCGTGGTGGCGCGGCGTCCGTCGCTGCCCGGGTGCGGGTCGACGAGGTCGCCGACGAGCGCCTCGGCGAGTATGGCCGCGGCCTCGTCGGGGTCGGTGGTCCCGCCGTAGAGATCGAGGTCGTAGACCGAGTCCGGGTTGCCGATGCCGACGACGACGTCGTACGCCTCGTCCGGACCGAGTCCGGCGCCCGCCGCGCCGACGGCCACGACGGAGGCCCGCCCGGCGAGGGCGTGCAGGCACAGGGACTCGGCGAGCGGCCGTACCACGGCGCCGGTCTTCCCGGAGCCGGACGGGCCGACCGCGAGGAGCGAGGTGCCGAGCAGCCCGGGGTCGAGTCCGAGGCCCGCGCCCCGGTACTCGTAGGGGTTGCGGGGATCGTCGGCGGCGGCGCCGAGCCGGACCTGGCCGGTGAGCAGGTCGTGACGGGCGTGCCGGACGGGCAGGTCGCGTTCGCCGGAGGGGTGCGGACAGGCGGTGGAGCCGTCCTTGAGCACGGCGCCGGTGAAGGTGGCCAGGGTGTGCCGGCCCGAGCGCACCGCCTGCCAGGCCCGGCTGATCCGGGCGTGATCGACGTCCCTCATGAGTCCGGCCCGCGCCTCGGCGGCGAGCCGGTCGGCTGCCTCGTGAGCACCGGCGTGGCGCAGCTGGGGCCACTCGGCCGGGTCCTGCTCGGGTGCCGGCGGACGCTCGGCCACCGGAAGGCTCAGGCGCCAGGCGGGCGGGCCGTAGCGGCGCCAGACCTCTCCCCAGCGGCCGATACGGCCGACGATGTACACAATGGCCAGGGCGATGACGGCGTAGTAGCCGTACCAGAGGAATGCGCGCGACACACTGCTGTCGCTGTTGCGCCAGGAGTCGGGGACGAGCAGTTCCAGGGGCAGCACCCACCAGCTGCCGAGGTAGCCATTCCACAGCAGGGACCAGACCAGCCAGCCCACGAGGAAGGCGATGAGAGCACCGCTGATCAGCTGCCGGGCCGGCGTCTGCTCGGATTCCTGCTGCGGCCGGGGCCGGTGCCCGAGGCGCCATACGCCGGGTGCCGCCTCCGGGCGGGGTGTCCGCAGCCAGGTGAGGAAGGCGGAGCCGTCGGGTTTTGGTGGCGCGCTCGGGGGTGCCGCCGGCATCGGGGGCACCGCGGGGCCCTCCCGTGGCGCGGTCGGGCGCGGTACAGGATGCGCATGCGTGCCGCGTGCGTCCCACGTGCCGTCGCTGTCCATCGCCCTTGCCCCCTGACCAGCCGCTCCGTCCACCATCAGCGAGCCAATCTAACGCCCCGGCAAGGGGAGTTCACCGCTTACGCGGCCGAGAGCTCCCGCCGACCGGGCCCACCTGCCCCACCGGGCTATGTCCACCACGGACAACCGCTGCCCTCGACAACGCCCACATGGAGCATGCCCACCCCCCGCCCCCGGCCCTAGCCTGCGAAGAAAGAACAGGTATGCGGCCGAAGAATTCACCGCCCGGAATCCCGGGACCGCCCGGTACGCAAGATCATCAGGGAGCCCTCATGAGCGCACTTCCGCAGGAGCGCCGCGTCGTCACCGCCATCCCCGGTCCGAAGTCGCAGGAGCTGCAGGCCCGCCGTACCGCCGCGGTCGCGCAGGGCGTGGGCTCCGTGCTGCCGGTGTTCACCGCGCGCGCGGGCGGCGGGATCATCGAGGACGTCGACGGCAACCGGCTCATCGACTTCGGGTCCGGTATCGCGGTGACCTCCGTCGGCGCCTCCGCCGAGGCCGTCGTACGCCGCGCCTCCGCCCAGCTCGCCGACTTCACCCACACCTGTTTCATGGTCACCCCGTACGAGGGGTACGTGGCGGTCGCCGAGGCGCTGGCCGAGCTGACCCCGGGTGACCACGCCAAGAAGTCCGCGCTGTTCAACTCCGGCGCCGAGGCCGTCGAGAACGCCGTCAAGATCGCGCGTGCCTACACCAAGCGACAGGCCGTGGTGGTGTTCGACCACGGGTACCACGGGCGGACCAACCTGACGATGGCGCTCACGGCGAAGAACATGCCGTACAAGCACGGCTTCGGGCCGTTCGCGCCCGAGGTCTACCGGGTGCCCGTCGCGTACGCGTACCGCTGGCCGACCGGCCCGGAGAACGCCGGTCCGGAGGCCGCCGCGCAGGCCATCGACCAGATCACCAAGCAGGTCGGCCCGGAGAACGTGGCCGCGATCATCATCGAGCCGGTGCTGGGTGAAGGCGGCTTCATCGAGCCCGCGAAGGGCTTCCTGCCCGCCGTCCGTCAGTTCGCCGCCGACAACGGCATCGTCTTCGTCGCCGACGAGATCCAGTCCGGCTTCTGCCGGACCGGTCAGTGGTTCGCCTGCGAGGACGAGGGCATCGTTCCCGACCTGATCACGACCGCCAAGGGCATCGCCGGCGGTCTTCCGCTCGCCGCCGTCACCGGCCGCGCCGAGATCATGGACGCCGCGCACGCCGGGGGACTCGGCGGCACGTACGGCGGCAACCCCGTCGCCTGCGCGGGTGCCCTCGGCGCCATCGAGACGATGAAGGAGCTGGACCTCAACGGCAAGGCCAGGCGCATCGAGGAGATCATGAAGGGTCGCCTCACCGCCATGGCCGAGAAGTTCGACGTCATCGGCGACGTGCGCGGGCGCGGTGCCATGATCGCCATCGAGCTGGTCAAGGACCGTACGACCAAGGAGCCGAACCCCGAGGCCACCGCCGCCCTCGCCAAGGCCTGCCACGCCGAGGGCCTGCTGGTCCTCACCTGCGGCACCTACGGCAACGTGCTGCGTTTCCTGCCCCCGCTGGTGATCGGCGAGGACCTGCTGGACGAGGGCCTCGACATCATCGAGCAGGCCTTCACGCGCATCTGAGCCCCGCTTGGCGTAGGCACCGGACGCCCGTCCGAGCGCGCACTCGTCCCTCCGAGGGGCGCCTGCGGCAGGCCGTGTGAAGAAGGTGTGCGAGGTGGATGGCGGGACCCGATTCCGTCTGCCCAAGCGGCCCGGCCTGCCGTAGGTTCTACCCAGATGAGAGATACACCCCGCCCGCAGGGGACTGTGGGCGATTTCGGGCCGAGGCCTCCCCAGCTTCGACCCGGTCGTGCCCTCGCGCACACAACCGGCGCCTGACGGCTCCGGGATCTCCTCACCGATCGGACGGTCGCCGCCCCAAACCCCCCGGGGCGCGCGACGTTCCGGTCCGGACGGCCGCCTCGGAACCATCCCCCCCTGTTCCGGGGCGGCCGACCTCCTTCCTCTTTCTCCGGATGTCCGCGCACGTATGTCGCGTGTCGCCGGCACGAATGTCTGACAAGCTGGACGCCGTGTTTCGCGCAGTCCGTGGTGTCCCGCTCCTCGGCGTTCCGGCCGTCCTCTTCGCCCTGATCACCTGGCAGGTCGTGGCGCACGGCCCGCTGCTGCGCCTGGACGCCCGGCTCAGCCGGTCCCTCGTCCATCCCGACCGGCTCGGCGCGGCCCTGTCCGACCTGGGCGACGTCGAGCTCGCCGTCCCCCTCCTCGGCGCGGTCGTGGGCTACGTCCTGTGGCGGGGACGGGCCGCCGGCACGCACCGGTGGTGGCTGCCGCCGCTCGCCGCGACCGTCGCCATGGCCCTGGTCCCGGCGATCGTCGTACCGCTCAAGGACTGGACCGCACGGCCGGGGACCCCCGTGGTGCCCCCGACCGTCGGCTATTTCCCCTCCGGGCACACGGCCACGGCGGCCGTCGCCTATGGCTCCGCGACCCTGATCCTGCTGCCCTGGCTCCGGTCGCCCGCCGCCCGCCGCCTGCTGGTGACCTGCTGCGCGGCGCTGGTCCTCGCCGTGTCGTACGGCCTGGTCCGGCACGGCTGGCACTGGCCACTGGACGTGGTGGCCAGCTGGTGCCTGTCCACCGTGCTGCTGACCACCCTGTCCCTGGTGACGGGCCTCAGCCGAAGTACGCGTCGAACGTCTTCTGGAACTCCCAGTCCGAGTAGCGGTCCCAGTTCACCGACCACGTCATCAGACCGCGCAGCGTGGGCCACGTCCCGTGTGTCGCGTACGACCCGCAGTTCGTCCTCTTCGTCAGACAGTCGAGGGTCTTGGTGACCTCGGCGGGCGGCACATAGCCGTTGCCCGCGTTCGTCGACGCCGGCATGCCGATGGCGACCTGGTCGGGGCGCAGCGGGGGGAAGACGTTGTCCGGGTCGCCCGCGACCGGGAAGCCGGTGAGCAGTATGTCGGTCATGGCGATGTGGAAGTCGGCGCCGCCCATGGAGTGGTACTGGTTGTCCAGGCCCATGATCGGCCCGGAGTTGTAGTCCTGGACGTGCAGGAGCGTGAGGTCGTCGCGCAGGGCGTGGATGACCGGGAGGTACGCCCCGCAGCGCGGGTCCTGGCCGCCCCACTTGCCGGTGCCGTAGTACTGGTAGCCCATCTGCACGAAGAACGTCTCCGGTGCCATCGAGAGCACGAAACTCGGGCCGTACTTCGCTTTCAGGGTCTTCAGCGCCGAGATGAGGTTGACGATCGCCGGTGTGGTGGGGTTCTTGAAGTCCGTGTCGCCGGCGTCGAGGGACAGGGAGTGGCCCTCGAAGTCGATGTCGAGGCCGTCGAGGCCGTAGGTGTCGATGATGTCCGAGACCGAGGAGACGAAGGCGTCCCGGGCCGCGGTGGTGGTGAGCTGGACCTGGCCGTTCTGGCCGCCGATGGAGATCAGCACCTTCTTGCCTGCCGCCTGCTTGGCCTTGATCGCGGCCTTGAAGTCGGCGTCGCTCTCCGCGTTCGGGCACTCGGTGACCGGGCAGCGGTTGAAGTGGATGTCCCCGGAGGTGGGCGAGGTGGGCTCGCCGAAGGCGAGGTCGATGACGTCCCAGCTGTCGGGTACGTCGGCGAGGCGGGTGTAGCCGGAGCCGTTGGCGAAACTGGCGTGCAGGTAGCCGACGAGGGCGTGGGTGGGCAGGCCGGGAGATCCCCCGCCGGTGCCCGCGCCGGTCGTGGCGGTCAGCACCGCCGACTTCGCGGACTCGCCGGCGGTGTTGCTCGCGGTGACCTGGAAACCGTACGCGGTCGCGGCGGACAGCCCGGTCACGGTGGCCGAGGTGCCGGTCGCCGTCTGGGACTTCGTCCCGTCGCGGTAGACGGTGTAGCCGGTCGCGCCGGTGACCGGCGACCAGGACAGGGTCACCGAGGACGAGGTGACGGCGGTGACCTGCAGGCCGGTCGGCGGGGCGGGCGGCTGACCGGTGCCGGTCCCGCCGGGGCCGACGAGGGAGATGTCGTCGGCGTAGTAGGCGCCCGTCCCGTACCAGCCGTGGGTGTAGACGGTGACCTTCGTGGTGCCGGCGCCGGTGGTGAAGGTCGTGGTCAGCTGCTGCCAGTCGGAGGCGGACGGCGTCCAGGTGGAGACGTCGGTGGTGCCGGTGCCGTTCGCACCGAGGTAGACGTACGCACCGCGGACGTAGCCGGACAGCGTGTACCGCGCGCCGGGCTGCACGGTCACCGTCTGCGCGCACCGGGCGTCGTCGCTGCCGTCCGGGGTCGCCTGGAGCGCCGCACTCCCGCTGTGCACAGGAGAGCTCACGGCCTGACCGGCCGGGCAGGTCCAGCCGGTCAGGCCGGACTCGAAGCCGCCGTTCGTCGCGAGGTCCGCGTCGGCCGCACGGGCGGCCGACGACAGTGCGGTGACGCCGGGTACGGCCAGCAGGGCGGCCGTGAGCAGGGCGAGGACGGGTCTGGGACGTCGTGCACGCGGGGTGCGTGGGGCGCGTTCCACAAGGGCCTCCGGTTTTGGGGGAGTTGGAGGGTGGAGTCGCACTCAACTTGGTCCAGACCAATCCTGTTGTCAAGGCTTTGCCGTCAAGGCTTTCGGATGCCAGGGCCTGTCGTCACACCCCCGTCGCCGCCCGAAGGGCGGCCGGCCGGTCGGGCCGCCGCCGCGCGTCACATCTGGCCTCAGTCGTCGTCCGAGTCCCAGGACCAGAACCAGCAGTGGTGGTGACGGTCCCGGTCGTGGTGCCCGTCATGGTGGTCCCCGTCGTACCCGTCGTAGTGGTCCCAGTCGTGGTGGCCGTGCCGGGGGACCATGGTCACCGCCGCGGACGTCGGGTGCGTCGGCGCCGCCGTGGCGGCCGCGGCCGGAAGCACGACTCCCGCCGCCGCGGCGGCGGAGGCCACCGCCGCCACCAGGGCCGGGCGACGGCGCCGGGCCCGGAAGTCGTGGTCCTTGCGGGTGATGCGGGTGATGCCGGCGATGCGCTTCATGATCTCCTCCTGCTGCTCCGGTGCGGAAGTCGGTGCCTCCCGGTGAGGCCCGTGCTTCCAGTACGCCGGAGAGCGGCAGCGGGGTCATGCTCCGGATTCTCGTGGCTTGACCCGTCCGCAAGGGGCGGGTGCCGGCCGGATGGAGCGTCGTCGGGCCTCAGCTGTCGAAGCCCAGGCCCAGCCGGTCCATCGTCCGCAGCCACAGGTTCCTGCGGCCGCCGTGCGCGTCGGCGCGGGCCAGGGACCACTTGGTGAGCGCGATGCCGCTCCAGGCGAACGGCTCGGGCGGGAACGGCAACGGCTTCTTGCGGACCATCTCCAGCTCCGTCCGGTCCGTGCGCTCCCCGCTCAGCAGGTCCAGCATCACGTCCGCGCCGAATCGGGTCGCGCCCACGCCGAGCCCGGTGTACCCGGCCGCATACGCGACCCTGCCCTGGTGCGCGGTGCCGAAGAACGCCGAGAAACGTGAGCAGGTGTCGATCGCGCCGCCCCAGGCGTGGGTGAAGCGGACGCCCTCCAGCTGCGGGAAGCAGGTGAAGAAGTGGCCCGCGAGCTTGGCGTACGTCTGCGGCCGGTCGTCGTACTCGGCACGCACCCGGCCGCCGTAGTGGTGGATCGCGTCGTAGCCGCCCCACAGGATGCGGTTGTCGGCGGACAGCCGGAAGTAGTGGAACTGGTTGGCGCTGTCGCCCAGTCCCTGTCTGTTCTTCCAGCCGATCGAGGCCAGTTGCCCGGCGTTCAGCGGCTCGGTCATCAGCGCGTAGTCGTAGACCGGCACGGTGTAGGGGCGCACGCGGCGCAGCAGGTTGGGGAAGATGTTGGTGGCGAGGGCGACCTGGTGGGCGCGGACCGCGCCGTACGGGGTGCGTACGGCCATCCCGGCGCCGTACTGCTTCAGGGTGAGCGCGGGTGTGTGCTCGTACACCCGCACCCCGAGCTTTACGCATGCCTTCTTCAGACCCCAGGCCAGCTTGGCGGGGTGCAGCATGGCCACGCCCTCGCGGTCCCACAGGCCCGCCTCGAACGTCGGCGAGTTCACCTGCTCGCGCACCGCGTCGGCGTCCAGGAACTCGATGCCGTCGGCGAGGCCCTTCTCCTCCAGCTCCTTGTGCCAGTCGCACAGTTCCGATGCCTGGTAGGCCTCGGTGGCGACGTCGATCTCACCGGTGCGCTCGAAGTCGCAGCCGATGCCGTGCCGGGCGAGGGCGGCCTCGATCTCTTCGAGGTTGCGCCGGCCCAGTTCCTCCAGCTTGTGGATCTCGCCCGGCCAGCGGGTGAGGCCGTTGGCCAGGCCGTGGGTGAGGGAGGCGGCGCAGAAGCCGCCGTTGCGGCCGGAGGCGGCCCAGCCCGCCTCGCGGCCCTCCAGCAGGACCACGTCCCGCCGCGGATCGCGCTCTTTCGCGTTCAGCGCGGTCCACAGCCCGCTGTAGCCGCCGCCGACGACCAGCAGGTCGCAGGTGTCGGTGCCGGTGAGGGCGGGCTCGGGGTGCGGCCTGCCGGGGTCTTCCAGCCAGTACGGGACCGGCTGGGCTTCGGAGAGAGATGCGATCCAGTTGTCTTTGCCACGGCTCATGGCGCTTGGGGCCATGATTTCAACTCCCCACGGAGAACGGCTGAAAAGGCCTATGCCTTCTGGTCGGTGCGGCGGTTGGTGACGAGCATCGAGAACAGCGTGATGAGGACGGCGACGAGGAACATGGCCGTACCGATCACGTTGATCTGGACGGGCGTGCCGCGCTGCGCCGAACCCCACACGAACATCGGGAAGGTGACGGTCGAGCCGGCGTTGAAGTTGGTGATGATGAAGTCGTCGAAGGAGAGCGCGAACGACAGCAGTGCGCCCGCGGCGATGCCCGGTGCCGCGATGGGCAGGGTGACCCGCAGGAAGGTCTGTGCGGGGCCCGCGTACAGGTCCCGGGCGGCCTCCTCCAGGCGAGGGTCCATCGACATCACACGCGCCTTGACCGCGGTGACGACGAAGCTGAGGCAGAACATGATGTGGGCGATGAGGATCGTCCAGAAGCCGAGCTGGGCGCCCATGTTGAGGAACAGGGTGAGCAGCGAGGCGGCCATGACGACCTCGGGCATCGCCATCGGCAGGAAGATCAGCGAGTTGACGGCGCCGCGGGCGCGGAAGCGGTAGCGGACCAGCGCGAAGGCGATCATCGTGCCGAGGATCGTGGCGCCGATCGTCGCCCAGACGGCGATCTGCAGGCTGATGGACAGCGAGCCGCACATGTCGGCGACGCCGCACGGCTTCTTCCAGGCGTCCACGGAGAACTGCTGCCACTCGTAGTTGAAGCGCCCCTTCGGCTTGTTGAAGGAGAACACCGTGACGACGACGTTGGGCAGCAGCAGGTAGGCGAGCGTCAGGATGCCCGCGATGACGACGAGATGGCGCTTGAGCCAGTTGACGAAGGGCATTTAGACCAGATCCTCCGTCCCGGACCGGCGGATGTAGATCGTGACCATGGCCAGGATGGCGGCCATGAGGATGAAGGACAGGGCCGCGGCCGTCGGGTAGTCGAGGATCCGCAGGAACTGGGTCTGGATGACGTTGCCGATCATCCGGGTGTCGGTGGAACCGAGGAGTTCGGCGTTGACGTAGTCGCCGGCCGCCGGGATGAAGGTCAGCAGCGTGCCGGAGACCACGCCCGGCATCGACAGCGGGAAGGTGACCTTGCGGAAGGTGGTCCAGGGCTTGGCGTACAGGTCGCCGGCCGCCTCGTGCAGCCGCGGGTCGATCCGCTCCAGCGAGGTGTACAGCGGCAGGATCATGAACGGCAGGAAGTTGTACGTCAGTCCGCACACCACCGCGAGCGGTGTGGCGAGGACGCGGTCGCCGGCCGTCCAGCCGAGCCAGTTCGTGAGGTCCAGGACGTGCAGCGAGTTCAGCGCGTGCACGACCGGGCCGTTGTCGGCGAGGATCGTCTTCCAGGCCAGGGTGCGGATCAGGAAGCTGGTGAAGAACGGCGCGATCACCAGGATCATGATCAGGTTCCGCCAGCGGCCCGCGCGGAAGGCGATCAGATACGCCAGCGGGTAGCCGAGCAGGAGGCACAGGACCGTCGCGGCGGCCGCGTAGAAGACCGACCGCAGGAACTGCGGCCAGTACTCGCTGAGCGCGTCCCAGTACGTCGCGACGTGCCAGGTGACCTTGTAGCCCTCCTCCAGCGAGCCCGTCTGCACGGACGTGGAGGCCTGGTAGATCATCGGCAGCGCGAAGAAGACGAGCAGCCACAGGATGCCGGGCAGCAGCAGCCAGTACGGCGTGAACCGGCCCCGCCTGCGCGGGGGTTCGGTCTCCTCGGTGACGGGCGCGAGAGGTGGGGGTGCCTCGGTGAGCGTCGACATCAGGCGGCCGCCTCTTCCTCGGTACCCGCGTCGATGTCCTGCGCCGCGTCCAGGCCGAAGGTGTGCGCCGGGCTCCAGTGCAGGACGACGTCGGCGCCGGGCACGAGCCGGCCGTCGCGCTCGACGTTCTGCACGTACACCGACAGCTCGTCGCAGACCGGGCTGTCGATGACGTACTGCGTGGAGACGCCGATGAAACTCGCGTCGGCGATCTTCCCGGTGAGCCGGTTGCGCCCGTCGGGTATCTCGCCGGCGTCGTCGGCGTGCGTGAGGGAGATCTTCTCCGGGCGGATGCCGACCAGAACCTTGCCGCCGGTGGCCGTGGGCGCCGCACAGCGCGACCCGGGCAGCAGCAGCTTGCCGCCGCCCGTCTTGAGCACGATGTCGTCGCCGCTCTGGGTGTCGACCTCGGCCTCGATGAGGTTGGAGGTGCCGAGGAAGTTCGCGACGAACGTCGTGTTCGGGTTCTCGTACAGGTCGGTGGGCGAGCCGAGTTGCTCGACGCGGCCCGCGTTCATCACGGCGACCGTGTCGGCCATGGTCATGGCCTCCTCCTGGTCGTGCGTGACGTGGACGAAGGTGATGCCGACCTCGGTCTGGATCCGCTTGAGCTCCAGCTGCATCTGGCGGCGCAGCTTCAGGTCGAGGGCGCCGAGCGGCTCGTCGAGGAGGAGCACCTTCGGGTGGTTGATCAGCGCGCGGGCGACGGCCACGCGCTGCTGCTGGCCGCCGGAGAGCTGGTGCGGTTTCTTGCGCGCCTGCTCGCCGAGCTGGACCAGGTCCAGCATTTCCTCGACCTGCTTCTTCACGCTCTTGATGCCGCGCCGGCGCAGACCGAAGGCGACGTTCTCGAAGACGTCGAGGTGCGGGAAGAGCGCGTAGGACTGGAAGACCGTGTTCACCGGCCGTTTGTAGGACGGCAGACGGGTGACGTCCTGGTCGCCGAGGCGCACGGTACCGCTGGTGGGATTCTCCAGGCCGGCGATCATGCGCAGGGTGGTGGTCTTGCCGCAGCCCGAGGCGCCGAGCAGGGCGAAGAAGGAGCCCTGCGGCACGGTCAGGTCCAGCGGGTGCACGGCGGTGAAGCCGTTGTCGTAGGTCTTGGAGATTCCCGAGAGGCGGACGTCGCCGCTGTTGTCTGGTGTCGTCATCGTCGTCACGCCCCTGTGAGCTTGGAGAACTTCTGCTGGTAGGCCGTCTCTTCCTTCTGCGTCAGCGCGCGGAAGGCACGGGACTTCGCCTGCATGGCCTTGTCGGGAACGATCAGCGGGTTGTTCGCCGCCGACTTGTCGAGCTTGGCGAGGTAGGGCTGCACTCCCGCGACGGGGCTCACGTAGTTGACGTAGGCGGCGAGTTCGGCGGCCGGCTCGGGCTGGTAGTAGAAGTCGATGAGCCGCTCGGCGTTCGTCTTGTGACGCGCCCTGTTGGGGATCATCATGTTGTCGGTCGAGGTCATGTAGCCGCTGTCGGGGATGATGTAGCCGACGTTCGGGTTGTCCGCCTGGAGCTGGACGATGTCGCCGCCCCAGGCGACGCAGGCGGCGATGTCGCCCTTGGTGAGGTCGGACGTGTAGTCGTTGCCGGTGAAGCGGCGGATCTGGCCCTTGTCGACGGCCTTCTGGAGGCGGGCGATCACCGCGTCGAAGTCGTCGTCGGTGAACTTCGCCGGGTCCTTGCCCATGTCGAGCATGGTCATCCCGATGGTGTCGCGCATCTCGGTCAGGAAGCTGACGCGTCCCTTGAGCTTCGGGTTGTCGAGCAGGTCGGAGACCGACTTCACCTCGATGCCGTCGAGTGCCTTCTTGTTGAAGGCGACGACGGTCGACACACCCTGCCAGGGGTACGAGTAGGCGCGGCCGGGGTCCCAGTCGGGGGCGCGGAACTGGTCCGACAGGTTGGCGAAGGCGTGCGGCAGGTTGGACGCGTCGAGCTTCTGCACGTACCCGAGGCGGATCATCCGGGCGGCCAGCCAGTCGGTGAGGACGATCAGGTCGCGGCCGGTGTCGTGGCCGGCGGCGAGTTCCGGCTGGATCTTGCCGAAGAACTCGTCGTTGTCGTTGATGTCCTCGGTGTACTTGACCTGGATGCCGGTCTGCTTGGCGAACGCGTCGAGTGTGGGGTGCCGTTTGGTCTTGTCGTCCACGTCGACGTACTCGGGCCAGTTGGAGAAGTTGACGACCTTCTCCGTGGCCGAGTGGTCGTCGGCGGACACGCCGCCCTGCGTCTTGTTCGCCGCGGGGATGCCGCAGGCGCTCAGCGCCCCGACTCCGCCGACCGTGAGCGCGCCGCCCGCGGAGGCGCGCAGCAGCGACCGGCGGGTGAGCGCGGCCCGGCCAGTGCGGAGGCTGCGCCGTATGGCGGCGACTTCGACCGGATTCAGGCGGTCGGGCTCGTACTGCTCCATGCGCGTGGTGCCCTTTCGGGAGGGTTGGGTGGTCGGCCTGGTCGAGGGCCGGAACGTCACACCCGGCGACAGCCGGTTCCTGACGGTGTGTCCGGCTGTCACCGGTCCCCGAAGATCGTGCGGTGCCAGTCCTTCCTCGCGACCGCCGTATTGTCGAACATTACGTGCTTGACCTGCGTGTACTCCTCGAAGGAGTACGCCGACATGTCCTTGCCGAAGCCGGAGGCCTTGTAGCCGCCGTGCGGCATTTCGCTGATGATCGGGATGTGGTCGTTGATCCACACGCAGCCCGCCTTGATCTCGCGGGTGGCGCGGTTCGCGCGGTACACGTCGTGGCTCCACGCCGAGGCGGCGAGGCCGTACGGGGTGTCGTTGGCCAGCCGGATGCCCTCGTCGTCGGTGTCGAAGGGCAGGACGACCAGGACCGGGCCGAAGATCTCGGACTGGACGATCTCGCTGTCCTGCGCAGCGCCGGCGATCAGGGTCGGCCGGTAGTAGGCGCCCTTCTCCAGGTCGCCGCCCGGTGCCTCGCCACCGGTCACCACGCGCGCGTAGGCACGCGCACGGTCCACGAAGCCGGCGACCCGGTCGCGCTGGGCGTGCGAGACGAGCGGGCCGAGGTCGGTGCCCGGGGCGAAGGGATCGCCCAGCCGCACGGTCTCCATCAGGGCGGCGGTCCGCTCCACGAACGCGTCGTACAGCGGCCGTTGCACGTACGCGCGCGTGGCGGCCGTGCAGTCCTGCCCGGTGTTGATGAGCGCGCCCGCGACCGCGCCGTTCACGGCGGCCTCCAGGTCGGCGTCGTCGAACACTACGAAGGGGGCCTTGCCACCCAGCTCCAGGTGCAGCCGCTTGACGGTGGCGGTGGCGACCTCGGCGACGCGCCTGCCGACGGCGGTGGACCCGGTGAAGGAGGTCATCGCGACATCCGGGTGGCCGACCAGGTGCTCCCCCGCCTCCTTGCCGGTCCCGGTCACGATGTTGACGACACCGTCGGGGATACCCGCGTCCGCGGCGGCACGGGCGAACAACAGCGAGGTGAACGGGGTCAGTTCGGCGGGTTTCAGCACGATGGTGTTGCCCGCGGCGATCGCCGGGAGGATCTTCCAGGCCGCCATCTGGAGGGGATAGTTCCAGGGCGCGATCGACCCGACGACACCGATCGGCTCGCGCCGGACGTACGACGTGTGGTCGCCGGAGTACTCACCGGCGGACTGCCCCTGGAGGTGCCGGGCGGCGCCCGCGAAGAAGGCGGTGTTGTCGATGGTCCCCGGCACGTCGAACTCGCGGGTCAGCTTGAGCGGTTTGCCGCACTGCAGGGACTCCGCGCGGGCGAGGTCCTCGGCGCGGTCCGCGAGCACGGCGGCGAACCGGTGCAGGACGTCCGAGCGCTCGCCCGGGGTGAGCGAGACCCAGCCCGGGAAGGCATCGCGCGCGGCGGCGACCGCCGCGTCCACGTCGTCGGGGCCGGCCAGGGCATAGGTGTACACCTCCTCGCCGGTGGCGGGGTCGACCACGGCGTGGGTACGGCCCGAGGTGCCCCGGGTGAGCCGGCCGGCGACGAACTGCGCGCCGTCGGCGAATCGGTCCTCAGCAGGAAATCGTTCCGGGGGGGCGGTGCCCGGGTTGTGCATGTCGCTCTCCTCCGCCGTTCGTCCCGCCCCGGGGGGAGGGTGGCGTAGCTCCAGCTCGATTTGAGTGCCGATCCTGACAGAGCACGTGCACTCCAACAAGTGATTCCGTTGTTGCCTTTTGGTTACGCGACGGAATCTGTCGACCAGATGTCGAGTCGGGACCTCAAAGGGAGGACGGAGTGTCAGTGGTGCCTGCCACACTCGCCTGCATGGGGAAGATCGACGGGGTGCAAGCGCTCATCAGGGAGGTCCGGGAGGGTGACCGGATCAAGTACCTCCACTTCTGGGGGCACCGGCCGCGACCGGACGGCACGATCGGCGCGAGCTGCCTGAGCCAGTGGTGGCCGTCGCCGTTCGTCGTCGACGGCGTCGAGTACGCGACGGCGGAGCACTGGATGATGGCCGCCAAGGCACGGCTGTTCGGCGACGCGGAGGCCGAGCGGCGGGTGCTGGCGGCTGCGCACCCGTCCCGGGCCAAGAGCGCGGGGCGGCTGGTCCGGGATTTCGACGAGGCGGTCTGGGAGCGGGAGCGGTTCCGGATCGTGGTCGAGGGAAGCGTCCACAAGTTCGCGGCCGACGACGCGCTCCGCGCGTTCCTACTGGGCACCGGTGACCGCGTACTGGTGGAGGCGAGCCCCGTGGACCGCGTCTGGGGGATCGGCCTCGCGGCGAACGACGAGGCGGCATCGGATCCGGAGCGGTGGAAGGGGCTCAACCTTCTGGGCTTCGCGCTGATGGAGGCGCGGGAGCGGCTGAACCAGGAGGGCGGCTGACGCGGACCGGCGGTGTCGGGATGCGGGGGCGCGGGGGCTGTGACGCCCCCGGGGCGGCCGGGGCGCGTCCGAGGGCCGAGGGGGGCGGGGGGTGCCGCGCCCCGCAGCGCCCACCGGTCTCCTTCGACGCTGTCCACGGCGACAGCGCGGGCACGGACCACCACAGGCCACGGCGCCTCACGGTGCTCGCGGCGGCCCCCGGCCTCAGGAGCGGGCCGCGACCAGCGCCGCGATGAAGACCAGCGCCAGGACGATGCCCGCCGCGCCGCAGATCAGGCCGGCCAGGGCCACGCCGGGGTTCGTCGCCTCACCCCGGCCGGCCTTTGCGCGGCCCATCGCTCCGAAGATGACGGCCAGGATGCCCAGCACCAGGGCGAGGGGCCACAGCAGGAAGCAGACCACGCCCAGGATGCCCAGCACCAGCGAGGCGGTACCCATGCCGTTGCTCGGGACGGGCTGCATGCCGGGCCAGCCGTAGGGGCCCGCGTACGGCGACTGGAGCCCGCCGGGGTAGCCGTAGGCCGCCGGGCCCGGGTAGCCGTACGGCACCTGGCCGGGGCCGTCGGGGGCGATGGGCGGCGGGGGCACGGGCTCCGGTCCCACGTACGGTGCGGCGGGCGGGGCGTAGGAAACCGGCGGCGCGTACGGGCTCGCGGGGGCGGAGGGCGGCGCGTACGGGCTCGCGGGAGTGGCCGGCGGAGCGTACGGATTCGCTGGGGGCGCGAACGGGTTCGCCGCCGGGGTCACGTGATCAGCGGCGGGCGGGGCCCAGGCCGACGGCACGGCGTCGGAGGGCTGGTCCGGCGAGGAGGACAGCGAGGCCAGCGTCTGCCGGTAGTGGACGGACCCGGATCCGTCTCGGGGTACGGCCCCCGGACGGGCCTCGGGTATCGCCCCCTGAGCCGAAGCGGAAGCGGTCCCCTGAGCCGCGCCCGAGGCATTGCCCTGCCCCGAGGCCGACGGGCTGCCCTGCCCCCAGGCCGAAGCACCCGCCTCCGCCGCAGCCGAAACAGGCCCCTGCCGCGGAACCGAGACGCCCTCCTGACCCGAAGCCGAAGCGGCCCCCTGCCCCACGACCGAAGAACCGCCCTGCCCCCAGGCCGAAGCACCCGCCTCCGCCGCAGCCGACACAGGCCTCTGAGCCGCACTCGGGGTATAGCCCTGTCCTGAAGCCGAAACGGCCCCCTGCGCCGCACCCGAGGCATTGCCCTGCCCCGGAGCCGCAGGACTGCCATGGCCCCGATCCGAGCCGGCCCCCTCCCCCGGCGGCGGCCACGACGAGTGCCGCTGTGAGCCTTCCGCCGTGCGCTTCTGCAGTGTCAGGCGGGGCGGCACCTGGTCTTCGCCGGTGGGCTGAGGGTCCTGCGGCGTGGACTGCGGCACCTCGTCGGACATGGTGAAGGATCCCCTCGCTGACTGTGCCGCCATGCTACGGGCAGGCCGGGACGGCGCGGGGCGGGGCCTACGATGATGCCGCGCAACCCGATCAGCCGATCACCGCGCCCGCGTCACCACGGACGACGCTCCGCGGGCGCCCGTCCCGGGGAGGACCCCATGACCGACAGTTCCGTGCCCGCCACCGGCACCGCCGACCGGGATCTGCGGACCTTCATCGCCGGACTGCCCAAGGCAGAACTGCACGTCCACCACGTCGGCTCCGCCTCCCCCCGCATCGTCTCCGAGCTGGCCGCCCGCCACCGGGACTCCAAGGTGCCGAGCGACCCCGAGGCCTTGGCCGACTTCTTCACCTTCACCGACTTCGCCCACTTCATCGACGTGTACCTGTCGGTCGTGGACCTGATCCGCACCCCGGAGGACGTCCGGCTGCTCACCTACGAGGTGGCGCGTGACCTGGCCCGGCAGCAGGTGCGGTACGCCGAGCTGACCATCACCCCCTTCTCCTCCACCCGGCGCGGCATCGACGAGCTGGCCTTCATGGCGGCGATCGAGGACGCCCGCAAGGCGGCCGAGGCCGAGTTCGGGACCGTACTGCGCTGGTGCTTCGACATCCCGGGAGAGGCGGGGCTGGAGTCCGCGGAGGAGACGGCACGGCTGTCCACGGACGACCGGATCCGGCCGGAGGGGCTGGTGTCGTTCGGGCTCGGCGGGCCGGAGGTCGGCGTGCCGCGGCCGCAGTTCAAGCCGTACTTCGACCGTGCGATCGCCGCGGGCCTGCACTCGGTGCCGCACGCCGGTGAGACGACCGGCCCGGAGACGGTGTGGGACGCGCTGACCGAGTTGCGCGCCGAGCGCATCGGGCACGGCACCAGCTCCGCGCGGGACGCGAAGCTGCTCGCGCACCTCGCCGAGCACCGCATCCCGCTGGAGGTGTGCCCGACCTCGAACATCGCGACGCGCGCGGTGGGAACCCTGGAGGAGCACCCGGTCAGTGAGTTCATGCGGGCCGGAGTGCTGGTCACGATCAACTCCGACGACCCGCCGATGTTCGGCACCGACCTCAACAACGAGTACGCGGTCGCGGCCCGGCTGCTGGACCTGGACGAGCGGGGCCTCGCCGGCCTCGCCAGGAACGCGGTGGAGGCGTCCTTCCTGGACCCGGCCGGCAAGACCCGGCTCGTGGCGGAGATCGACGCGTACACCGCGACCTGGCTCGCCTCCTGAGACACCCCACAATGGGGGCATGCAGACCGTGACCGCCGTGGCCCATCGCGGCGACCCCTACCGCATCCGCGAGAACACCGTCGGCTCGCTCCGCTCCGCGCTCGACCGGGGCGCGGACGTGGTCGAGGTCGACGTACGGCTCACCCGTGACGGCGTGCCCGTGCTGCTGCACGACGACACGCTCGAGCGGCTGTGGGGCGTCGGCCGGCCGCTGGCCGCGCTGTCCGCCGAGCAGGTGCGCGAGCTCACGGCGGGCGGGGTGCCGACGCTGGCGGAGGCGCTGGCCGCGACCGGCGACCGTCGGGTGATGGTGGACCTGTGCGGGCGGGTCGAGCGGCGGATGGTGGACCGGGTCATGGACGTGGTCCGGCAGAGCGGGGCCGCGGAGCGCGTCTACTACTGCGCGGGCGCCGAGGCGATGCTGGCCGTCCGCGCCGCCGCCCCGGCCGCCGAGATCGCCCTGACCCGCACGACGCTGGCCACGCCCCGGCCCGTGCTGCTGGACGCGATCCGCCCGCGCTGGCTCAACTACCGTTTCTCCCTGGTGAGCCGGGACCTGGCGGCCCGTGTCCACCGCGACGGCCACCTGCTCTCCGTCTGGACCCCGGACACCCGCCGCTCCATGACCCGCCTGCTGGACGTGGGCGTCGACTCGATCACCACGAACCGGATCGACACCCTGCACGCGGTGCGCAGCCGCATCTGAGCGGTTCCGGGAACCGGGCCTGCGCCGTCAGACGGGCGGGACGGCGTGGCCCTCGGCCGCCAGCCAGCGCAGCCCGGCGTCCAGCTGCGCTGCCGCTCGCGGCAGCGTGCCGAGCAGCCCGGACAGCGCCGTCAGGGCCGTGCCGAGAACGGCGGGGGGCATACCGCGGGCGTGGAGGAACGCCGCGCCGAAGGAGAGGAAGTCGGTGAGGACGCGCGGATCGTCGACGTAGTTCGCCGCGGCCATCACGTCCGGGAGACGGCCGAGCTCCTCCCGCACGGCCTCGGCCTGGTCGGCACCCGGCTCGCCCAGCCGTGGGTACCGCTCGCCGAGCCGGGAGCGCAGTCGCCGCAGCAGTTCCGCCCGCTGCCGGACGATCCGGGAGTACTCCTCGTCGGCGAGGTGCTCCAGGGGCGCCGGTTCCCGTGGGGCATCCGGCCACCGGGTGGCGAGGAGCTCGGCGGCGGTGGCCGGATCGGGCGCGTAGAGGTCGGCTCCGAGGGTGCGGGCCCAGACGCCTCCCGGCCCGAAGCCCGAGCCGCCCGCGAGCACCGGCACGCCGGCCCGCCGGCAGGACGCGACGAGGCGGTGCGCTGCGGGCAGGAACACCGGGATCATGCAGGACAGGGCAACCAGGTCGGGCCCGTGCCGGTGCACGTGGGACATCAGCGGCGGGGCGAGGATGTGGGCGCCGAGGAAGGTCAGGTCGAAGCCGCGCAGCCGCAGCACCTCGGCGGCGATCCGCGCGGGCAGGGTGTGGTGTTCCCCTTCGACGCAGGCGAGGACGACATGGCGCGTCGGCCCGGCGCCCTGCGGCCGTGCTCCAAAGGCCGCGGCGGCCACGACGCTCACCACGCGCTCGCTCACATGGGTGGCGGCGTGCTCCTGGGCCACGGACCACTCGGTGGACACCCATCGGGCGCCGACAAGGGCCTGTGCCGGGGCGATCAGACGCAGCAGGATGTCCTCCGCCGCGGTGCCGGATCGCAGCAGCTCCAGGGCGAGCGCGGTGGCCCCGGGCTCGTCGGCGTGCGCGAGGTGACCGTCGAAGGCGGCGCGGACCTGCGGGGTCACGGCGGAGGTCACCGCGGGGCTCCGGCGGCACCCGGGGAACCGGGCGCCGTCTGCAGCGCCAGCACCGCGATGTCATCGTGCGCATGTCCGGCCAGCCAGTCGGCGACGCGCAGTGCGATCCGTTCGGAGACCGCGCCGGCGGGCATCGCCGCGCACCCCGCGAGGTCGGAGGCCAGCCGCTCCGCTCCGTACTCCTCGGCGCCGTCGGGGCCGCCCCGCGCCTCGATGACCCCGTCGCTGTACAGCAGGATCAGCTCGTCGGGCGCCAGGCGGACGCAGGTCCGGCCGAACTCGGCGCCGGGCAGGGCGCCGACCAGCATCCCGCCCACGTCCACGGCTTCCACGGTGCCGTCTCGCCGCAGCACCAGGGGAGGCGGGTGTCCGCCACCGGCGAGCACGACGTCCAGTGCGCCTCCGAGGTTCGGGCGGGCGGTGCCGATGACGAGGCTGACGAACCGGCCCGAGTCGGCCTCGAGCAACGACTGGTTGAGCACGTCCAGCAGCCGGAGCGGCGGGGACCCGACGAGGGCCAGGGTCCGCAGGCTCTGGCGGACGTGGCCGGTGAGCACGGCGGCCTCGGCGCCCTTGCCGCAGACGTCGCCCAGGGCGAAGTCGACGCCTCCGCCGCTGTCCCGAGCGGGTTCCACCTGGTAGAAGTCACCGCCGAAGCCCAGTGCCTCCGGGGCGGGGCGGTAGGCGGCGCCCAGTCGCACCCCCGGCACCTCGGGCAGCGGCGCGGGGGCGAGGCCCGACCGCAGTACGGCCGCGGTGTGGGCCTGCTCGGCGTACAGGGCGGCGGTCGACAGCGCCGTACCGGCCCGGAAGGCGAAGTCGCGCACGACGGCGGCGTCCGCGAGGCCCTCGGCAACCGCGCCATCAGCGGTGGCCGCGCCCACGGCTCCCGGCCACCGGACGAGGACCAGGGCTCCCGCTGGGGCCTCGCCGCCCGGCAGTGCCGTCACCAGCGCCTTGCCCCCCTCGTCCGGGTGCGGTGGCGCGGCGCCGCCGAGTGCGCGCAGTTCGCCCGGCTCGCAGGGGGCGGGCCGCGACCACAGGCCGGACAGGGCCCCCACCAGGTGCGGTACGCCGTCGAGGGAGGACTCCGGCAAGGTGCCCGACTCCACCGCCACGCCCGGCGCGACGCAGCGGTACCAGTCCGCGTGGCCCCGGCGCGGCGGCAGTACGAGCAGCGCGGCGTCCGCCAGGGCCGGCACGGCGAGTTCCACCACGCTCCGGGCGGTGCGGCCATGGTGCAGGGAAGCGCCGAGCCGTCGGCCGGCGTCGCTGAGGAACGTCACCCGGGACCGCTCGACGGCCAGCTCGGTCTCGCGCCGGCGGCTCGCGGTCTCGTCACGGACGAGCCACACCGAGAAGTCCCCCACCGTGTTCCTGCGCCCGGTCAGCCATCGGCCGCGGAAGCCGGCGTCGAAGCGTGCCGCGGCGGACTCGGTCGCCTGCGCCAGGGGTCCGGCCATCTGGGGTTCCGGCGCGCTTCCCGGACGCAGGCCCGGGAAGTAGACGCCGGCCAGGCCGTTGCACCAGCGCACCACGCCGGTGGCGTCGCTGACCACGACCGCCTGGTCGACGAGTTCGAGCAGGGCGGCGGAGAACTCCGGCCCGGGGCCACGCCGCGTCTCCCCGGCACCCCGGTGCGCCGCCGGGCCACGGGCACCCGTGTCCCTCACCGCCGTTTCACACTCCGCCACCCAACAGATCGCTTTTGTCCTATTTGTCATGCTACAGGGCAGCCATCGCGCCGCACCCTCGCCCCGGACGACGCCTCAGGCGGCCGCGAGCGCCTCCAACCGCTTGATCTTCTTCCGTACGACGTACAGCGGGAGCACGCCGAACACCCCGAAGGACATGTCGATCAGGCTCCACCAGAAGGGGATGTGCCGGATCGGCCCGCAGACCAGGGCGAGCGGGACGATACCGGCGCAGGCGATCATGCCGAACTCGACGACCCAGATGTTGCGGACGGGGTCGCGGTACGGCCCGTAGAAGGCGACGGCGATGACGAGGTGGGCGAAGGCCAGCCAGTCGGTGCCGTAGAGCAGGAACGGGTAGTCGGCGTCGGCGGCGTCGAGCCCGCCGCGCACCCGTGCGATCCACCCCATCAGTCCCGGCAGGTGGTCCGACACGGAGAGAGAGCGCAACGCGCTCTCCGTCCAGCGCAGTTCGTGGACCAGAGGGAAGGCGGTGGCTCCACTGAGGGCGAGGCACACCACGAAGAAGACCAGCCAGACGCGAATGCCCTTGAGCAGGGCGGCTCTGTCGCTCATGAGCAGGAGCCTACGCCCGTAATTGAACATGTTCAAAAGCTGCTTCGTGGAGCCCCCGCGCGCCTCTCTCGCTCTCGCGTCCCTCCCCTACGCCAACGGCTCGTCCAGCGGCACCTGCCACACCCCCGGCAGGCGGCCGTCCAACTCACCCGGCTCGAAGCGGCACATGCCCACCGCGTGCCAGAACTCGCCGGTCACGTCGCCCTCGTACTTGTAGCCGCCGGACGGGGACAGCGCGGCCCAGCCGCCGGGCATGCCGACCAGGGTGGCCCGGAGGGTCGCCGGGGCGCCGGCGGGGACGTTCCACAGCCGTACCGTGCCGTCCTCGCCGCCGCTGGCCAGCAGGGAGCCGTCGGGGCTGAAGGCCACGGCCAGGATCCGGCCGGTGTGGCCCGTCAGCACGGCCGTCCCCGCACCGGTGCCGGGGTTCCAGAGACGGACGGTCCGGTCGTCGCCCGCCGTCGCCAGCAGGGGACGCGACGGATGCACCGCCGCCGTCCAGAGCTTGCCGGTGTGGCCGGTGAGCCGGTGGTCGATCTCGCCGTCCCTCCAGATCACCGCCGTGCCGTCCCAGGAGGCGCTGGCCAGCCAGGAGCCGTCGGGCGCGAAGCCCACGGCGTACACCCGGTCGGTGTGACCGTCGAGGACACCGGTGATCCGGCCTTCGGTCACGTCCCAGATCCGCACCCTGCGGTCGTCGCAGCCGGTGGCCAGGACCGCCCCGTCGGCCCGGAAGGCGATCGCCCGGACCCGCCCGAAGTGCTCGGTGATGGTGGCCACATGCGCGCCGGTGGCCCGGTACCACAGCCGTACGGTGTCGTCGTCGTTGGCGGTGGCGAGGAGTTCGCCGTCGGCGCTGAACGCCTCCGCCCACACATGGTCGGTCTCGACGTCGAGCCCGCGCTGGTACTCGCCGGTGGCCGCGTTCCACAGGTAGATGTCGCCGTCGCTGCTCGCGGTGGCGAGCAGCGATCCGGCGGGGCCGAACGCGGCCGACACCAACCGGTCGCTGTGGCCGGTCAGTTCGCGAAGCCGGCGGCCGGAGGCGGCGTGCCACACCCGGACGACGCCGTCGTTGCCGCCCGCCGCGAGCATCGAGCCGTCGGCACTGAAGGAGAGGGTGCCGATGCGGCGACCGTGGCCGCGCAGGATGCGCCGGCCCTGCCCGGTGGCGGGCTCCCACAGCCGTACGACACCGTCGTTGCCGCCGGTCACCAGCAGGGCACCGGCACCCTGAACGGGTGTGTCGCCGTGCGGACGGAACTTGCACACCCACACCGAGCCGCGGTGCTCGGCGGGCTGCCGGTTCAACGGCGCGGCGACCGGGTCGGCGCCGGCGTCGATCCGCCACAGCCGGACCACACCGGCGCTGTCCCCGGCGGCGAGCAGGGCTCCCTCGGGGTCGAACAGCACCTGGTAGACGGCCCCGCGGCAGCCGCCGAGCAGCCCGGCGCCGCGCCCGCCGACCAGGTCCCACAGCCGTACCTCCCCCTCGGTGTCGCCGCTGACCAGCAGGGCGCCGCCGGGGTGGAAGTCCAGGGTGTAGACGCGCCCGGAATGGCCGGTGAACTCGTGCCGCGCGCTGCCGGCCGCGAGGTCCCACAGCCGCACGGTGCCGCCCTGCCGGCCGTCGCCGCCGTCGGCGGTGGCCAGCAGGGTGCCGTCCGGGCTGAACCGCGCCCGGTACACCGCGCCCTGGTGGCCGGGGAGCCGACCGGCCGCACGCCCGGTATCGAGGTCCCACACGCGTACATCGGCGGAGGTGTCGCCGGTGACCAGGGTGGCGTTGCCCGGCGCGAACGCCACGGTGTAGACGGGCGCCGCATGTCCGGGCAGCCGGTGCAGGGCGGTGCCCGCGGCGATGTCCCAGACGGTCACCAGGCCGTCGGCGTCGCCGGTGGCCATGAGGGAGCCCTCGGCGTCGAGGACGACCGGCCAGACACCGCCGGCGTGGATCTCCAGCCGGTGCAGACAGCGGCCGGAGACCGGATCCCACAGGCGTACGGTGCCGTCGGAGCTGCCGGTGGCCAGGACGCGGCCGCGGAACTTGACGGCGTAGACCCGGCCGGTGTGGCCCTGGAGGGTGCGCAGCGGGGTGCCGGTGGCGGCCTCGCAGACCAGGACGCCGCCGTCCTCGCTGCCGACGGCGAGGAGTTCGCCGTCGGGGCTGTAGGAGATGGGTTCGGGCAGCCGGCTGGTCCGCATGTCGAAGCCGTACGGCACACCGACCGCCGAGGGCCGGAAGCCGGCGTCGACCGGCATGCCGGGCGCGATCGCGGCGGTGGCCAGTTCGGGGCGCGCGGCCGGCGGCCCGGTGGTCGCCGAGATCAGCGCCGCCCGCCGCCACCGGCTGCCGTCCACCCGGGCCCCGGTCAGATCGGTGCCGATCAGCCGGGCGCGCCGCAGGTCGGCGCCGCGCAGGTCGGCGCCCGTGAGATCGGCGCCGTCGAGCCGGGCGCCGGTCAGCCGGGCGCCGCGCAGGACGGCACCGGAGAGGTTGGCGCCGATCAGCCGGGCGTCGGTGAGGTCGGCGCGGGTCAGGTCGACGCCGGAGAAGTCCCGGTGGGACAGGTCCTCCCCGGCGAGGGCGGCTCCGCGCAGGTCGGTGTGGGCGGGGACGCGGAGTCTGCCGAGGATCTTCACGGCGTTGGTGTGGGCCGCGTCCAGCGCGACGTCGCCGGACGTGCCGGACAGCTCCCGCTCGGCCCACGCCTGGCAGACCCGGTGGTCGGCGAGGTCGCACAGGAACTCGACTGCCAACTGGCTGAGTTGACGTCCGCTCAGCAGGCCGCTGTCGCCCTCGGTGAGCCGGCGGGCGCACTCCCGCGCCACCAGCCACTCCACCACCCAGCCGTGGATGAACCTGAACACCCCGTCGTCGCTGCGTACCAGAAGGCTGCCGGAGCCGATGGCGTGTGCGGTCTGCGGAACCGACAGCCGGGCGTCCGCGAGCCCGGCCAGGGTCTCGGCGACATCGGTCAGCTCGTCCAGTCGCAGCGACTCCTGCCCGCTCTCCCACAGCCGCAGGGCGAGCGCGGTGACCGCGTCCCACAGCTGGTCCACGGAGAGTCCGGGCGCCCGCCCCGGGCTGCCGCTGCCGCGCTGCGCCTCGAAGCCCAGCCACGCACCGAGCACCTCCTCGTACAGCCCGGCGGGGCTCAGGGCGCGCCCAGCGCCGGCGACCGCGCGCAGCCGAGCGTCGTCGAGGTCGGCGACGAAGCCGAGCAGCCGGGGGTTGCGGCACAGGGCGAGCAGGTCGGGTATGGCGTCGAGGAGCCGGATCCGGTGGTCGGCGGCGCGTTCGTCGCCCTCGTAGCGGTTGACCAGGTAGGCGCGGATCTGCTGCGGGGTGAACTCCTGTACGGCCAGCACCCGGCGGTGCGGGAGCAGGCCGACGCGTTCGCCGAGTGCGGTGAGCACCTGGCCCTGGGAGCGGAAGTGCTGGGTGCGGCTGGACACCACGATCTTGGCGCTGTCCACGGCGGAGTCCAGCAGCACCTGGAGGCGTTCGGCGGCGCGGTCGTACGTCACCTGGTTGACGAGTTCGTCGAAGCCGTCGAAGAGCAGCACGATGCGGCCCTGCTGGAGCATGTACCGAAAGGCCCGCAGGTCGATGTTGTCGACGCCGTGCGCGGCGAGATGCGCGGCCACCAGACCCTCGAAGGAGTAGGCCCGGTCCAGGGCGTGCAGTTCGATCAGCAGCGGGACGAGATGCGGCAGTTCGGCCGGGACACGGCGGGCCAGTTCGCGCAGCGCGAAGGTCTTGCCGTGGCCGAAGTCGCCGAGCAGCAGCAGGAAGCGCCCCTGGTCGGAGTCGAGCAGGCGCAGCATCTCGTCCACGAGCCCGTCGCGGTCCTCGGCGTCGAGGCGCTCCACCTCCCGGTACCGCTGCGGCAGGTACATGCCCGGGGGATAGCGGGGGTCGGTACGCAGCCGCTCGGTCTGCCCGGTGACGTAGCCGCGCAGGTCGAGCAGTCCCTGGAACTCGGTGAAGCTGCGCACCCGCACGCCCCTGCGGCGGGCCGCGTCGCGCAGTTCGCGGGCGGGCGGCGGGCCGTCGTGGACGAGTTCGGCCTCCGCCTCGGCGTCGGCGGCGTGTACGAGGGCCACGAACCGGTCGACGTCCTGTGCGGCCGGGGTGCCGAGGTGGACGGCCACCCGCTGCTGCCGTACGAATCCCGACTGGCTCCAGGTGACGAGGAGTTGGGGAACCGGTCCGTCCACGCGGCGGATCTGGGCGCCCTCGTGCCGGGTGCGGCAGACCTCGGCCACCCGGGCGAGCAGGATCTCGGCCGGGGTCTGCACGGCGCGCGGCTCGGGCTCGGGTGCGGGCGCGCAGGCGGCGGCGCCGTCGTCGGCGGGCGCGGTCCGTGGCCCGAAGGCCCGGTCCGCCTGCCGCCACTGCACCGGCCGCCGCCGTGGCTCGCCCGGCCCCTGCCAGACGGCCAGCCCGTCCCGGCCGACCCGCACCAGCTGATGTCCACCGGGCCGCCCGGCGCCGATCACCGGCACTTCGCCGGCGCCGGTGACCAGGGCGGCCGGAGTGCCGGGGTGGGCCGGGCCGTGCAGCAGCAGGTGCAGCCGGGGTGCGGTGAGCCGGGTCAGCACCTCGGTGTCGTGCAGCGGCCCGGCGCCGTCGAGGGCGGCCGTACCGGGGCGCCGCACGCCGGGAGCGGCCACGCGGGCGGCACCGGGCGAGTGCCGTACGACGCCGATCCTCAGCCAGCCCTCGGTCTCATGGGGCCGCAGCGCCTGCGCGAACCAGGCGGCCTGCTCGCGCCCGATCAGCCCGTACTGGTCGTCGCGCCGATGACTGTACGCCATGGACGAGTTCAGGCCCGCGACCACGGTGTGCAACTCCGGCACGGGGAACAGGCTCCACGGCTGGTCGCTGTCGAAGACGAGGTCGAGCCCCTGGTACAGCTCCCGGAACAGCCGGGCGAAGTGCCGCCACTTGGGCCAGTACGGTGGCCGGGGCGGCATCTCGTCGGCCTCACAGGTGCTGAAGTAGGCCTGACAGGCGGCCTGGTTGACGTCCTGGCCACCCGGCACCAGGGCGACCCGGTGCGGTTCGAGGCCGAGCAGGGCCCGCAGGCCGGTGAGGAAGGCGAGGGCCTGCTCGAACTCGCGTCGGCTGCCGGAGGCGGTGAGGTCCCCGGTGACGACGAGCAGATCGGGCGAGGGGGCGCCCGCGTCGGCCAGTTCGACCAGGTCGCCCCAGATCGCGGCCTGCAACTCGGCGGGGTCCTGGCCCCGGCCGAAGGCGGGCCCGGCCAACTGGAGCACGGTGACCGCCTCCCGCTCCCGGACCGCTCCGGACACCCGCGGATACGACGGCGCCGCCGCGGGTCTGCGGCGCCCGGCCCATCCGGTGCCGCCGAGCGGCCGCCCGGGTCCCGACGGGGGCGGGGCGGAGGTCAGGGCGTGGCCGTCCGCATCACCGGGGTAGCCCGGCGGCAGACTGGGCCGGGCCCGTCCGTCGAGGGCCTGCCGGACCCGGGCGAGCAGCAGTTCCCGGGCCGCCACGGGATCGGCGACCGGCACCAGGTCCACATAGGTGATGGTGGCCAGCAGGCCCTCCACCGGGATGTCCTCGACCCGTACGGTGATCAGCCGCCGCTCCGGCGCGTCCGGGTCGGCGCGCAGGGCGGCCTGCCACTCCATCCGCCCGTACCGGGACCGCTCGTAGTTCCGTGAGAGTACGGCGATCACGGCGGCGGACTGGCTGACGCCGCGGTCCATGAAGTCCACGAAGTTCGTGCCCGGCACGAAGTCCCAGGCCTGCAGCACCGTCCGGTACCCGGCCTCCTCCAGGGTCCAGGCGATCCAGGACGCCCACCGCTCGTCCGCGGGCGAGTAGCTGATGAAGAAGTCCAATGGCCCGGTGTCCCCCGGGGCGATCTGACGCGCCACCATGTATTCATGATGCCGTGAGAAGAGAGGCCGATACCGGTCGTTTCCAGGCGTTCGACGGTGCCCTGGTCACAGCGACGCACAAACGTGCGACCCTTCCCTCCGTGCGTGCCTTACTGCTGCGTCTGCATGTCCTCGACCGGGTGGCGATCGGTCTGCTGACCACCGGACTCCTGTGCGTGGCGACGGGGTTGCTGCCGACGCGTTCCGCTTCGGACGCGATGTCCCGCATCACTCCGCTGCTGGCGTTCCTGGGCACCGTGATCGTGCTGGCCGAACTCACCAGCCGGGCCGAGGTGTTCGACGTGGTGGCGGCACGGGTGGCGAGGGCGGGGCGGGGCAGCTATCCGGTGCTGTTCCTGTTGTGCGTGGCCTTCGCCTCGGTCACCACCATCGCCCTGAACCTGGACACGACGGCCGTCCTGCTGACACCGGTGATGCTGGCGCTCGCCTCCCGGGTGGGCATCGCCCCGGTGCCGCTGGCGATGACCACGGTATGGCTGGCCAACACGGCCAGCCTGCTCCTGCCGGTGTCCAACCTGACGAACCTGCTGGCCGCCAATCGGGTCGCGCTGTCCCCCCTGGGCCTCGCGGGACGGATGTGGGCTCCGCAACTCGCCGCGCTCGCCGTGACGATGGCTTGTTTGTGGCTGTTCTTCTGGCGCCGGGAGCGGCGTGGGACGCCCGTGGTGGACGGCGACGGCCTGATGGAGGCCGTGCCGGTGTCGGGACCGGGCGCGGCCCGCGCGGCCGACGTCCGCGTGGACACCGCCGACCGCTACGTCCCCCCCGACGTCCACCGCCCCGCCGACGCCGTCCTTTTCCGTGCCTGTGCGCTCGCCTGCGCCGGCTTTCTGGTCGCCATCCTGGTGGCCGACGTACCGCTGTGGATGGCGTCCGGGACGGCCGCGCTGGTCGCCGTGGCGGCGTTCGGGGTACGGCAGCGGTCCGCGCTGCGACTGTCCCTGGTCCCCTGGCGGCTGCTGGTGATGGTGCCCGGCATGTTCCTGGTGGTCGAGACGTTCGACGCGCACGGGCTCCACCACCTGCTGGCCTCGGCGGTCGGCACCGACGGCGGCGCGCCGGGCCTGTTCCGCGCGGCGGCGGTCGGCGGCGGCCTGTCCAACGCGCTCAACAACCTGCCGGTCTACCTGGCCGGCGAGGCGGCGGTCCCGGTCGGGAACCACGACCAACTGCTCGCCCTGCTCGTCGGCACCAACGCCGGACCGGTGATCACGCCGTGGGCGTCCCTGGCCACCCTGCTGTGGTACGAGCGCTGCCACGCGTACGGCGTCCGGGTGCCGGTCCGCCGCCTGATGGGAACCGGCACGGTACTGGCCGCGAGCGCGGTGGCGGCGGCGGTGGCCGCGCTGGCTTTGACGCGTTAACCGGCCTTGAGCGCGCCGACGAACGCCGACCATGCGCACGCCGAGAAGACGACGGCGGGACCGGCGGGGTTCTTGCTGTCGCGGACGGGGACGTGGGCGGGGGCGCGGGTGTCGTTGACTTCGAGGCAGGAGCCGCCACTGCCACCGCTGTAACTGGACTTACGCCAACCCGGCAGGACGGTGTGCTTGCTGCTGCGCTGCATGCTCGTAATCCTCCGCGACGGTCCTGAGCAGGTCCAGGGATTTACGGTGCGACAAAGCGTCGCCCAGGGCGAGATCGTAAATCTCCTGACACTCACGTACCACGGAGGGGAGTTCGAGGATCCGCCCGTTGTTCACACCCTCCGCATACGCGATGGGCGGCATCTCCTCGAACCACATGAGCGAGAGGAAGCCCTCCAGCAGGGTGTGGGCGCCTGCGGAGAAGGGGAGGACGTGCACATTGATGCGGCGGCACGTCCCCAACGCGAGGATGTGACGCAGCTGATCGCACATCACAGCGGGGCCACCGATCACACGCCGCAACACGGCCTCGTCGAGCAGGGCGCAGAACTCCGGTGAGTGGAAGTTGTCGAGGATGCGGGCCCGGTCGAGGCGGGTGGCCAAGAGCTGCTCACATTCCTCATTGCTCTTGCGCGGGAAGCTGGAGCTGAACACCTCGTACGCGTACGGCTCGGTCTGCAAGACTCCCGGCACCAGGCTCGGTGCGTACTCCTTGATGACCGTGGCCTGCCCCTCGAACTCCAGCGCCCCCTTGAAGTGCTCAGCGACCTTGCGTCCATCCAGCGTCGGCAGAAACCGCTCGAAGAACCCCTCCGTGCCCAGCTCCCGGTCCAGCCGCCGGGCGTCCTCCACATCCGGCCTCCGCCGCCCCGCCTCGATGTGGGCGATGTGGGTGCGGGACATCACGACACCCTGGCTCAGCTCCTCCTGCGTGAGCCCAGCCGCCTCCCTCCGCCGCTTCAGCTCCTGCCCGTACTGCTCCCGTGACCGCGGATTGTCCTCGATGGCCACCTGTTCCACTCCCGCTCGTGCCGAACCCGTTGTCACTCTCGGTCGTCTTCCGAAAGTACTCGCCCTCACATCACTGTGTGCATGATTCGCCACGGAACGTGAAAGGCGCGGGAATGCAAGACCAGGAAGACGGCTACGCCAGGGTGTTTCTCACGCTGAGGGTGTCCCGGGACGGGGGCCGGACGTGGGGGCCCAGGGTGACGTACCGGCCGCCGAGGAACGCCGCGCCGCTGGACCTGTCGGGGCGGTTTCCGCCGTGCGAGTGCCCCGGGTGCCGGGAGAGAAAGGGCTGACGAGGTCCAGCAGGTGCGGGAGGAGTTCGGGACGCCCGGCGACGAAGGAGCGCCCCGTGTCGGGACCGCCGAAGCCGCCGCCGAACTCCGCACCGTCGAGGTGCCGCAGCGCGATACCGGCCTCGCGGGCGAGCAGCGCACCGGCAGGCAGGTCGATGGCTTCGGCACGGTATCCGACGAAGCCGTCGATGTCCCCCCGGGCCAGCATCGCCCAGGCGGCCAGCGGCGCCCAGAGCTGGAGGAGGCGCCGGGAACGCAGTTCGAGGGTGTGCCTGAGGGAGCAGGCCACGGGGTCGTCGCGAGAGACGGCGTGCCCCTGCGTCCAGGCGAGCAGGGGCCCGGCGGCGGGAAACACACCTCCACCCGCTGGGGCCGTGAGCCGTCCGGCCGGGCCGTGCGCGCCGCCACCGCGCCGCGCGGACCACGTACGGCCGGTCATCGGATCGTGGACGACGCCCACCACGGGCGTGTCGCCCACGCACAGGGCGACGCCGACGACGTATACGGCGAGCCCGATGACCACGTTGTTGCTGCCGTCGAGGGGATCGACCAGCCAGGTGCGGCCACCGCCGTCGCCGGCGAGTTCGCCGGACTCCTCGGCGAGGATCCGGTCGTGCGGGAAGCGTTCCCGGATCCGCCCGACCACCAGTCGCTCGGCGGCGATGTCCAGGTCGGTGACGACGTCGCCGAGTTCGCCCTTGGGGCGGGCGGCGAAGCCGTCGGGGAAGCGGGACCGCAGCAGCGCCCCGGCCTCCTCGGCGGCGGCCACGGCCGTACCGTGCTCGCAGGACCAGACGTCAGGGTTCGGGCTCATGGATCCTCCTGAGGGCGGCCCGAGCGATCCGGGCGGTCCGGGTCGCGTCGCACGTCCGGCGGACCATGCGCTGCCCGGGGGCGGACGGCGGGCCCAGCGAGAGGTCCACCCCGCCGGGCAGGGTCCGCCCCAGGACCAGCGTGGCGGTGGGGCACCCGTCCGGCACCACGCTGGTGTGGAATTCACCCGCCGGCAGGGCGTAGCTCTGGCCCCGCTCGCTGGTCTGCCGTACGCCCGGCCGGCAGCGCACGAGCCGTTCGGTGGGCCGTAGTTCGTCCACGCCGGTCGGGTCGCTGAGCACCTCGAAGACGCGGTGGGTGGGATCGCCGGTGCCGTCGATGTGCACGCGCCGGTTGTCGAGCCGGCCGTACAGCACGGTGCTCGTCAAGTCCCAGCTGTGGCAGTGGACTTGGGGCACGGTGGCGTCGGGCTTCGCCTCCGGGATACCGAAGACGTGGACGCAGACGCCGTCGGTGCCGTCGCGCAGGACGGGCAGGCAGATGAACCCGAGTGGGTGCCGTACGGCGCGCAGGGTGCGGTGGCCCGAGACGATCCGGTCCAGTTCCGCCACGGCGTGCCGGGTCAGCTCGGCGGTGGCGTGCCGCCGGGCGGCCCGTTCCAGGGCCGGGTAGTCCATGTTCCTTCCCCCTTGGCCGGAACACGGCGCTCACCTGCGGTACGGGTTCTCCGCGCGCAGCGCCTTGTCGATGATGTCGCCGACGTCGCGGTCGGTGAAGCTCGGCGGAAGCGGCAGTCCGAGCCGGTCGAGCAGGCGTCTGACCTCGTCGACGGTGGGTTCGTCGGCGAGCGGGACGGCCTCGCGCAGATCGAGCTTGACCGCCTGTTCCCGGCTCTGGTGCAGTTCGGTGACGTAGTAGTCGTAGAGCGGCCGGTCCCGCTCCACGCACAGGCTGACCCGGCTGGGGTCGTCCTGGGTGATGATCAGGCAGGTGTCCGAGAGGTCGAACCGCAGGGCCGGTGCGACGGAGGACAGATGGACGTCGATCTCCAGAGTGTCCAGCCGCTGCCGGTGCCAGCTCGCCGCGACGACGGTGGCGTACGCCTCCTTGCGGGTGCGCTCGACGGTCCACGCGGCGAGGTCCCCGCCGGAGCCGAAGGTACTGCGGAAGCGGGCGTAGGCGGCGCACACGGCGTCGTCGGCCGGGTTGATGATGTCGATCTTCATGCTGAGCGAGCGTCGCTGCCGCTGGGCCTCCAGCACGCACTCGGGCAGCGTGACGGCGCGCAGATACGTGCCGGTGCCTCCCTTGAACACCCAGCGGGTGGTGGTGCGGCGGGCCCGCTCGTGCGCGAGCGCGACCTCGGCGCCGGACAGGGCGCGCACCATCGCCAGGTCCTCGACGGCCCTGCTGGTCGCCGTGGTGGCGGCGCGGATGTCGGCCATGCGCCGGCGGCGCTCGGTGAGCGAGCCGTACACCAGCGCGGCGAGGACGAGCAGCGTGGCGCCGGAGACGACGTTGTCGTCCATGTTCTGGTTGAGGACGTCCATGCCCCCGACGACGACCGCGACGACGAGCGCGACGATCCCGTCCGCGTTCCGGACCGCCCAGGCGATCGCGTCCTCCAGCCGGCGCCCGGCCCCCTGCGGTGCACTGTTCGCCACAACCACCCTCCCCCGACGGCGACTTCCATCGTAGGAGGAGGAGGGCCGGGTCAACCATGCCGCAATCGGCCGTGCATGCCATGCCACACTCGGCCGGGTACCACTCGAACGGAGACATGCCGGTCCGTCAGATCCGGTACGGTGACGCTCATCATGCAGTCGGGCCGGAGGCGAGTTGCGCTTCTGCCACCTCGCATCCTGCGACTCGTCGTTCTGCGGCCGTCTCCAGCCGTACCCGCCGGCTCCGCCCGCCGTTCTCGTCATGGCGCGATGTGCCGTGTCCTGTCCCGCGCGGCATTGTCACGGCGAAGGACGAGTGCCGATTCTCCGTTGCGCGACGACTCGGGCCGAGGGGGACGACGGTCCGTAACCGGTCGACGGGAGGCGGCACCTCACCGTGCGGGGCGAACCGGGTCGGCGTCCCTCCGCATACGGGGCGGAGGAGGCGTGGCAGAGCCGTGGGCGTGGCGCAAGAGCAGTTTCAGCGGTCTCGGAACGGACGACTGCGTCGAGGGTCGCCCGCACCGGTGACCGGATCATGATCCCTGACAGCACACGCAGGGACCACGCCACCCCTTGCTTCGCACCGGCCGGTTGGGCGTGTTCCTGTCCCGGTCCGGCGCGTGGTCCTGTTCACCGACGAGGTGGCCGGCGAGGGATCCGGCCGCTGATCGCCCCGTCGCCGTGGTGAGTGCCGCCGTGCACCGCAGCACTCGTCGGAATGCGCGGCCCCCGGACGGGGAGGTGAACCCGTCCGGGGGCCGCTCACTGCCCGCTGTCGCCGGTGCTCACTCGCCGAGCGACGTCATCACGTGCTTGATCCGCGTGTAGTCCTCGAAGCCGTACGCCGACAGGTCCTTGCCGTAGCCGGACTTCTTGAAGCCGCCGTGCGGCATCTCGGCGACCAGCGGGATGTGGGTGTTGATCCACACGCAGCCGAAGTCGAGCTTCTTGGACATGCGCATCGCGCGGGCATGGTCCTTGGTCCACACGGAGGAGGCGAGGGCGTACTCGACGCCGTTGGCGTACGCGACGGCCTGGTCCTCGTCGGAGAAGGACTGGACGGTGATGACCGGACCGAAGACCTCCTTCTGGATGATCTCGTCGTCCTGCTTGACGCCGGAGACGACGGTCGGCGCGAAGAAGTAGCCCTTGTCACCGACGCGCTTGCCGCCGGCCTCCACGCGCGCGTGGGCGGGGAGCCGCTCGATGAAGCCCTCGACCTGCCCCAGCTGGTTGGGGTTGTTGAGCGGGCCGAACAGGACGTCCTCGTCGTCCGGCTGACCGGTCTTGGTGTCTTCTGCGGCCTTCGCGAGCGCCGCCACGAACTCGTCGTGGATCGCCTCGTGGACCAGGACGCGGCAGGCCGCCGTACAGTCCTGGCCGGCGTTGAAGAAGCCCGCCACGGAGATGTCCTCGACGGCCTTGGCGATGTCGGTGTCCTCGAAGACGACGACCGGGGCCTTGCCGCCCAGCTCGAGGTGCACCCGCTTGAGGTCCTTCGACGCCGACTCGGCGACCGACATGCCGGCGCGGACCGAGCCGGTGATCGAGGCCATGGCCGGGATGTCGTGCTCGACCATCAGGCGGCCGGTGTCGCGGTCGCCGCAGATGACGTTGAAGACGCCCTTGGGCAGGATCGAGCCGATGATGTCGGCGATCAGGACCGTGGACGCGGGGGTCGTGTCCGACGGCTTGAGGACGACCGTGTTGCCCGCCGCGATCGCCGGGGCGAACTTCCACACCGCCATCATCATCGGGTAGTTCCACGGCGCGACCTGCGCGCAGACGCCGACCGGCTCACGGCGGATGATCGAGGTCATCCCCTCCATGTACTCACCGGCCGAGCGGCCCTCCAGCATCCGCGCCGCGCCCGCGAAGAAGCGGATCTGGTCGACCATCGGCGGGATCTCCTCGGAGCGGGTCAGCCCGATCGGCTTGCCCGTGTTCTCCACCTCGGCCGCGATCAGCTCCTCGGCGCGCTCCTCGAACGCGTCGGCGATCTTGAGGAGGGCCTTCTGGCGCTCGGCGGGGGTGGTGTCGCGCCAGGCCGGGAAGGCACGGGCGGCCGCCTCCATCGCGGCGTCGACGTCCGCCTTGCCGGACAGCGGCGCGGTCGCGTACGCCTCGCCCGTCGCGGGGTTGACCACCTCGGTGGTCCGTCCGTCGGCGGCGTCCCGGAACTCACCGTCGATGTAGTTGCGCAGACGACGCAGCTCGGTGCTCACTGCCGGCCTCCTGATCTGGTTCTGTGCGTCCACTCACTGAGACACCCACCCTAGCCGTCACGCCGACGTTTTCAACACCCCCACACCATCGGGTGCTGCGAAATCCGCAAGTGCACGAGTCTCAGACAACGGATTTCATCGATCGGGGCTTGCGAAACTGACGAGAGCTCGTGCACAGTGAGGTCGTGGCCAGTCGAAGCGCAGACCAGAGGGACTCCACCCGCGAGTCCAGGAACGGCAACAGCCCCCAGCTGGACGCCGTCTCCCTCGCCATCATTCAGCAGCTCCAGGAGGACGGCCGCAGGCCGTACGCCGCGATCGGCAAGGCCGTCGGCCTGTCGGAGGCTGCCGTGCGCCAGCGCGTCCAGAAGCTGCTGGACCAGGGCGTGATGCAGATCGTCGCCGTCACGGACCCGCTCACCGTGGGCTTCCGCCGGCAGGCGATGGTCGGCATCAACGTCGAGGGCGATGTGGAGTCGATCGCGGACGCGCTGACCGACATGTCGGAAGTCGAGTACGTGGTGATGACCGCGGGCTCGTTCGACATCCTCGCCGAGATCGTCTGCGAGGACGACGACCACCTGCTGGACGTCATCAACAAACGCATCCGGGCCCTGCCCGGCGTGCGCTCCACCGAGAGCTTCGTCTACCTGAAGCTGAAGAAGCAGACCTACATGTGGGGAACCCGATAACCGTGACCCAGAAGGACCTCAGCCGCGCCGCGTACGACCACCTGTGGATGCACTTCACCCGCATGTCCTCGTACGAGAACTCCCCCGTGCCGACCATCGTCCGGGGTGAGGGCACCTACATCTACGACGACAAGGGCAAGCGCTACCTCGACGGTCTCGCCGGTCTGTTCGTGGTCCAGGCCGGTCACGGCCGCACGGAGCTCGCCGAGACCGCCTTCAAGCAGGCCCAGGAGCTGGCCTTCTTCCCGGTGTGGTCCTACGCCCACCCCAAGGCCGTCGAGCTGGCCGAGCGCCTGGCGGACCACGCCCCCGGCGACCTGAACAAGGTCTTCTTCACCACCGGCGGCGGCGAGGCCGTCGAGACCGCCTGGAAGCTCGCCAAGCAGTACTTCAAGCTGGTCGGCAAGCCCACCAAGCACAAGGTCATCTCGCGTGCGGTCGCCTACCACGGCACCCCGCAGGGCGCCCTGTCCATCACGGGCCTGCCCGGCCTCAAGGCCCCCTTCGAGCCGCTCGTCCCTGGCGCGCACAAGGTGCCGAACACCAACATCTACCGCGCCCCGATCTTCGGCGACGACCCGGAGGCCTTCGGCCGCTGGGCCGCCGACCAGATCGAGCAGCAGATCCTCTTCGAGGGCCCGGAGACCGTCGCCGCAGTCTTCCTGGAGCCGGTGCAGAACGCCGGCGGCTGCTTCCCGCCGCCGCCCGGCTACTTCCAGCGCGTGCGCGAGATCTGCGACCAGTACGACGTCCTGCTCGTCTCGGACGAGGTCATCTGTGCCTTCGGCCGGCTGGGCACCATGTTCGCCTGCGACAAGTTCGGCTACGTCCCGGACATGATCACCTGTGCCAAGGGCATGACCTCGGGTTATTCCCCCATCGGCGCCTGCATCATCTCCGACCGCCTCGCCGAGCCGTTCTACAAGGGCGACAACACCTTCCTGCACGGCTACACCTTCGGCGGCCACCCGGTCTCCGCGGCCGTGGGCCTCGCCAACCTCGACCTGTTCGAGCGCGAGAACCTCAACCAGCACGTGCTCGACAACGAGGGCAACTTCCTCCGGACGCTGCAGAAGCTGCACGACCTGCCGATCGTCGGCGACGTCCGCGGCAACGGCTTCTTCTACGGCATCGAACTGGTGAAGGACAAGAACACCAAGGAGTCCTTCAACGAGGAGGAGACCGAGCGCGTCCTGTACGGCTTCCTCTCCAAGGCCCTGTTCGACAACGGCCTGTACTGCCGTGCCGACGACCGCGGCGACCCGGTCGTCCAGCTCGCCCCGCCGCTGATCTCCAACCAGGAGACCTTCGACGAGATCGAGCAGATACTGCGTGCGACGCTGACGGAGGCGTGGACCAAGCTCTGAGCCCGATTCCTCCGATCAGCTGATCTGCACCGGCCCCGGTGCCGTCCGTTCGAGTGAGAACGGCGGCCCGGGGCCGTGTGCTGTCCGGCCTCCCCGTGACCGCTGCCTAGCGTTCCGGTGACCGATCGGCCCAGCCTTCGTTCCCCCGGACGAGGGATCGGATACGGGAAAACGGATCAGAACCGAGGTGTACGCCCATGGAGGCCGAGGCCCCGCCGGACAACGACGTGCTCTGGGCACGCTCCCTGCACTTCAGCCATCCCGACGGCTCCCCTGGGCTCACCGGGGTCTCGCTGGGGGTGCGCGCGGGCGAGATCCTCGCCGTCACCGGCCCGCGCGGCAGCGGGAAGACGACCCTCCTGCGCTGTCTGTCCGGTCTGGTGCCGGTGCGTGAGGGCGAGGTGTGGTTCAACAGCTCCCCCATGCACACCCTGGGCCCGATGCGCCGGGAACGGCTGCGCCGGGAACGCTTCGGCTGGATCGACACGGAACCGGTCCTGGTGCCCGAGCTGAACGTCTGGGAGAACGCCGCGCTCCCCCTGATGCTGCGCGGCACCGGCCGCCGCAGGGCCAAGGTCGCGGCGCTCGAGTGGCTGGAGCGGCTCGACGTCGGCGAGAAGGCCCGCAGCCGCCCGCGCCAACTGCGGCACGCCGAGCGCCAGCGCGTGGCGATCGCCCGGGCCCTGGCCACGGCCCCCACGGTCCTCTTCGCGGACGAGCCCACGGCCCCGCTGCACCGGGCCGACCGCACGCACGTGCTGCGCACCCTGACCACGGCCGCCCGCTCGCACGGCATCACGGTCGTGCTCGCGACCCACGACCCCGACACCGCCGCCCTCGCCGACAGCACGGTCGCCCTGCTGGACGGCCGGCGCGTGAGCACCGTGCATCTGCCGGAGACCCCCGAGACGGAAGGCCGGGCCGCGTGGTCGCTCTCCGTCTGACCCGTGCGGCCCGGCCCGCCGTCCTGCTGCGCCGACTGCTGGTGACCGCGGCCTCGGCGGGCACCGGATTCCTCCTGCTGGCCAGCTTCGGCTACGCCCTGGACCACCCCGAGGCCTCGGACGCCGCCGCGCTGCGGCTCGCCTGGTGCACGGTGCCGCTCGCCGCCACGGTGTACTTCGCGCTCGCCGTCGCCCGCACCGATCCCGCCACCCGGCCACGCACGGGCCTGTCCGCCGTGGGCCTCGGACCGGCCCGCATGATGGCGATCTCGGCGCTGACCACCGCCCTGTCCTGCACCCTGGGCTCGCTGCTGGCCCTGCTGGTCTTCCTCGGCCTGCGAGGCGACCTCACCGGCGTGCCGCTCGACGGCGCGGTGGCGGACTTCCTCGCGGTGGACGCACAGCTTCCGGTCCCGGCCACCCTGAACCTGCTGTCGCTGGTCCCGGCCGCCGCCTCGGCCACGGTGGCCCTCGTCCTCCGCCCGAAGGACCCCCGTCCCACCACCCCGCTGCTGCGCAGATACGGCCGCTTCGGCGCGTACGGCCACTCGGTGGTCCGGGAGACCTTCGGGACGTACGGGAGGTTCGGGACGCGGTCGCGGCCGGGGTCCGGTGCTCCGCGCGACGAGCACGCAAGGGGCGACGACGGCGAGCAGCCCGAAGCGGCGACGGGGAGGGCGGGCGCGGACGGCAGCGCGACCGACCACGAGCCCCGAACACCGGACGCCGACTGGACCGACGGCGCCCCTCCCCCCGAGGACGCCCCCACCGGCCTCCCCTGGGGCATCAGCCTCCTGGCCACCGGTCTCGCCGTCGAGGCCTACGAGGGACACTCGAACCTCGCCGTACTGTTCGGCCGATTGCTCACCGCCACCGGCCTCGTCCTCGCCGGGCCCGGCCTCACTCATCTGTGCGGCCGTCTCCTGCAGTCCATCCGCCCCGGTGCCCTCCGTCTCCTCGCCGGGCGGGTCCTCATGGCGGAGGCCACCCGCATCGGCCGCCCCCTCGGCGTCGTCTGCGCGGTCGCGTCCGCCGGCTACGCGATGACCACGGTGCACGCCGGCTCGGCAGCCGCTTTCGGCCCGCTGGCCACCCTCGGCGCGCTGCTCGTGACCGGCTGCACGGTCGCCACCCTCCTCACCGCGGCCGTGGAGACCCGCCAGTGTCGGGCGGAGACGACGGCCGCGCTGCTCCGGCTCGGGGCGCCGGCCACCATGCTGCGCGCGGCGGCGGCCCTGCGCACGGCGGCCCTGGTGGCGCTCTTCGGTCCGCTCACCCTGGTCGTCACCGCCCTGGTGGTCCTGCCCGTGGAGCGCTGACCACCCACCTCGAAAAAAAGCTCCCCGTCGACCGATGAGTTCTCCCGGGGTTCCCGGTCCACCCCACCGAACACACTGCCTTACGGCACGGAACGCCCGGGAGGGCCCATGTACCAGCAGATGATCTTCGTGAACCTGCCCGTGAACGACCTCGACGCCTCGAAGAAGTTCTTCACGGAGCTGGGCTACACGATCGACCCCCGGTTCAGCGACGACAAGGCCGCCTCGGTGGTGATCAGCGAGACCATCGTCGCGATGCTGCTGACCAAGCCGTTCTACGCGACCTTCACCAAGAAGGAGATCGCCGACGCCACGAAGACCAGCGAGGTGCTGGTCGCCCTGGGCGCGGAGAGCCGCGAGAAGGTCGACGAACTGGTCGACAGGGCCCTCTCCCTGGGCGCCACGCCGAGCGGCGAGACCCAGGACCACGGCTTCATGTACGGCCGCGCCTTCGACGACCTCGACGGCCACACCTGGGAGGTCATCTGGATGGACCCGACGGCGGTGCAGGGCTGACGCCCCGTCGGGGTCCATGTCGTCGAGGCAATACGGGACAGGGGAGTTGTCGGCCGGGCCGGTGTCGCGGGCACCGTGCGACGGCCGGCCGGCGGCGCCCCGTATCGCCCTCGTCGACCGGATCGAGCCGGCTGCTGACGCGATCAAACGTCTCTGCGGGTAATAAGCAGGCAAAGCCAACGGCCGCTGGCGGCATATGCATTGACAGTGCTTATGGAGCGCTTATAGACCTGTGAGTCTCTCGGGGGTGGTGGGGCACTCGTCCGTTCGGTGCCTCAACTCCCCCTCAACCCCCCGCAGTTGCACACTGTAAAGGACAGACGTTGTCCATAACTCACCGTGGCGTACGCCGTTCCGTGCGCATTCTGGGTGTTGCCTCCGCCTCGGCCGCGATCGTGCTGGGTGTGTCCAGCTCCGCGCTCGCGTGCAACATCAGCGAATTCAAGGCCGAAGCCAAGTGCGACGGCCAGAAGGGTGTCATTGTCGTCACCGACACCGACCGCTCCCGCACCCCGGCCCAGGTCACCGTGTTCCTCGAGGGCAGCGGTGGCGTCGAGACCCAGGTGGGCAAGCAGGAGGTCAAGGGGTCGGCCGAGGGCACTCCGGTCACCTTCTCGGAGGACTGGAAGGCGAACGCGACCTACCGCGTCCACGTCAAGGCGAGCCCCTACGTCGACGAGGACATCCAGGGCGGACTGACGACCCCGGCCACCGCCTGCAAGACCGACACCCCGACCCCGTCGACGCCGAAGCCTTCGCCGTCGAAGTCCGCCCCGGCCCAGTCGGCGACACCGACCCCGTCGTCCTCCGCGTCCAGCTCCGCCCCGGCGAGCGCGCCCAGCAACGCGCCCTCCCCGGCGGCCGGTGACTCCAACCTCGCCGAGACCGGTGCCAACTCCGACACCGGGTTGATCGTCGGCGTCGCGGGCGCGCTGGTCGTCGTCGGCGGGGGCGCCGTCTACTTCGGCATGCGCCGTCGTGGAGCGCGCGGCAACGGCTGACGCCCCGCTCCGCGGCACCCGTACACCACCGCGGCCCGTCCCCCTATCCCCAGGGGACGGGCCGCGGTCGTGCGTCAGCCGAAGGTGGCGTGCTTCCGCCAGAACTCCAGCACCTCTCGCTCGCCGAGGATCTCCAGGCCAGGGGCGTCCAGCGGCAGCCGGTTGTAGAACGCGAGCAGCACGGAGGTGAGCGGGCCGCGCAGGGCGACCGTGGCCTTCTCGTGGCCGCGCCGCCAGCTCAGCCCGTCCTCGCCCAGCTCGATCAGCCATTCGGCGTTCAGGTCCGGGGCGACGTCGGTGGCGTGCAGATGGATGCTGCGGCCGGGCCCGCGCAGCTCGTCGGCCCACTCGCGCGCCCCGGAGCGCTGCACCCACTGCGCGATCTGCAGCCACTCGTCCAGCGCATCGGCGGCGATGTCGGGCGCGACCTCGTAGGGCGCGCCGACGGTGAGCGCGGCGTCCGCACGGTGAACGGTGATCTCATTGGTCATCCGGCGGGCCCAGAACCCGCTGGTGGCCATGCCCATCCAGGACCACACACCGGCCTCGGGTCCGGCCTCGCGCAGCGCCCCGACGATCATCTCGCCGGTCTCCGCGAGCCAGGCGTCCAGGGCCGCCGCGTCACCCTCGGCCTCCGGTCCCCCGCCGAGCGGCACCTGCTCGCGCGGGAGCATCTCCTGGGCCCGGGCCCGCACCAGCGTGGCCGCCCAGCGCAGGGCGCCGCCCATGTGCCGTGCGAGCTGTTCCAGCGTCCACTTCGGACAGGTCGGCACAGTGGCCGACAGATCGGCGCCCGAGGACACCAGAGCCCGGAACTGGGCGAGCTGGTGGGCGATTTCGTCACAGTGACGGTCATGTGCGACAAAGGTCATGCGGCACACCCTAGAGGGCCCGTCCGACAGTTCGCGTCGTTGCCCCAAGGGCGGCCACGCGGCGTCAGGTGCGTGCCCTGGGCATACCGGCCCCAGGCCCTCGTACCGGACGTACCTGGGCCCGGGGCCGGTGCGGCGGGTGGCGGCACCTCCCACGCCCTTGAGGCAGTGGGGGAGCGTGCACGGCGTCGCGCGGCAGGCGGGAATGGGTGGACAGGCCCTCCAGGGCGGCGACGATCAGCCGAGCACGACGACTTCGGTCGTGTCGAACTCCACGCCCACCGCGTCCCCGACCTCGGGCGCGTTCCGCAGCGCGCAGGCCGCCTCCAGGCGCGGGGCGTCCGCGGGCTGCAGGTGGACGGCCACATGGGTGCCCTTGAAGGTGCGCGCGGTCACCGTGCAGCGCAGGCCCGCGTCGGCCGCCACCAGCCGTACCCCGGCGGGCCGCACCAGCAGGCTTCGCTCTCCCTGCGGCGAGCCGTCCGGGACCGGCAGCTTGCCCCAGGGGCTGTGGGCGGCCGTACCGGCGACGGTCACCTCGGCCACGTTGTCGAAGCCGAGGAAGCGGGCCACGAACGCGTCGGCGGGCCGCTGCCAGACCTCCAGTGGCGTGCCGGACTGCGCGATCCGCCCGTCCCGCATCACCACCACCCGGTCGGCCAACGCGAACGCCTCGCCCTGGTCATGGGTCACGGCAAGCACGGTCGTACCCAACCGGCCGAAGAGTTCCCGCAGTTCGACGACCAGACGTTCGCGCAGCGAGCGGTCGAGCTGGCCGAGCGGCTCGTCCAGCATCAGCAGCCGGGGGCGCGGCGCCAGCGCGCGGGCGAGAGCCACGCGCTGCTGTTCGCCGCCGGAGAGGGAGGCAACGGCCCGCCGGGCGGCGCCGGGCAGCCCGACCAGATCCAGCAACTGGGCTGCCTCGGCGTCCCTTTCACCCTTGGCCACGCCGTGCATGCGCAGCCCGAAGGCCACGTTCGCGCCGACGTCCCGGTGTGGGAAGAGCTGGTGGTCCTGGAACATCAGCCCGACGCCCCGCTTGTGCGCGGGCACACGCGTCTGGTCCCGCCCGTCGAGCAACACCCGTCCGGCGGAGAGGGGCTGGAGTCCGGCGACCGCCCGCAGCAGGGTCGACTTCCCGCTGCCGCTCGGCCCGAGCACGCACACCACCTCGTGCTCGGCGACCTCCAGGCCGACCGCGTCGAGCACGGCCCGTCCACCGAGGCGCACGGTCGCGGCGTCGAGACTCAGCAGCATCTAGAACTCCCCCGTCCGGTCGGTGCGCAGCCGCTCCAAGAGCAGCAGCGCGGCCGCGCACACCACCATGAGAATGGTCGAAAGGGCCATCGCCTGGCCGTAGTTGAGGTCCCCGGGCCGACTGAGGAGCCGGGCCACCGCGACGGGGAGCGTCGGATTGTCGGGCCGGGCGATGAACACCGTCGCCCCGAACTCGCCGAGCGAGACGGCGAACGCGAACCCGGCCGCGACCAGCAGCGCCCTGCGCACCATCGGCAGATCCACCTCACGCCACACCCGCCAGGGCGAGGCCCCGAGCACGGCGGCCGCCTCCCGCAGCCGTAGGTCCACCGCGCGCAGCACGGGCAGCATCGTCCGTACGACGAAGGGGGCGCCGACCAGCGCCTGGGCGAGCGGGACGAGGACCCAGGACTGCCGGAGGTCCAGCGGCGGCCTGTCGAGGGCGATCAGGAAACCGAAGCCGACGGTCACGGCGGAGACGCCGAGCGGCAGCATCAGCAGCGCGTCGAAGCCCCGCGCCAGCCGTCCGGCGTCCCGCCGGGCCAGCGCTGCGGCGGCGAGACCGCCCACGCCCACGGCGATGGCGGTGGCGGCGACGGCGTACTGGAGCGAGGTCCACACCGCGTGGACCGGCGCCACCAGGAACGTACCGCCGTCGGAGTCGGTGAGCGCCCGGTAGTAGCCGAAGTCCGGTGCGTCGAGGGAGCGCTGGACGAGGACGGCGAGGGGCAGCACCAGGAGCAGGGCGACGGTGCCGAGGACCAGGCCGAGCAGCGTCCACTGCCCGGCGCCGCGCGGCCGACGGGCCGTCACCACCGGGTCCACCAGCCGCAGCGCGGCCTCCCGTCGCCGTACGGACCAGGCGTGCACGGCGAGGATCGCGCCGACGGCGGCGAACTGGACGAGGGTGAGGACGGCGGCCGTGGACAGGTCGAAGACCTCGGAGGTCTGCCGGTAGATCTCCACTTCCAAGGTGGAGAAGGTGGGGCCGCCGAGGATCTGGACGATACCGAAGGAGGTGAAGCAGAACAGGAACACCATCAGCGCGGCGGCGGCCACGGCGGGCGCGAGCGCGGGGAGGGTGACCTTCCGCCAGGCGCCGAGCGGCGAGGCCCCCAGCATGCGGGCGGCCTCCTCCTGCCGGGGGTCGAGCTGGGACCACAGCCCGCCCACGGTCCGTACGACGACCGCGTAGTTGAAGAAGACGTGGGCCAGCAGGATCGCCCACACGGTGGTGTCCAGCCGGACGCCCCACAGGTCGTCGAGCAGCCCGCCGTGCCCGACGAGGGCGAGGAAGGCGCTGCCGGCGACAACGGTCGGCAGCACGAACGGCACGGTGACCACGGCCCGCAGCACCTGTTTGCCCGGAAAGTCGAGACGGGCGAAGACGTAGGCGGCGGGCAGCGCCAGCAGCAGGGTCAGCGCAGTGGAGGCGAGCGCCTGCCAGGTGGTGAACCACAGCACGTGCCGGATGTCCGGCTGGGTCACCACGTCGGTGAGCCGCCCCCACTGCCAGGCGCCGTCCACCTTCAGCCCGCGCGCCACGATCGCGGCGACGGGCCAGGCGAAGAACAGCGCGAAGAACGCGACGGGCAGGGCCATCAGGCCGAGCCGCGCCGCGTTTCCCCGCCGGGGTTTCGCTACTTCAGTACGAGCGAGGTCCACGACTTGACCCACTGGTCACGGTTGGCGGCGATCTTGCCGGGGGCCATGGTCTCGGGGTGCTGGGCGGCAGGGCCGTACTTGGTGAAGTCGGCGGGTACGGCGGCGCCCTGGACCACCGGGTAGACGAACATGTTCAGCGGCATGTCCTCCTGGAACTCCTTGGAGACCAGGAAGTCGATGAACGCCTTGGCGCCCTTGGGGTTCTTCGCGTTGCCGAGCAGGCCGGCGAACTCGATCTGCCGGAAGCAGGTACCGTCCGCCACACCGGTCGGGGCGGCGCTGGGCCGCTTCTTGGCGTAGATCACCTCGGCGGGCGGGGAGGAGGCGTACGACACGACGAGCGGCCGGTCACCGCCCGCCTTCTTGCCCTCCGAGGAGCCCGAGAACTCCTGGTAGTACGCCTGCTCCCAGCCGTCGACCACCTTCACGCCGTTGGCCTTCAGCTTCTTCCAGTAGTCCTGCCAGCCCTGGTCGCCGAACCGTGCGGCGCTGCCGAGCAGGAAGCCGAGACCGGGCGAGGAGGTGGCGGCGTTCTCGGTGACGAGGAGGTTCTTGTACTCGGGCTTGACGAGGTCGGCGAAGGACTGCGGCGGGGTCAGCTTGTGCCGGGCGAAGTAGGCCTTGTCGTAGTTGACGCAGATGTCGCCGTAGTCGACGGGCGTGACCCGGTGCCTGGCCTTGTCGAGCTGGTACTGGGCTCCCACCGTGTCCAGGCCCTTGGCGGTGTACGGCTGGAAGAGGCCGTTGTCGAGGGCGCGGGAGAGCAGGGTGTTGTCGACGCCGAAGAAGACGTCGCCCTGCGGGTTGTCCTTGGTCAGGATCGCCTTGTTGACGGCCTGCCCGGCGTCGCCGTCCTTGAGGACCTTCACCGTGTACCCGGTCTTCTTCTCGAAGTCGGCGAGCACGTTCTTGGACACGGCCCACGAATCGTGGCTGACGAGAGTCACCGTCCTGGAGTCGGCGGCGGCGCTCTTCGAGCCCGTCGATCCGCACGCGGACAGGCCTATGAGTCCGAGGCCGACCGCGACGGCCACGAGGGTCTTGTTCTGCACTGGATGTCCTCCTGGGGTTGGCCAGGAAGAGACGCGGCCCCGCCCGGAGAACCCCGGGCAGGGCGCAACAGCTCGAGTGATGACCGAACTTCCTACCCAGAATGACCTGGGCGAGGTTCAGAGGGTCTGCGGCCCTGTCCGCCGCACTCTCAGCGCTGTGGCGCTCCCCTGTCGGAATATGAAGGTGTGATGGGACGGTGGCCAGATTACCGCTCGGTGGCCGCCAGCTGACCACAGGCCCCGTCGATCTCCTGTCCCCGGGTGTCCCGTATGGTGACCGGCACACCATGGGCGGCGATGGCCTCCACGAAGGCCTTCTCGTCCTCGGGCCGCGAGGCGGTCCACTTCGACCCCGGCGTCGGGTTCAGCGGAATGAGGTTGACGTGCACGGGCCTGCCCTTGAGCAGCCGCCCGAGCCGGTCCCCCCTCCATGCCTGGTCGTTGATGTCGCGGATGAGCGCGTACTCGATCGACAGCCGGCGCCCGCTCTTCTCGACGTACTCGAACCCGGCGTCCAGCACCTCGCGCACCTTCCAGCGCGTGTTGACGGGGACGAGGGTGTCGCGCAGCTCGTCGTCGGGGGCGTGCAGGGAGATCGCGAGCCGGCACTTGAAGCCCTCGTCGGCGAACCGGTGGATGGCCGGCACGGGCCCGACGGTGGACACGGTGATCCCGCGCTGCGAGAGTCCCAGCCCGTCCGGGGCGGGATCGGTGAGCGCCCGGATGGCGCCCACCACCCGCTTGTAGTTGGCGAGCGGCTCGCCCATGCCCATGAAGACGATGTTGGAGAGCCGGGCAGGACCGCCGGGAACCTCACCGTCCCGCAGCGCCCGCATCCCGTCCACGATCTGGTGGACGATCTCGGCGGTGGACAGATTCCGGTCCAGCCCCGCCTGCCCGGTCGCACAGAACGGACAGTTCATGCCACATCCGGCCTGTGAGCTGATGCACATGGTGACCCGGTCCGGGTACCGCATCAGCACGGACTCCACGAGGGTCCCGTCGAACAGCCGCCACAGCGTCTTGCGGGTGGTCCCCTCGTCCGTCGACAGATGCCGGACGACGGTCATCAGCCCCGGGAACAGTGCCTCGCGCAGCTTGTCGCGCGAGCCGGCGGGGATGTCCGTCCACTGCTCCGGGTCGTGCGCGTACCGCGCGAAGTAGTGCTGCGAGAGCTGCTTGGCACGGAACGGCTTCTCACCGATCTCGGCCACCGCGTCCTTGCGCTCCGCGGGCGTGAGATCGGCAAGATGCCGCGGCGGCTTCTTGGCTCCGCGCGGCGCGACGAAAGTGAGTTCTCCGGGCTTGGGCATGGTGGTACCAGTGTCGCAGATCCACTTGGGTGACCTGGGACTGTCGTCAGCTACGACTGTCGGTAGTGGTCGTCAGCGGTCGCCATCGAGCGGCCTCGGACGGCCCAGAGACGGCCCAGCCGACGGGGCTGCACGTCCCGGCTGAGCTGCCACTCGATCCCCTTACGCGAAGCAGACCGTCCTTGGCGATAAGCGCCGCCGCCACGAAGGCATCGAGGCGATCATCCGGGTGAGAGCGGATCTGGAACCACTCCACGTCGGGCCCGTGGGGACCTCGGCCGCCCCTTACCAACGCGGCCCACAAGGGTGGCTTCACCCTTTGCCTCAAGGGGCACACGGCCAGTGAGACCCACGGAGGTACCGAGATGAGCGCCGGAGAACGGGCCAAGGCAAAGGCCGAACAGATCATCGGAAAGACCGTGCGGACGGCGGCCCACGCGATGCACAAGGAAACCCTCGCGGCGAAAGGCGCCGCTCTCGAAGCACGAGGCAAGATGCGGGGCACGAAGGAACAGACCAAGGGCTCCTTCAAGCGCTGAGAGCGCTGCCGCAGGCTTGAACCCGTCCCAGGACCGGCTGAAGGCCCAGGGAGAGGGAGACAACCTCTTGCCTGGGCCTTCGGCGTTCAGAGCGGGCGGCAGGAATCGAACCCGCGTAGCTAGTTTGGAAGATCGCGTATGCGGGTGCTGCCTGAGCTGGCAAGACGCTGACCCGCGCGTTCCTGAGTGGGTTGCTGACGTTCCCCGTGGCTCACCATCTGATCGGGCACGTAGAGGGCACGTATGCCGTTCTCCCGCCCTCCCTGCTCGCCTGCGACTCCCCCCGTCGAAGCACTCTCCCGCAGTCGCACGACGCATATCGCTGGACAGCGAGGTTGAGCGGCTGGACCATCATGTCCATGATTCTTTTAGTGCCGACAGCACTACTGGTGTTGGGGTTCCTCGCCTTCGGCGTTCTTAGCGACAGACGTGCGCGACGCCGCGGGAGTACAAACCGAGACAGCCGCACCATGGAGGTTGATGCGCGGGAGGCCCGGCGCGATCTGCGCGCCTGGAAGCGCGGGGCCATGGGCAACAGCGGTGAAGATCTCTCCTGGATGAACCACCGCAGGTGATGAGGCGACCGCGGGGCTGCTGCGGTCACGTTGACGTACTAGGTGTTCTGTCAACTAGGGCGTGTTTCGAAAGTAGCGTCGTCCGCCCGGAGGGCGGGGTCCGCGGCGTCTGGTGCGGTGCATCGCAAGGCGGAGTGTCGTCCTCGTACCGGGCGTACGTGGACGATCCCGACAACGCGGCGAGGTGCCGTGCCAGGCGTCGCGGACCAGACGGGACTTTCGAAACACGCCCTAGAGGGCCTGTCCGACCATTCGCGTCGTTGCCCGAAGGGCGGCCGTGCGGCGTCAGGTGCGTGCTCCGGGCGTGCCGGCCCCAGCCCCTCGTACCGAACGCACTCGGGTCTGGGGCCGGTGCGGCGAGAGTGCTCGCCAGAGCCCCTTCCCCAGCGATCATCGTGCGCCCGACCTGGTCCCGCGCCAAGCGATTCGGGCTCGACCCTCGCGTCGCCTTCCGTCAACTGGGCCACCCTGTGCGGCGATGGCTACCGGGACGGCAATGCGCCGCCACACACGGATCGGTGACCCGGTGCCCCCCTGAGCGCCGTACGGGCCGAGGGTGGCCCGCCGTTCGATCGAGGATCCCGCGCTGCTGCGCGCGCTCCGCCTCCGTCGTGTTGATCAAAGCGCGTCCGACACCGACGCCTTCAACGCCTCCGTGCCGCAGCGCCACTGGGACGACCTGCTCATCCTCCTCGGCCGCAGTCCGGCCGATGGCTGAGGCTCCGGCGTAAGGGCCCGGGGGGGGCGCGACCGAGCCCCCTTGGCCCGTACTCCCGTCACAGACAGGGGACGTTGGCGTAGCCCGGGTAGAAATAGCGCCCGGCCGGGCCCGCGCTGTGGACGCAGCGGTCGAGGCTCGGGCTCTGGGGCTTCGGGCTGTCGGTGGCGGCGGTCGCGGTGGGAGCGATCAAAAGGGTCGCCCCCAGGATCATTGCCGCCACCGTCGCTTGCTTGCCCGGCATACGCCTCAGAAACGTCTTCATGGCCGCCCTCCTTCGGGCCGAGACGGAGCGCCGCGCGGTCCGCAGGGCGACAATTCGGCGCTCGTGGTTCCGAATATGGTTGTATGCCTCAGACGTGAGGTCAATACCCTTTATCGGAGCATTTGCCGCCTGCATAGCCTTTTGGCGCCCTTGTTCGCCGGTCACCGCCGGTTCTCCGGGCGTCGGCACGGGACGGTCGCCGTTGCTGCGCGCCGTGAAGTTCTTCCGGGGAACGGTCGGGTTTCCTGATCAAGCCTTGTCCGGTCCCCTGCCCTGGCGTAACCACGAGCCATGAACCTTTTCGGCCGCAACTCCTTCCAGCGGCGTGCACAGCCGTCCGCCGCTCCCATGGCGAGCGTCGCCCCCGGGGCCGGTGCCACCGCCGTTCTGCCCGACCCCGAGCTGGCGGATCTCACCGGCGAGTGGCTGATCGATCCCGCGCACAGCAGGATCGGGTTCTCCGTGCGGCACGCGATGGTGACGACGGTGCGGGGCGCGTTCACCGAGTACGAGAGCCGCCTCTACTTCGACGGGCGTGAGCCGACTCGCTCCCGCGCCGACATCGTGCTCTACACCGCCAGCGTCGACACCGGTGTCGAGCAGCGCGACGCGCACCTGATCGGTCGGCAGTTCCTGGACGCCGGGGCACATCCGCGGATGACCTTCACCAGCACCGCCGTACGACTCGTGGACACCGACGTCTACCGCATGACCGGCGACCTCACGATCAAGGACACCACCCGGCCCGTCGACCTGGACCTCACCTACATCGGCCACGTCACCGACGTGTTCGGGGACGAGCGCGTCGGCTTCGACGGCACCACGACGATCAACCGCTCGGACTGGGGGCTGAGCTACGACGCCCGGCTGGCCCAGGGCGGCGCCATGGTGAGCGAGAAGGTCCGCCTCCAGTTCGACATCGCGGCCATCCGGGCCACGTGAGGCCTTTCGGGCGGGCGACGGCCCGCAAAGGCAACGGCCCCGTCCTTCGCGTAGGACGGGGCCGTAAGCGCGTCGGCGCACATGGGCTCACGCCGACCCGACGAACACCACCAGCAGCAGCCAGACCACCGGCGCCGTGGGAAGCAGGGAGTCCAGGCGGTCCATGATGCCGCCGTGGCCCGGGAGCAGGGTGCCCATGTCCTTGATGCCCAGGTCGCGTTTGATCATGGACTCGCCGAGGTCGCCCAGAGTGGCGCTGGCCGCGACCGCGAGGCCCAGCAGCAGGCCCTGCCACCAGGTGCCGTGGTGGATCAGGAACTGCATGCACAGCGCGCCCGCGACCATCGCGAAGCTCACCGCGCCCACCAGACCCTCGCGGGTCTTGCCGGGGCTGATGCGCGGGGCCAGCTTGCGCTTGCCGAACCGCCAGCCGACCGCGTACGCGCCGGTGTCGCTGACGACCGTGAGAAGCAGGAACGTCAGCACGCGCCAGGGGCCGTCGTCCGCGGTCAGCATCATCGCGACGAACGTGGCCAGGAACGGCACGTAGAACGCCGCGAAGACGCCCGCCGTGACGTCCTTCAGATACCCCTCCGGCGGCTCGGTCATCCGCCAGACCAGGGTCGCGAGCGCCGTCAACGCCATGGCGACCCACGCGCCCTCGGCGCCGCTGACATACCCGGCGACCACCATCGCCGCACCGCCCACCGCGAGCGGCACCAGCGGCGCCTTGATCTCCCTGCGCTCGCGCAGCCTGCTGGTCAGCTCCCACAGGCCGACGACGACCGCGACCGCGATCACTCCGACGAACACGGCCTTGTAGACGAACAGCGAGGCGACGATCACCACCCCGAGCCCGACCCCGACCCCTATGGCCGCGCTCAGGTCACGGCCCGCGCTCTTCTTCTGCGGCGCTGGGGCCGGCTGGTGGGCGTCGGGCATGGGCTCCGGATTCTGGTTCTCGGCCGGGAGTGCCCGGGCCTGCGGGGACTCGGGTCGGAACTCGTCGCGGAATTCCTGGAACAAGGCGCCGCTCCGCCGAGCGGCCCCCAGGTCGCCGTCCTGGTCCGGTCCGTACGCGGGCTCGTCCGGCACGATGGGCATGGGGCGGGTGTGCTGCGCCTCAGGCGCATCGTACGCGGAACCCGCCGGGACGGCCCCCGGTACGGGCTGGGCCGGCCCACCCTCGGCGGGCCCCCAGTACCCGGCCTGGCCCGCCGCGGGCGGCACCCTCCAGGAAGAGTCGCTCATCAGACTTCGAGCAGCTCCGCTTCCTTGTGCTTGAGAAGCTCGTCCACCTGAGCGACGTACTTCGCCGTGGTGTCGTCCAGCTCCTTCTCCGCGCGGCGGCCCTCGTCCTCGCCGACCTCGCCGTCCTTGATCAGCTTGTCGATGGCGTCCTTGGCCTTGCGGCGCACGGAGCGGATCGAGACCTTCGCGTCCTCGCCCTTGCCCTTGGCGACCTTGATGTACTCGCGGCGACGCTCCTCGGTCAGCTCGGGGAACACCACCCGGATGATGTTGCCGTCGTTGCTGGGGTTGACGCCCAGGTCGGAGTCGCGGATCGCCTGCTCGATGTTGCGCAGCGCGCTCTTGTCGAACGGGGTCACGACCGCCATGCGCGGCTCCGGCACGGAGAACGAGGCCAGCTGGTTGATCGGCGTCGGGGCACCGTAGTAGTCGGCCACGATCTTGTTGAACATCGCCGGGTGCGCACGGCCGGTGCGGATCGCGGCGAAGTCCTCCTTGGCGACCACGACGGCCTTCTCCATCTTCTCCTCGGCCTCGAGGAGGGTCTCTTCGATCACCACTTGCTCCTGCGTGTCTTGAGTAAGGCCCGGCTGCTGTTCCTGATGTCGGGGCGGCGGCCGGCTGCGTCGCGTCTTCTTCCTGCACGGTTCCCGACCGGCAGGACATTGTCCATCCCCCGGCCGGGGTCGGGCCCCCTTGCAGGGCCGCACACCACCGGCCGGGTTGATCCCGGGTCAGTCCTGGCTGCCGTGTTCACCCACCAGCGTGCCGATCTTCTCACCCTTGACGGCACGGGCGATATTGCCCTCCGCGAGAAGCTCGAAGACGAGGATGGGGAGCTTGTTGTCGCGGCACAGCGTGATGGCGGTGGCGTCGGCGACCTTGAGGTCGCGGGTGATGACCTCGCCGTATCCGAGGGCGTCGAACTTGACGGCGTCGGGGTTGCTCTTGGGGTCGGAGTCGTAGACCCCGTCCACGCCGTTCTTGCCCATGAGCAGCGCCTCCGCGTCGATCTCCAGGGCGCGCTGGGCGGCGGTGGTGTCGGTGGAGAAGTAGGGCATGCCCATACCGGCGCCGAAGATGACCACGCGGCCCTTCTCCAGGTGCCGCACCGCGCGCAGCGGGATGTACGGCTCGGCGACCTGGCCCATGGTGATGGCGGTCTGCACCCGGCTGTCGATGCCCTCCTTCTCCAGGAAGTCCTGGAGGGCGAGGCAGTTCATGACCGTGCCGAGCATGCCCATGTAGTCGGAGCGGGCCCGGTCCATGCCGCGCTGCTGGAGTTCGGCACCGCGGAAGAAGTTGCCGCCGCCGATGACGACCGCGATCTGGGCGCCGTCCCGCACGACGGCCGCGATCTCCCGGGCGATCTTGTGCACCACGTCCGGGTCCACGCCCAGGCCCCCACCGCCGGAGAACGCCTCTCCGGACAGCTTCAGCAGAAACCGGCCGCGTACTTTGCCGTCGTCGCTCTTCTGGGCCTTGGTGGTCATGGGAGATCCCGCCTCTTTCACGTGTTGCACATACGAAGAAGGCCATTGCCGATGGGGTCGCTTTTCGCTCCCATGCGCGGCAATGGCCTCCTCGTCAGATCTGCTGCCGTCCGCCCCACGCCCGGGTGAGGCGGTGTGCGCGGACGACTGCTGTCGACCCTATCGGGATTTCTCCGCGGGTCGCGCGCCGATCCCGGTACGGACTCAGATGCCGACCTTGATGCGCGCGAAGCGCTTCAGGGTGACACCGGCCTCGTCCAGCACCTTCTGGACGGACTTCTTGTTGTCGAGCGCGTACGGCTGGCCGAGCAGCGTGGCGTCCTTGAAGAAGCCGTTGAGGCGACCCTCGACGATCTTGGTGATCGCGGCCTCGGGCTTGCCCTCGGCGCGGGTGGTCTCCTCGGCGATGCGGCGCTCGGACTCGACGACGTCAGCCGGCACGTCCTCCTTGGCGAGGTACTTCGGCGCGAAGGCGGCGATGTGCTGGGCGATGCCCTTGGCGACCTCGGCGTTCGGCTTGTCGAACTCGACCAGGACACCGATCTGCGGGGGCAGGTCGGGCATGGTGCGGTGCATGTAGGCGGTGACGTAGCCGTCGGAGAACTGCGCGAAACGGTCCAGGACGATCTTCTCGCCGAGGTTGGCGTTGGCCTCGTCCACGAACGCCTGGACGGTCTTGCCGGGCTCGATCTCGGAGGCGAGCAGGGCCTCGATGTCGGCCGGGTTCGTCTTGGCGACGTGCTCGGCGATGGCCTTGGCCACGGCCTGGAACTTGTCGCCCTTGGCGACGAAGTCCGTCTCGCACTTCAGCTCGACCAGGACACCGGAGGAGTTGTCGTCGGCGATGATGGAGACCACGGCGCCGTTCTCGGCGGAGCGGCCCTCACGCTTGGCGACGCCCTTCTGGCCCTTGATGCGCAGCGCCTCGACGGCCTTGTCGACGTTGCCCTCGGCCTCGTCCAGCGCCTTCTTGCAGTCCATCATGCCGGCGCCGGTCAGCTCACGGAGCTTCTTGACGTCGGCGGCGGTGTAGTTCGCCATGAGTCTGTGAGTCTTTCTCGAAGTCTGGAAGATCTTCAGATCCGCACGGTTGCGTTCCACATGTAGTCGCGGAACGCGTACGTCGTGCCGACCTACGGGTGAACAGCGGGGGCGGACTTCACCGCGCCGGAGGCGCCGTGACGCAGCACCGCCCCCGCCGTCGAACGCTGACGGACCGGCGTCAGGCCTGCTCGCCCTCGGCGGCCGGAGCCTCGGCGGCCGGAGCCTCGGCAGCCGGAGCCTCGGCAGCCGGAGCCTCGGCGGCGGCCTCGGCCGGCTTCTCCGCCTCGTCGGCCTTCTTCTCACCCTCGAGCAGGTCGCGCTCCCACTCGGCGAGCGGCTCGCCCGCGGCCTTCTCGCCCTTCTCACCGGCGGCCACGCCGGAACGGGCGATGAGGCCCTCGGCGACGGCGTCGGCGATCACACGGGTGAGCAGGGTGACGGAGCGGATCGCGTCGTCGTTGCCCGGGATCTTGTAGTCGACCTCGTCGGGGTCGCAGTTGGTGTCGAGGATCGCGACGACCGGAATGTTCAGCTTCCGGGCCTCACCGACGGCGATGTGCTCCTTCTTGGTGTCCACGATCCAGACGGCGCTCGGCACCTTCTGCATCTCGCGGATACCACCGAGGGTCTTCTCCAGCTTGGCCTTCTCGCGGGAGAGGACCAGCAGCTCCTTCTTGGTCAGACCGGAGGACGCGACGTCCTCGAAGTCGATCTGCTCCAGCTCCTTCAGGCGCTGCAGACGCTTGTAGACGGTCGAGAAGTTGGTGAGCATGCCGCCCAGCCAGCGCTGGTTGACGTAGGGCATGCCGACGCGGGTGGCCTGCTCGGCGATGGCCTCCTGCGCCTGCTTCTTGGTGCCGACGAACATGACCGTGCCACCGTGGGCCACGGTCTCCTTGACGAACTCGTAGGCGCGGTCGATGTACGACAGCGACTGGAGCAGGTCGATGATGTAGATGCCGTTGCGCTCGGTGAAGATGAAGCGCTTCATCTTCGGGTTCCAGCGACGGGTCTGGTGACCGAAGTGGACGCCGCTCTCCAGCAGCTCCCGCATCGTGACGACGGCCATGGCCGTTTCTCCTTGAGTTTCTCGGTTGTGCCGCGGATGCCGGACGGCTTCCGCGCCTGACGCCCGTGTGCGCCGTGCCGCTGAGGACCGAGAGGCGCTGACACCGGCCGGTGAGGGCCTGTGTCGGGGCGTGCGAAGTCGACCCGGTGACCCGGATCGCCACAAGAAGTGTACGGGACCGCCGGGGCGCCGGGTGACGCCGCTGTCCACAACCAGCGAGTTGTCCACAGTCCCCGGCCGTGATCGGCGAGGTGCGGGACGGTGGTCGCATGCGAGAAGCGATGCGAATCGTGTGCCTGTGGGCGTCCCTGTGGGCGCTCGTACTGTTCGGCCGGCCGGCGGCCCTGCTCACCGCTCCGGCCTGGGCGGACTCCCCGCCTCCGGCCCCCGCGCCGCCGCCTGCCGCCCCGGTCCCGGCCGTCGCTCGCGGCTGGCCGGTGGGCGTGCGCCCCTCGGTGTCACGCGGCTGGGAGCCACCCGCGACGCCGTACGGCCCCGGCCACCGTGGCGTGGACCTGTCGGCACCGGCCGGCTCCCCGGTACGGGCGGTCGCCCCGGGCCGGGTGTCCTTCGTGGGCCGGGTGGCCGGGCTCGGGGTCGTCTCGGTCGACCTGACGGGCACGGATCTGCGGACGACGTACGAACCGGTGACCGCGTCGGTCCACGAGGGAGACGAGGTGAGCGCCGGCGAGGTGGTGGGCACGGTGCAACCGTCGGGCTCCCACTGCCCCACCACGTGCGTCCACTGGGGGCTGTTGCGGGGGAAGATCTACCTGAACCCGCTGTCCCTGCTCCCGCCCTGGCTCCTGCACGGGCCACCGCCGAGACTGCTGCCGGTGCTCGGGGTGCCGGAGCCGCGGCCCCGTGAGCCTCAGCCCTTCACGCCCCGCAGTGCCATGGCCACCGCCGCGTCCGTCACCGCGGCAGGATCCTCGGCGGCCCCCAGCTCGATGCGCCGCACCGCCGCGTCCACGATCCCCTGAAGCAGCATCGCCGCCAGCCGGGGCTGCTCGTGTCCCATCTCCGCGAGCGCCTCGGCGATCATCGCGACGAGACCCCCGTGCGCCGCCCGGATCTTCTCCCGCGCCCCGGCGTCCAGCTCGCTCGCCGAGATGGCGACGACCGCCCGGTGCCGCCGGTCCCCGACCAGCGCCAGCTGCTGCCGTACGTACGCCTCGACCTTCCCCTCGGCGGTGTCGGCCCGCTCCATCGCGGCGGCCACCTCCGCCGCCCACACCGGGAAGTCGACCGCGCACAGCTCCTCGACCACGGCGGCCCGCGACCGGAAGTACTCGTACACGGACGATCGCGCCAGCCCCGTCCGCTCGGCCAGCGCGGGGAACGTCAGCGCTTCGGTCCCGCCTTCGGACAGCAGTGAACGAGCCGCGTCCAGCAGGGCGGCTCGCTGCATCGACCGGTGCTCGGCCACGGAGGCCGCTCGAATCCTTGGCACGTCAACCACTTTACGGATGCCCCCACCCGAGCGGGAGCCATGTGCCCGCGTGCCGCCGGCCTCAGCGCCCGAAGCTCGCCAGCTTCGCTCTCAGCTGCAGCACCGACTTGGTGTGGATCTGGCTGACCCGGCTCTCCGTGACGCCGAGGACGTTGCCGATCTCGGCGAGGGTGAGTCCCTCGTAGTAGTACAGCGTGACCACGGTCTTCTCCCGCTCGGGCAGCGTGTTGATCGCTCGCGCCAGGAAGCGGCGCAGCTCCCGGTCCTCGGCGACCTCCACCGGGTTGTCCGCGGCGGTGTCCTCCAGCGTGTCCATGAGGCTCAGCCGGTCGCCGCCCTCGCTGCCGACGTGCAGCAGCTCCTCCAGGGCGACCACATTGGCCAGCGACAACTGGCTGAAAACCGCGTGCAGTTCCTCGACCTCCATGTCCAGCTCGGCGGCGACCTCGTACTCGGTCGGGGTGCGCCGAAGCCGCGCTTCCAGCGTGGCGTAGGCCCGCTCCACGTTCCGCGCCTTCTGTCGCACCGACCGCGGGATCCAGTCCAGCGCCCGCAGCTCGTCGATCATCGCGCCCCGGATCCGGGTGATCGCGTACGTCTCGAACTTGATCTCCCGGTCGATGTCGAACTTCTCGATCGCGTCGATCAGCCCGAAGACACCGGAGGAGACGAAGTCGGCCTGCTCCACGTTGGGCGGCAGACCGACGCTCACCCGCCCCGCGACGTATTTGACGAGCGGCGAGTAGTGCAGGATCAGTTGCTCCCGCAGCCGGTCGTCCCCCGTCGCCTTGTACGACCGCCACAGTTCGTCGAGCGTCGAGGGAGCGGGCGGCCGCACGCTGCCACCGTCGCGGGCGGCTGGGGGGATCGCCGCCCGGTCGGACCCGGAGGTGTGCTGGGGCATTCGTCGCCTTGTGCCGTTCTGCCGTGAAGTGCTGTGAAGTGAGAGCGGATGGGGTTCGTGGGCTGGTGTGTGGGTGATGTGGGCCGGCTGGGTGAGCTGTCGGTCTGGTGTCGAGTTGGCGCGTTCTGTGTCGGCGCCCTCGTGAGCGTAGCGTGACTGAGGTGTCGCGGTGTGCGAACAATGCGGCACCACCCGTGCGCGGGGCGCTCCGGGCCGCCCCACGCACGGGTCGCGCGGCTCGCTCTGTGTGACCGGCCGGAGCGCCAACTCCGGGAAACCTCAAGGGCGTCGGGCGTTCCCTCGGACGGCCGAACACGCTCGGTCAACACGGCCCGCGGCCGGTGCGGACCGACATCACCGCCTGGCGTGTCAACTTCCAGCCATCGCCATGTCGTTCGACGTAACCAAGTGCTCGGAGTTCGTACAGTCTCGCGATCGCCTCGTCGCGGGCGGCCGGCGTGCCGAGCGCGATCTCCTCGACGCCGGCCGCGCGGTCGCCGGGGAGTGCGGCGAGGACGGCCCGTGCGCCGGGTTCCAGCAGGTCGCGCGGGAGCACGGGGCCGCGCCGGGGCGGGGCCAGCTCACCCATGTCGCCCACGAGCTCGACGACGTCTGCGGCATCCGTGACCAGGGTGGCCTCGCCGCGGAGCAGTTCGTGCACACCGGCGGACAGGGCGCTGGTGACGGGCCCCGGCACGCCCATGGTGAACCGTCCGAGGCGCTGCGCGGCGCGTGCGGTGGCCAGCGAGCCGCTGCGGCAGGCGGCCTCCACGACGACCGTGCCCCGGGTCAGGGCGGCGATGACGCGGTTGCGGAGGATGAACCGGCTGGGCGTCGGATGGTCGCCCGGGGGCAACTCGCCCACCACCAGGCCCTGTTCCGCGATCCGGTCGATCAGGGCGGCATGGCCGCGCGGGTACGGCCGGTCGACGCCGCAGGCCAGAACGGCGACGGTGGCTCCGCGGGCGGCGAGGGCGCCCCGATGGGCGGCGCCGTCGATGCCGTACGCCCCGCCCGACACGACGACCCAGCCGCGCTCGGCGAGCCCTGAGGCCAGGGTGGCGGCGGCATGGGTGCCGTACTCGGTGCAGGCCCGCGCGCCGACCACGGCCACCGACCGGAGCGCCCATATCCGCAGGCTGGGCCGGCCGCGCACCCACAGCCCGAGCGGCCGGGCGTCACCGAGGTCGTCGAGCTGCCCGGGCCACTCGGTGTCGCCGGGCCCCACGAACCGGGCACCGGCCGCAGCCGCGACGGCGAGATCCTGCTCGGGCTCGGCCCGCCGGGCCCGAGCGACCAGCCCGGCCCACCGTGCGTCGCCCACCCCGGGCAGCACCGGTCCCCCGGCCCGCAGTCGCCGCACCACCTCGTCGACCCCGAACTCCCGGACCCACCGCCCCGCGGCCTCGTCCCCCGGCTCGACCACCCGGCACAGATGGACCCGCCCGAGCAGTTCGGCGCTCACGCGCGCGCCCCGAGGGCCATGGGCACCCCGCGCGGCACGCCGGTCCGCAGTTGGAGGGCCAGCGCGACGTCCGTGGCGTCCGGCCGGTCGTGTCCGACGAGGTCGGCGACCGTCCAGGCCACGCGCAGCACCCGGTCGATGCCTCGGGCGGTGAGCACGCCCCGCTCGAGGCTGCGCTCGGCCTCGTCCATCGCGCCGGGGACGGCGTGGTACCGACTCCGCAGTTCCCGGCCGGGCACGTCGCTGTTGGTGCGCCAAGGGGTGCCGGCCAGCCGGGCCGCCGCCCGCTCGCGGGCCTGCCGTACCCGCTCGGCCACGGTCGCCGTGGACTCACCCCGGGCGCTGGGGTCGGCGAGCTGGGCCCGGGTGACCGGGTCGACCTCGACGCGCAGGTCCACCCGGTCCAGCAGTGGACCGGAGAGGCGGGCCTGGTAGCGGCGGATCAACGACGGCGGGCACTCGCACAGGCAGTCGCGTTGCGAGAAGCGTCCGCAGGGGCAGGGATTGGCCGCCAGCACCATGAGGAAGCGTGCCGGGAACCGGACGACGCCCGCGCTGCGCGCGATCACGACGTGCCCCGACTCCAGCGGCTGCCGCAGGGCGTCCAGGGTCTGGCTGTGGAACTCGGGCGCCTCGTCCAGGAACAGCACGCCGCGATGGGCGAGGGAGACCGCTCCGGGCCGTGCGATGCCGGGGCCTCCGCCGACCAGTGACTGCATCGTGGCCGAATGATGAGGGGCGCAGTAGGGGGCCACGTCGATGAGCGGCTTGCCCGGCGGAAGCAGGCCGGCCACCGAGTGCACCGCGGTGACCTCCAGCGATTCCTCCCTGGTGAGCCGAGGAAGGACGGCGGGCAGCCGCTCGGCGAGCATGGTCTTGCCGGCGCCGGGCGGCCCCTCCAGCAGGAGGTGGTGTCCTCCGGCGGCGGCCACCTCCACGGCCGTACGGGCGGAGTTCTGGCCCACGACATCCGCAAGGTCGTGATCGGGCTCGTGGTGTGCGCCGCCGACGCTGTGCATGCCGGTGGCCGCGCCGGTGCCCGGCACGCGCAGGCCGGCCAGAAGGGGGTCGGGACGGCCCTGCTCGTCCGGTTCCTCCTCCGGGACGGGCTCCTCGGTGAGGACCGCGACGAGTTGCCGCAGGCTCCGGACGCCGAGCACCGAGACGCCAGGGACCAGGGAGGCCTCGGCGGCGGCGCACTCGGGTACGACGACCTGCTCGTAGCCGGCGTCGGCGGCGGCGAGGACGGCCGGCAGGATGCCGCGGACCGGCCGGACCCGGCCGTCCAGGCCCAGCTCCCCGATCATGACGATGTCCGCGAGGACACGCGGATCGATCCGTTCGGCTGCTCCGAGCACCGCGCAGGCGACGGCGAGGTCGAAGCCGGAACCGGCTTTGGGCACCGACGCCGGGCTGAGACCGACCGTGAGCTTCTTCTGCGGCCATTCGCCGCCCGAGTTCACCACCGCCGCCCGTACCCGGTCGCGGCTCTCTGTCAGGCTCTTGTCCGGGAGGCCCACCAGGGTGAAGGCGGCGACGCCGGGTTCCAGGCCGGCCTGGACCTCCACGACGACGCCCTCCACGCCGACCAGGGCGACCGAGCAGGTGCGGGCGAAGCCCATGTCAGGCCACCCCTCGCGCGTGCTCGACGGACGGGGCGCCCCGGCGGGGCAGCAGCACGCCGATCACGTCGACGCGGACGCCGCCCGGTGGAGCGCCTCCATGGGCGTGGACCCAGTGCTCGGCCAGTTCCCGCAGCCTGGCGGCCTTCTCGGGGGTCACGGCGGCCATCGGATGTTCGTACTCGCCGCCCGTGCGGGTCTTCACCTCGCAGATGACCAGCGTGTCCCCGTCACGGGCCACGATGTCGATCTCGCCGGACCGGCCGCAGCGCCAGTTGCGCTCAAGGATCGTCATCCCGGCCTCGGCGAGCCTCCGGGCGGCCAGGTCCTCGCCGTACCTGCCCAGTGCCACTCGTGCGTTCATGTCGGCACCACCTCCGGCGCCAACGGTCACGCATCCGCCCGACACGTGTTGATCTTGGTGAGTTACTCAGCGGTTGTGGACAACCTTGTCACCCGCACGAGCCACAGCAGCCTCCGCTCACCCGCCCGGAAGCTCGAGATCACTCTTGTTCAGCTCCTCGATGTTCACGTCCTTGAACGTGAGCACCCTGACCTGCTTCACGAAGCGGGCCGGCCGGTACATGTCCCACACCCAGGCATCCGCCATCGACACCTCGAAGAACACCTCACCCTGCACCGAGTGCACCTGCATCTCGTAGTCGTTGGTGAGGTAGAAACGCCGCTCGGTCTCGATCACGTATTTGAACAGACCGACGACATCTCGGTACTCCCGGTAGAGCTTCAGCTCCATCTCGGTCTCGTACTTCTCGAGGTCCTCGGCGCTCATGGCATGTTCCCCTTCAGCCGTGCGATCCCCCCCATTGTGCGCCAGTCCGACGGGCCCTCAGACGATTTCCGTATCGAGGGTCACAGGACTGGACGGGGGACCTTCGCCGAGCAGCGTGCGCAGCAGCTCGGCGAGTCTGGTCGGATACACCGTCTCATGTGCCCGGGTCAATTCCTGACACGTCCACCAGCGCGCTCCGGCGACACTGCGCCGCTCCAGCTCCGTCAGCGCCTGCGCGACGGTGGCCGTCTGCGTCGTACGGGCCAGGTAGTACCACTCGTCCTGGTCCCAGCGGCGGCCGGCGAACGGGAAGGAGCACATCCGCCGCCACAGCACCGGGCCGAGTACGACGTCGGTGATGCCGGTCTCCTCGGCGAGTTCCCGCCGGGCGGCCTCCTCGCGCGTCTCGGCGCCCTCCAGACCGCCGCCCGGGGTGAACCACCAGTCGTCGGCCGGATCGTCCGGCTCATGGCCGTGCAGCAGGAGGATGCGGTCCTCGGGGTCGAGGAGGACCACCCGGGCCACCTTGCGCAGGCCGCCCCCGTACGACTCCGCGCCGGTCCGCGTGGTCTCAGCGGACACCGGCCGCCTCCGGGCGGGCGGTACGGGCGCCGGAGCCGCCCACGCGCTTGGCGACGGGTCCATAGGCGCCGCCGGCCAGCACCAGGACCGCACCGGCGACGATCAGCAGCTCGATCGTGGACAGCGGACCGGGCCGGGACAGGGCGCCGAGGGCCTCGAAGCCGGTGGGACGCTTGAGCGAGCCCTTCCAGGGCCAGATGACGGCGTCCACGCGGGCCGTCACCGCATCCCGGGAGACCGTGCCCTTGGCCGCGTCGGTCAGATGCGCCGTGGAGTCCAGTGAGCCCTGGCGCTCGTCGCCGAGGAGGAAGAGCCGGCCCTTGGGCACGGTCACCGTCGGGAAGTTCTTGATCTCGGCCAGGCTGCCCTTGGGCAGATAAGGCTCGTCGATCTGCTTGCCGTCGACGGTCAGCTTGCCGTCGGTGCAGCAGGAGACGGTGTCACCGCCGACGGCGACCACCCGCTTGACCACCTTGGAGTTGGTGACCCAGCTCTTGTCCTCGAAGACGACGACGTCACCGCGCCGCACCTCGCCGCCGTCGACCTTCTGCGCCAGTACCCGGTCACCGGCGTCGATCGTGGGTGTCATGGAGCTGGTGGGCACGGTGTACGGCCGATAGGCCACCGCCGCCCAGGCGAACCCGCCGAGGAACAGCACCAGACCCAGCGCCACCGCCACCCCGGACAGCCGCTGTCCGAGCCCTTGCCTGCTCTCACCAGTCATGGACCCGGACCCTACCCGGCGGTACGGGCGCTTGCCCACCCACCCCGGGGCACTCCGCCAGGCGGGCCGTCGGCCGGGGCCGGCTCCGCCCCGGACCCGGCGGTCCCACGAGCCGTCGGCTCGGCCGGTCAGTCGCGCTTCGCCCTGGTCGCCTTGCGCCGCCGCCGCACCAGGACCGGCAGCACCGCCGCGACGGCCACGCCCTGCGGGACCACCGACAGGGCGGCGGGGGTCGCGTACTGCTGGTTGATGCCGGGCTGGTCGAAGGTGTCCGGGACGGGCAGGGTGCCCCAGTGGTTGATCGGCCACGCCTTGACGATCGCGCGGCCGACCACGTCGCTGACCGGGACCATGCCATGGTGCTTGTCGGACTGGTTGTAGCGCGAGTCCCGGGAGTTCTGCCGGTGGTCGCCCATCACCCAGACGTAGCCCTTGGGGACCGTCACCTTGAACTGGCCGCCCAGCTCGTCGTCCGTGCACGGCGTGTTGCCGGCGTAGACGTACGGCTCGTTCAGGGCGTGGCCGTTGACGAGCAGCGGGCCGGTGCCCCTGCACTCGACCGTGTCGCCGCCGACGCCGATCACTCGCTTGATCAGGTCCCTCTCGTTCGCGGACGGCATCAGACCGATCCAGCTGAGGACCTTCTGCACGGCATTCGGGCTCGGCGTCGGTTCGCCCGCCAGCCAGTTGTCCGGGTCGTGGAAGACCACGATCTCGCCCCGCTCCGGCTGGGAACCGAACCACGGGGTGAGCTTGTCCACCAGGACGCGGTCACCCACCTGGAGGGTGTTCTCCATCGAGGCCGACGGGATCGAGAACGCCTGCACCAGGAAGGTCTTGATCAGCAGCGCCAGCACCAGCGCGATCACGACGAGGATCGGCAGCTCCTTCCAGAAGGAGCGAGGCTTCCTCGGCCCGTCGGCCGACTCGCCCGCGCCCGCGTTCCCGGTGCTCGGCCGCTGTCCGTCCTGCGGCGTGCCCTCGTCGCCCGCCGCATCATTCCCGGAGGTCATGGCGCCGTCCGGCCCGGGGACGTTGTCCTCCACGGGGTGCCCGCGGTGCTCTTCGCCGTCGTGACCCGACCGTGCGCCAACCGCCACATCCCCCACGCCAACTCCTTACTCTGCTCCGCCGCCCGCGCCGCATACGGCGCAGGCCCACCACTCCCATAACGAGCGGGAGTTCCGCAGGGGTCGGGAGCTGGGTCGTTCCGTTCGGATTCTCGGAGGCAACCCTATGCGAGAGTCCGGGACCAGCCGTCGCACCCGCCCCGGAGTGGCCGACGCTTGCGAAGGTTTTAGGTTCTTGGAGGCGTGTCCAGTGGCCGATCGGCCAGCCGATGGCGACGGCCCGGCCGACCACGGAACTCTCGGCCACCGTGCCGCCGTACGGCGTGTCCTGGTGGAACCGGGAGTCCGCCGAGTTGCCCCGGTGGTCGCCCATGACCCACAGCCGGCCCTTGGGGACGGTGATGTCGAAGGGCTGGGCCGAGGGGGCGTCACCCGGATAGATGTAGCCGCCCTCGGTGAGCGGTACGCCGTTGACGGTGACGCGGCCCTGCTCGTCACAGCACTTCACATGGTCACCGCCGACTCCGATGACCCGTTTGATCAGGTCTTTCTCGTTGTCGGAGGGCAGCAGGCCGATGAAGGTGAGGCCTTCCTTGAGCTGCTTGACGACGACCGGGTCGTGCTTCTTGGCCGTCTGCTCGTCGGCCAGCCAGCCGCCCGGGTCGTGGAAGACGACGACGTCCCCGCGCTGCGGCTTGGCGCCGAACCACGGGGTGAGCTTGTCGACCAGGACCCGGTCGCCGATCCGGATCGTCTGCTCCATCGAACCGGACGGGATCACGAACGCCTGGACGAGGAAGGTCTTCAGGACGAGCGCTATGAGGACGGCGACACCGACCAGAAGGGGGATCTCCCGAACTGCTGAACGCCGGCGTTTGCGTTTGACCTTGCGCTGGAGCTTGCGCCGCTCCGCGCGGGTACGGCCGCCGCCGGGCGTGGAGGTGCGGCGCGCCCCTGTGGGCAGCAGGTTGTCGGCGGGACTGCCGGGCACCCCGCGCGGTTTGCCGCGGCTACCCATGCGCGCCCTCCGCGGAGGCCGCCGGCACGCGCGCGTAGACGCCGGGGCGCGTCAGGTGCCGGAAGTGCCCCGAGGGCCACAGGATCCAGTCGGCGCGGCCGATGACGTCGCCGACCGGGATCATGCCGCCGCCGGGCGAGCCGAGGTGGTCGCGGGAGTCGCTGGAGTCGCCGCGGTGGTCGCCGAGGACGAACAGACGGCCGGGCGGCACGACGACGTCGAAGGGCACGGTGGAGGGGCTGTCCCCGGGATAGAGGAACGACGACTCGTCGACCGCGCGGCCGTTCACCTCGATCCTCCCCTTCTTGTCGCAGCAGACCACATGGTCTCCCCCCACACCGACGACGCGCTTGATGTAGTCGGCGTCCCCGAAGTACCCGGTGCCGTCGAACACGATCACGTCGCCGCGGCGCGGCTGGGCACCGAAACGGTACGCCAACTTATTTACGAGAACGCGGTCCCCGATCCTCAAACCCTGTTCCATGGATCCGCTCGGAATCTGGAACGGTTGCACCACGAAAGCGTTGAGGACCAGCAAAAAGACGAGGCAGGCGAGGACGGTGAGGGTGATCCGGCCGCCCGGCAGCCAGTCGGTGATCCGCGCCGCCAACGCGAAACGCGACCGTCCCTCCGGACCCGGGGAATCCGGGTGGGAGGAACGGTCGCGTTCCGTCGGCTGTGCTTCGGTGTCCATCGGAGCCAGATGCTATCCGGCTCCGCTGTGACGCCGGTGAAGCGCTCAGCTCTCGCGCTTCTCCTTGATCTTGGCGGCCTTGCCACGCAGGTCACGGAGGTAGTACAGCTTGGCGCGGCGCACGTCACCCCTGGTGACGAGCTCGATCTTCTCGACGATCGGGGTGTGCACCGGGAAGGTGCGCTCGACGCCGACGGAGAACGAGACCTTGCGGACCGTGAAGGTCTCGCGGACACCGGAGCCCTGGCGACGGATCACCACGCCCTTGAACTGCTGCACACGGGAGCGGTTGCCCTCGATGACGCGGACGTGGACGTTGACGGTGTCACCCGGGCGGAAGGCCGGGATGTCGCTGCGCAGCGACGCGGCGTCGACGGAGTCGAGCAGGTGAGACATTTCGTCTGCTTTCTTCGCTGATGCCACAGGTCATCAACGGAAACTAGGTGTTTGCACGAAGCCGTGTGCGAGTCGGGGCGGACGTCGTGTCCCCCTGTGGCAGGGGCGCACGCCGGACGGGCGCACAACAGCGGCCTATTCTTCCATGCCCTCGGCCCGCCGCCAAAATCGTCCGTACGGCTCGCCCGCCGGGTCCGGTTCCCAGCCCAGGACGGACAGCATCTCGCGGTCCTTCTTGTCGAAGGCCTTGGGGTCGCAGCGCTCGATCAGGTCCGGCCGGTTGGCGGTCGTGCGCCTGAGGGCCTCGGCACGGCGCCACCGGGCGATCCTGCCGTGGTGGCCGCTGAGCAGCACGTCCGGGATGTCCCGGCCGCGCCACACCGGCGGCTTGGTGTAGACGGGCCCTTCCAGGAGGCTCGCCATGGCACCGGGCGCGAAGGAGTCGTCGCGGTGGGAGTCGGCGTTGCCGAGGACGCCGGGCAGCAGCCGCGCCACGGCCTCCGTGATGACCAGTACGGCTGCCTCCCCGCCGGCGAGGACGTAGTCGCCGATGGAGACCTCGTGGACCGGCATGCGCGTGGCGTACTCGTCCATGACGCGCCGGTCGATGCCTTCGTAGCGGGCCGGTGTGAAGATCAGCCAGGGGCGCTCGGAGAGCTCCACGGCGAGTTCCTGGGTGAAGGGCCGGCCGCTGGGCGTGGGCACGATCAGCGCGGGGGCCCGGTCACCGCTCTCGTAGCCGTCGGCGAGGACCGTGTCCAGGGCGTCGCCCCAGGGCTCGGTCTTCATGACCATGCCGGGGCCGCCGCCGTACGGCGTGTCGTCGACCGTGTGGTGCCGGTCGTACGTCCACTCCCGCAGATCGTGCAGCCGCACGTCGAGCTGTCCACGCGCGCGTGCCTTGCCGACGAGGGAGACGTTCAGGGGTTCCAGGTACTCGGGGAAGATCGTGACGACGTCGAGGCGCATTACGACTCGTCTCCCGAGTCCCTCGAGGAGGCGATCCCGGCGCGGTCGTCGATCAGGCCGGGCGGGGGTGCGACGACGGCCTTCTGCCCCTCCAGGTCGATCTCGGTGACGATCTCCTCCACGAAGGGGATCAGCACCTCGCTGCCGTCGGGCCGCTCCACGATGAACAGGTCCTGGGAGGGCAGGTGCGAGATCTCGGTGATCCGGCCGACCTCCTCGCCGTCCTCGGTGACCACGTCGAGGTCGATGAGCTGGTGGTCGTAGTACTCGTCCTCGCCCTCGGGCAGTTCCTCCGGGTCGACCTCGGCGATCAGGAGGGTGTTGCGCAGGGCTTCGGCCGCGTTGCGGTCGGTGACGCCCTCGAAGCGCAGCAGGAGGCGGCCGCTGTGGACGCGTCCCGTCTCGATGGTCAGCGGCCCCGCGGAGGAGGGGTCCGTGGCGAGTACGACGCCGGGCGCGAGCCTGAGTTCCGGCTCGTCGGTGCGTACCTCGACGGTGACCTCGCCCTTGATGCCATGGGCACGGCCGATCCGTGCGACTACCAGCTGCACGTGTCCAATTCTCCTGTCATCTCCTGCCGGCGTCCTGCTCATACGACTGCGGGCCGGGGACGGCCAGTGGCCCTCCCCGGCCCGCGCCGGTTGCGATGAAGCGTCAGCGGACGTGATCCACGTCGACGAGGTCGACGCGGACACCGCGACCGCCGATGGCGCCCACGACGGTGCGCAGGGCGCGCGCGGTACGGCCGTTGCGGCCGATCACCTTGCCGAGGTCGTCCGGGTGGACCCGGACCTCGAGCACGCGCCCGCGGCGCAGGTTGCGCGAGGCGACCTGCACATCGTCAGGGTTGTCGACGATGCCCTTCACGAGGTGCTCAAGCGCCTCTTCGAGCATGCTGCTCAGGCCTCGGTCGACTCGGACTCGGCAGCCGCCTCGTCCTTCTTCTCGGCCTTCTTCTTCTGGGTGATCGCCTCACCCTTGCCCTCGTCGTCACCGCCGAGCGCCTCGAACGACGGACGGGCCGGCTTCGGCTCGGCGGTGAGCAGCGGCGCGGGGGCCGGCTCGCCCTTGAACTTCTGCCAGTCGCCGGTCTTCTTCAGAATGGCGAGGACGGGCTCGGTCGGCTGCGCGCCGACACCCAGCCAGTACGCCACACGCTCGGCGTCCACCTCGATGACCGACGGGTTGTAGGTCGGGTGGTACTTGCCGATCTCCTCGATGGCCCGGCCGTCACGGCGGGTACGGGAGTCGGCGACGACGATGCGGTAGTGAGGCGAACGGATCTTGCCCAGACGCTTCAGCTTGATCTTGACTGCCACGGGAGTGGGTTCTCCTGGATTTGACGTGGTTGGGCACGGCGAGCATGCCGCGTGGGGTTGCGGTACCCGAGTGCCCGACGGACGCGTCAGCCGGAGGAGAGAGGGGTCCTGTGCGGCTGTCGAGTACAGCTAGCCATTGTGCCACACCCGTCGGGGCGCTTTTGGCCGAGGGTGGGCGAGCCGGGGGCGGGCATGACGGGGAGGCACCCGGCGTGGAGGTGAGGTCACGTCGGGTGCGCCGCCCGGTGCTGTGAAGTTCGCCGGCCGCACGGATCCGTCCGCCGTCCGCGACCCGGCACCCACGAGATGCCGGTGTCCGCGGCCCGTGTCACGCCGCCCCCGCGACCTCCGGGATCCGGAACGGCTTGCCGCAGCCGCCGCAGACGATCGGGGCCTGGGCCAGGACCGAGGGGACCACCCGGACGTTGCGACCGCAGTCGCAGACCGCCTTGACCCGGACGCCGCCCCCGGAGGAGCCGTGCCGGGCGGCCGGGCCCCGGAAGGTGCGGGTGGTGTCCGATGAGGTGGCTGCCGTGTGGGCCTTCAGCGCGCGCTGGAGCCGCTCGATCGTCGGGCGGTAGCGGCGCTTGGCCTCGGGGTTGAGCGTGACCAGGGAGAAACCGCTGCTCGGGTGCGGCTCCTCCGGGTGGTCGAGGCCCAGTTCCTCGGCGATGGCCAGGAAGCGGCGGTTGTGGTAGCGGCCGGCGCGGGAGGTGTCGCGGATCCCGCGGGCGGCGGCGATGCCGTGGACTGCCTCGTGCAGCAGTCGCTCGAAGGAGAGCTCGTGGCCGCAGGCGGACGACGACTCTCCGATCAGGGATTCTGGCGCGGCGAGATCCGGCAGCTCGGGGTGGTACCGCTGAATGTCGGCCCACGCCTGCGCCAGCTCCGCGGCGAGAACAGGTGGTGTCTGTGTCGTGCTCACGTAATGACAACGAGCGGGACGTCGAATGTGTTCCTATTCCGGGGCCATCTCAAATAATTTGCACGTACCCGTCAGTTGCCGCTGATGCGCCCGGACGAGGGCGGGTGCGCTGATCTGCGGAGAAGCCTCGCAGCTCCTATCAAGCTGGTGCGTAGTCCGCGGTACGCCCCGGCCAGTAGTGCCCGGTGCGAGAGTGGTCGGCAGGTGCGCAAGACGTGTTTCGGCCGCTCTCGGCGCGAGGCCTCACCTCGGTCAGCGTCCATGAGTCGCGTGACGTTACCGCGCGCAGTCCGGCCCCCTGGTACCGGCCCGTTCCTCCGCAGCGGACACCGTACGGCCACGCAGGTTGCCGGGATGTGAAATCTCGCCACACCGGCGCCCGGGCCCCAAGCCGGGCCCCTCGACCCCTGGACGGGGCCGCGGGCCGGGAGTTACCTGGCATACGTGGGAAGTGCGCGCGCACGGCACGGGGGCCACGCAACCGGGCACAGCGGTGAACTGTCGGCGGATTGGGGCGCTTACCTATGACACCTACGCTCGTGCGGCAGCACGTGGCGCACGCGGAGTCCGCACCCCGCGTGGACCTGTGCGCACGTGCGCGTGACTGGTCCGAGATCCAGGAGCGGATGCTGGTGCCGCTCTACGAAGCCGTCCACGAACGACTCGAAGTGGGCCCCGGCACCCGGCTGCTGGGCCTGCGCTGCGGCGCCGGGCTCGCCCTGCTGCTCGCGTCCGGCAGAGGGGCCGATGTCACCGGTGTCGACGCCGCCTCCCCCGAGCGGCTCGCCCTCGCCCGCGAGCGGCTGCTGCCGGACGCCTCGCGCGGTGCGAGCGGAAGCGTCCTCTCCGGACCCCCAAAGGACGGCGGGCACCGGCACGGCCCACGCGGCGGGGGCGCATCCGGCGCGGGCGGCCGTACCCACGTGCCTGCCGTGCGGCTCGTCGGCGGCCCGCCCCGGGACGCGGCCCGCCCGGAGGGCTCCCGCTACACCCTGGTGACCGTCTTCGAACCGATCGGCTGCCTCGCGGGCGACTCCGCGGGGCTCGGTGAGCTGCTGGCGGACGCGCTGCCGCTGGCCGAGCACGGCGCCGCCGTGGTGCTGGCCGGCTGGGGCCCGCCGGAGCGCTGCGCCACCTCCTCGGTCCTGCGGGTGGCGACGAGACTGGCCGATCCGCTGCGCAGTGCGCGCAGTTGGCGGCCCGCCCGGCGCGACGACCTGGAGGAGGTCGCCCAGCGGGCGGGGCTGAAGCCGGACGGCTCGGGGCGGGTGGCTTGTCCTTTCGGGTACGCCGACCTCGACAGCGCCGTACGAGGACTGCTGTCGACGGGGCTGTTCGACGCGGCGATCGCGGCCACGGACGCCGAGCAGGTCGACAAGGAGCTGACGGAGGCCCTGCATCCGTACCGGCGTCCGGACGGAACGGTGTGGATGCCGAACGTCTTCCGTTACCTCGTCGCGCGCGTGCCCTAGGGCGTGTTCCGAAAGTGGCGTCGTCCGCCCGGAGGGCGGGGTCCGCGACGTCTGGTGCGGTGCATCGCAAGGCGGAGGGTCGTCCTCGTACCGGGCGTACGTGGACGATCCCGACAACGCGGCGAGGTGCCGTGCCAGGCGTCGCGGACCAGACGGGACTTTCGAAACACGCCCTAGATTTCGGTCTCCTTGGTGAGGCGCGTGATACCGGCGATCCGGTACGCGTCCGCCTCCTCCAGCGTCTCGTTCGCCAGCAGCGCCTCGGCGAGAGCGTCCAACTGGCCGCGGTGCTCGCGGAGTTTGCGGCACACCTCCTCGTAGCACTCGTCCACGATCCGCCGCATCTCGGTGTCGATCGCGTCGAGGGTCTGCGGGGCGGCGGCGAGGCCGTAGGCCTGCTGGGCGTCGTTGGGGAGCGCGGACAGCCGGCCGACCTCCCGGCTCATGCCCCAGCGGGACACCATCCCGCGTGCGATGTTGGTGACCTGTTCCAGGTCGCTCTCGGAACCGGTGGTGATCACGCCGTAGACGCCCTGCTCGGCCGCCATCCCGCCGAGCGCGCCGATGATCCGGCCGCGCAGGTACTCCTCGGTGTACGCGTACTTGTCCGCGTCCGGTGTGGACAGGGTGACGCCGAGGGCGCGGCCGCGCGGCACGATGGTGATCTTGCGGACCGGGTCGGCACCGGGCTGGAGCATGCCGAGCAGGGCGTGCCCGCTCTCGTGGTAGGCGGTGCGCCGGCGTTCCTCCTCGGGCATCACCAGGGCGCGCTCGGCGCCGAGCTGGATCTTCTCCAGGGCGTCGGAGAGGTCGGTCTGCGTCACCGCCTGCTGCCCCCGCTTCACGGCGATCAGGGCGGCTTCGTTGGCGAGGTTGGCCAATTCCGCACCGGTCATGCCCGGTGTCGTACGCGCCACGTGCGCGAGATCGACGTCCGGAGCGAGCGGGATGTCCCTGGTGTGGATCTCCAGGATGGCCTTGCGGCCGCCCCGGTCCGGGGGCGAGACCTGGACGATCCGGTCGAAACGGCCGGGTCGGGTCAGCGCCGGGTCGAGGATGTCGGCACGGTTGGTGGCGGCGATGACGATGACGCCCTCCGAGCCGGAGAAGCCGTCCATCTCGGTGAGGATCTGGTTCAGGGTCTGCTCGCGCTCGTCGTGGCCACCCATCGAGGCGCCGCCGCCGCGGGCCCGGCCGATGGTGTCGATCTCGTCGATGAAGATGATCGACGGGGCGACCTTGCGGGCCTCGGCGAACAGCTCCCGCACGCGTGAGGCGCCCACACCGACGATCATCTCGATGAACTCCGAGGCGGACGCGGAGAAGAACGGCACCCCCGCCTCGCCCGCGACCGCGCGTGCGAGCAGCGTCTTCCCGGTGCCGGGCGGGCCCGCCAGCAGCACACCGCGGGGCATCTTGGCGCCCATGCGGCGGTAGGAATCGGGGTTCTTCAGGAAGTCGACGACGTCGTTCAGCTCGCCCTCGACCTCGTCGATGCCGGCCACGTCGGCGAAGGTGGTGCGCTTCTCCCCCGGCACCAGCTCGACCGGCTTCGGCGGTGCCTTGCGGCCCAGCATGCCGCCGGCGCCGCCCAGCCCGGCACTCATCCGCCGCGCGACGAGGATCCACAGGGCGACGATGATCACCATCGGTGCCAGGGAGATCAGCAGGTTGGACAGGAAGCTGCGGTGCTGGACGACCGGTTCGGCGGTGACCGTCACGTTGTGCTTGGTCAGATTGGCCCAGAGGTCGTCGTGCGCGAAGGACGGGCGCTCGGTGTTGAACTTGGTGTACTTCCCGCCGCCCTCGGGGTCGGCCCGCTCCTTGCGCAGCTGGCCCTGGATCGAGTCGCCCTTGGCGTAGATCTTGGCGACGTTGCCGTCGTTGACCTGCCTGCTGAACTCTGTGTACGAGATCGTCGGCTCGTTGGCCTGGTCGAAGTAGGACAGCACCAGGTTGGCGATCAGGTACACGACCAGGGCGGTGATGACCAGCCGCCACCAGCCGCCGCGCATCCGGCGCCCGCCGGGCGGCTGCCGGGGCGGCTCGTCAGGGGCGCCCTCGGTGCGCCAGGGCTGGTCGGGTGACTTGCGCGGCGGCGCGGGGTTGGTCATATGCGGACGGTACGACAATGGCCAACCCCTGGCACGCGCAGAGGTGGACGCGGGCCGACTCAGCCCATGAACTTCCTGAACTCGTCCGGCAGCTCGAAGTCCTGGCCGCCCTGCTGGGGCAGCCCGAAGGCGTTCCCGCCCTGCGCGGTGGCCTCCCGGCGCTGGGCCGCCTCCAGCTCCTGCTGCTTGCGCTTCATCGGGTTGCCGGAGCGCTGCTTGCCCTTGGCCTTCTTCGGCTGCTTCTTCGCCCGACCGGGACCGCCGCCCATGCCCGGGATCCCCGGCATGCCGGGCATACCGCCGCCCTGTGCCATGCGGGACATCATCTTGCGGGCCTCGAAGAACCGCTCGACCAGGTTCTTCACCGCGCTGACCTCGACGCCGGAACCCTTGGCGATACGGGCGCGGCGGGAGCCGTTGATGATCGTCGGGTCCTGGCGCTCGGCCGGGGTCATCGACTTGATGATCGCGGCGGTACGGTCGACGTCGCGTTCGTCGATGTTGTTGATCTGGTCCTTGATCTGGCCCATGCCCGGGAGCATGCCGAGCAGCTTGGAGATGCTGCCCATCTTCCGGACCTGCTCCATCTGGGCCAGGAAGTCGTCCAGGGTGAAGTCCTGGCCCTTCTTGGACGCCAGCTTCGAGGCCATCTTGGCGGCCTCTTCCTGGCTGAAGGTCTTCTCCGCCTGCTCGATCAGGGTGAGCAGGTCACCCATGTCGAGGATGCGGGAGGCCATCCGGTCCGGGTGGAAGGCGTCGAAGTCCTCGAGCTTCTCACCGTTCGACGCGAACATGATCGGCTTGCCGGTGATCTGCCGGATCGACAGGGCGGCACCACCGCGGGCGTCACCGTCGAGCTTGGAGAGCACCACGCCGTCGAAGCCGACGCCGTCGCGGAAGGCCTCGGCGGTGTTGACCGCGTCCTGACCGATCATCGCGTCGACGACGAAGAGGATCTCGTCGGGGCCGACCGCGTCCCGGATGTCCGCGGCCTGCTGCATCATCTCCTGGTCGATGCCCAGGCGGCCGGCGGTGTCCACGATCACGATGTCGTGCACCTTGGACTTCGCGAAGTCGATGGAGTCCTTGGCGACCTTCACCGGGTCGCCGACGCCGTTGCCCGGCTCCGGGGCGTACACCGCGACGCCGGCGCGTTCGGCGACGACGCTCAGCTGGTTGACGGCGTTCGGGCGCTGGAGGTCACAGGCGACCAGCAGCGGGGAATGGCCCTGCTCCTTGAGCCACTTGCCGAGCTTGCCGGCGAGGGTGGTCTTACCGGCACCCTGCAGACCCGCCAGCATGATCACGGTCGGCGGCTGCTTGGCGAAGCGCAGACGCCGGGTCTCGCCGCCGAGGATGGTGACGAGCTCGTCGTTGACGATCTTCAGGACCTGCTGGGCCGGGTTCAGCGCTTTGGAGACCTCGGCGCCGAGCGCACGCTCCTTGACGTTCTTGATGAACGCGCGGACGACCGGCAGGGCCACGTCCGCTTCGAGGAGCGCGATGCGGATCTCGCGTGCCGTGGCGTCGATGTCCGCCTCGCTGAGGCGCCCCTTGCCGCGGAGATTTTTGAAAGTCGCGCTGAGGCGGTCGGAGAGGGTATCGAACACGGTGGCGTCGGTCCTCGAGGTCGGGGTCGGTCTGGGCTGCCCTCCAGGGTATCTGGCCGCGCAAGCAAATCGTCCGCGCCCGCTCGACCGGCGAGCGCGCGAGGGCGGGACGCAGGGGTTCCACGCCTGTCCGTGGGGCACACGGCGACGCGATCGCCACGATCCGCGCACGCCCGGTGAACACGTGAGCACCGAGCCGAGGTCCGCCCCCGCAGCCCGCTGGGCGGCCCCGGAGGCGAGACGCCGCCGTCCGCACCGCCGGCCGGGGGGCACCCGAGGCGCGACGCCACCACGCCCGCCCGAGGACGTTCCGGGCCACGATCCCTGCGATCCGCACCCGCCCCGCGGAGACGCTGTGCCCGAGGCCCGCAACTGGCCGTGAGCCCGCCGGGAGGCGATGCCTACAGTCCGCGTCCGCCTCCAGTGGACGCCCGGGAGCCGGTGCGTGCAGCCCGGAGGCGCGAGAGCGCCCCGGGTCACCCTCGCAGCGTCTCCTCCAGCACGCGCGCGAGTGAGCCCGCGTCCTCGCGTGGCAGTGGCTGGCCCGCGCCGGTCGTGACGTAGAACGCGTCCACCGCGTTGGCGCCCAGCGTCGAGACGTGCATGCTCCGCACCCGCACTCCCGCCTTCTCCAGTGCCATTCCGATCCGGTGCAGCAGCCCGGGAGCGTCCTGGGCGCGGACCTCGATCACCGTGGCGTGGTGGGAGGCGGCCGGGGCCACCGTCACCCGGGGCGGCGGGGCGATCCAGCCGCGGCGCCTCGGATAGGCCGCGTCCCGTTCGGCGAGCCGTCCGGCGATGTCCAGGGTGCCCTCCAGGGCGCGGACGAGGTCGGCGCGCAGCCGGGTGGCCTGCGGCAGGGAACCGTACTCGGCGGCCACCCGCCAGTTCAGCAGCAGCACCGAGCCGTCGTCGACGTCGTGGGGCAGGCGCAGGGCGCGGAGTTCCGCCGTACGGACGGTGAGGCGGTGGACGGCCAGGACACCGGCGACGGCGGGAAGGACGGCGGGCTGGTCGGGTACGGCGATGAGCAGTTCCACGCCGAGGGGCTCGCCGGACGGCTCGGCCTCGGTGGCCGGTTCCGTCTGGGCGCGCAGCGCGAGGACCGGGCCGCCGGTGCGGAACGCCTCGATCGCGAGCCGCTCCTGCTCGGCGGTGGGCGCGGCGGGTTCCGGCTCGTCGGGGGCGTCGCCCGCGAGCACGGCGGAGGCACGCCGCACCAGATCGGCGACGAGGGAGCCGCGCCAGGAGGACCACGCCGCGGGTCCGGTGGCGAGGGCGTCGGCCTCGGTGAGGGCGTGCAGCAGCTCCAGGGTGCTCTGTGCGCCGACGGCCTCCGCGACCGAACGGACGGTGGCGGGGTCGTCCAGGTCGCGCCGGGTGGCCGTCTCGACGAGCAGCAGGTGGTGGCGGACCAGCAGGGAGAGCACGGTCACGTCCGCGCGGTCGAAGCCGATCCGGGCGGCGACGTCCTTGGCGATGATCTCGCCGGCCACGGAGTGGTCGCCGGGCCAGCCCTTGCCGATGTCGTGCAGCAGGGCGGCGACGAGGAGCAGGTCGGGGCGGCTGACACGGCGGGTCAGTTCCGAGGCGCGGACGGCCGTCTCGATCAGGTGCCGGTCCACCGTCCAGATGTGGACGGCGTTGCGCTGCGGGCGGCAACGGACCCGCTCCCAGTCCGGCAGCATGCGGCTGATCAGGCCTTCGGCCTCCAGCGCCTCCCAGACCTCCACGGTCGGCCGGCCGGAGCCGAGCAGGGTGACCAGTTGCTCGCGGGCCTCCGCGGGCCAGGGCGTGGGCAGAGGGCGCGCGGTGGCGGCCATGCGCCGTACGGCATGCAGGGAGAGCGGAAGGCCGGCCTGCGCGGCGGCGGCCGCGGCGCGCAGCGGGAGCACAGGGTCGCGTTCGGGGCGCGCGGTGCGGGCGAGCACCACCTCGCCGTCCTGCTCCACCACGCCCTCGGCCAGCGGCGACCGCTCCGCGGCGGGCTTGCCGCCGCCCAGCATGGCGCGCAGGCGTGGACGCACGGCGCGCGACCGCAACACGCGCCCCACCTCGCGCCAGGTGACGTCGCTGGCGTACGACACGATCCCCGCCGCCTCGTACACCTGCCGCAGCAGCGTGTCCGCGTCCAACAGTCCCAGCTCGGCCGCCACCTGGTCCTGTTCCTGGAGCGCGAGCCGGTCGGTGGCACGGCCCGTCACCAGGTGCAGCGCGTCCCGTACGTCGAGCAGGCGCCGGCGCGCGTCAGCGAGGCCCTCGCGCGGGGCGTCGGCGAGCCAGGAGGCGGCGACGGCGCGCAGGGCGGTGGCGTCCCTCAGGCCGCCGCGCGCCTCCTTGAGGTCGGGTTCCAGCAGGTACCGCAGCTCGCCCTGGCGCTCGGCACGCTCGGCGCACAGTTCCTGGAGTTCGGGCAGGCGTTTGGGGGCCTGGTTGCGCCAGTCGGCGAGGACGGCCGTGCGCAGTCCGGCGGTGAGCCCGAGGTCGCCGGCGAGATGGCGGGCGTCCAGGAGACCGAGGTGGACCTTCAGATCGTCCCCGGCGGTCTTGCGTGCCTCGGCCGGGGTGCGCACGGAGTGGTCGAGGGCGAGGCCGAGGTCCCAGACGGGGTACCAGAGACGGTCGGCGAGGGCGGCGACCGCGCCGGGATCGGAGTCGTCGTGCAGCAGCAGGAGGTCGAGGTCACTGCGCGGGGACAGCTCTCCACGGCCGTATCCGCCGACGGCGACGAGGGAGACGCCCGCGCGTCCCGCGGCCGCCGCCGTGAACAGTCCGGAGAGCCAGTCGTCGGTCAGTTCGGCGAGGGCGGCACGGCGCGGCGGCCCGGACCGCGCCCCCTCGGTGAGGAGGCGCAGCCGGGCCGCCGCGTAGCCGCTGGGTCCCGAGCCCTCTGCATCCGTGCGCACGTCCGCTCCCGTCACCCAGCGACTCCCGTTCTCACAGTGGTGGTCAGAGCGCGTCCGGGCCGCGCTCGCCGGTGCGGACCCGTACGGCCGTCTCGACCGGCAGGGACCAGACCTTGCCGTCACCGATCTTGCCGGTGCGGGCGGCCTTGACGACGACCTCGATCAGCTGCTCGGCGTCGTCGTCCTCGGCCAGCACCTCGATGCGGATCTTGGGGACCAGGTCGACGGTGTACTCGGCACCGCGGTAGACCTCGGTGTGGCCCCGCTGACGACCGTAACCGCTGGCCTCGGTGACCGTCAGGCCGTGGACGCCGAAGGCCTGCAGGGCCTCCTTGATCTCGTCCAGCCGGTGCGGCTTCACGACGGCGGTGATGAGCTTCATGCGTCCACCTTCTTGGTCTGCGTGGCGGCCAGGGCCGGGGCGTGGGCGGCGGAGCCGAGGACACCGCCGCCGGCGCCGCTGAAGTCGTAGGCGGTCTCGGCGTGCTCGGCCTGGTCGATGCCGGAGACCTCCTCGTCCTCGGTGACCCGCATGCCGATCGTCTTGTCCAGCAGGAAGGCGAGGACCGCGGAGACGACCAGGGAGTAGGCGAGGACCGCGCCGACACCGGCGCACTGCTTCCACAGCTGGGTGAAGGAGTGGTCGCCGTAGAAGACGCCGGTCGCGGTGGACTGGCCCTTTCCGGTGGCGAAGAAGCCGATCAACAGGGAGCCGATGATGCCGCCGACCATGTGGACGCCGACGACGTCGAGGGAGTCGTCGTAGCCGAACCTGAACTTCAGGCCCACGGCCGCGGCGCAGGCGACACCGGCGATGGCGCCGACGGCGATCGCGCCGAGCGGGGAGACCGCGCCGCCGGACGGGGTGATCGCGACCAGACCGGCGACCGCGCCGGAGGCGGCACCCAGCGTGGTGAACGCGCCGTGCCGGATCTTCTCGTAGGCGAGCCAGGCCAGCATCGCGGCCGCCGTGGCGACCTGTGTGTTGACGAACATCAGCGCGCCGACGCCGTCGTCGTTGCCGAGCCAGGAGCCCGCGTTGAAGCCGAACCAGCCGAACCACAGCAGGCCCGCGCCGAGCATGACCAGCGGAAGGCTGTGCGGGCGCATCGGGTCCTTCTTGAAGCCGACGCGCTTGCCGATGACGAGGATGACACCGAGGGCCCCGGCACCCGCGTTGATGTGGACCGCCGTACCACCCGCGAAGTCGATCACGCCGAGCTTGTAGGCCCAGCCGTCGGCGCCCCAGACCCAGTGGGCGACCGGGACGTAGACGATCGTGAGCCACAGGGCGATGAACAGCGCCCAGGCGGAGAACTTCACGCGGTCCGCGAGGGCGCCGCTTATCAGGGCCGGCGTGATGATCGCGAACATCATCTGGAAGACCATGAACACGAAGATCGGGATGGTGTAGCCGGGCCACAGCTCGGTCAGGCCGATCTTGCGCAGGCCGAACCAGTCGGAGTCCCAGCCGATGAGGCTGTTGTGCGTGCCGAAGGCGAGGGAGAAGCCGTAGAGCACCCAGAGGATGGTGACGATGCCCATGCTGATGAAGCTCATCATCAGCATGTTCAGGGTGCTCTTGACGCGGACCATGCCTCCGTAGAAGAAGGCGAGACCCGGCGTCATGATCAGCACCAGGGCGGAAGCAATGAGCATGAAGCCTGTGTTCGCGGACGACAGCTTGGGTGCCTCCGCGGCAAGCGTGATGGCTGGTGCCATCGGCGTCTCCTCGTCGGTTGGTACGGCCCCGTGCGGGCGGTGCCTGAGCGGTCCGGCGGGTCGTGGGGTGGGCCGGTTATGCGCCACGAGATTGACGCAGCGCGGTTTCGGTCGAGGCCCCTCGTTGTTTCACCGGGGTGACGAAGGCGCCGGGCGTGTTACGCGTCCATGAACTGCCGGATCCCGGCCGTGCCGATCGTTATCGTGACGCAACCTGCTCCGGAGATCCCGCCGGACACACAGGCCGGCCGCGGCGGCCTCTCCGATGACCTGGCGTGGGGGAGCCGAGTCGGGCAGTTCGGGAGGACCGGCCGCGGCCGGGGCGGGGGAGCCGGGTGTCAGACCGCTTCGGCGGCCTCCGGCAGATCGGCGGTGAGCCGCTCGGTGAGGTCGACCACGGCCGCGAGACCGCCGTAGTCCCGTACGGCCGTGTCGACCGTCTTTCGAATACGAGTGTTCACACGCTCGGAGCGGACCTTCCTGGCGATGTCCATGGCCTGCGAGGCATAGGCCGTGCTCTGCTCGGGCTCGCGCCTCAGCAGGTGCACGGTGGCCATGCCGATCAGGTTCAGCGCGTACGACCGCTGGTGCTCGCTGTCCTCGGCGAACAGCTCCACCGCCTTCTGCATGAGTGGCTCGGCGAGCGAGGCGTAGGTCGGGCTGCGGCCGGCGACGTAGGCGAGGTCGCGGAAGGAGTGGGAGTTCTCGCCGTGGAGCTCGGCCTCGGAGAAGAAGCGGATCCAGTCGGGGTCCGGCTCGTCCCACTCGTCGGCCTCGGCGAAGGTGTCCTCGGCCATACGGACCGCGCGTTTGGTCTTGCCCGGCTGGCCCATGTTGGCGTAGGCGCGGGCCTCCATCGCATACAGCATGGACTGGGTGCGCGGGCCGGCGCAGTCCCGGCTGCCGTACTGGGCGAGGTGGATCAGCTCAAGGGCGTCGTCGGGCCGGCCGAGATGGATCATCTGGCGGCTCATGCTGGAGAGGATGTACGAGCCCAGGGGCCTGTCGCCGGCCTCCTTGGCCGCGTGCAGGGCGAGGACGAAGTACTTCTGCGCGGTGGGCTGGAGTCCGACGTCGTAGCTCATCCAGCCCGCCAGTTCGGCGAGTTCGGCCGCGACCTTGAAGAGTCTGCGGGTGGTGGCCTCCGGCTGCGGCTCCTGGAGCAGGTCGGTGACCTCGTGCAGCTGGCCGACGACGGCCTTGCGGCGCAGACCACCGCCGCACTGGGCGTCCCACTGGCGGAACATCCGCGTGGTGGACTCCAGCAGGTCCAGCTCGGGCTTGGACAGCCGGCCGGGCCTGCGCGCATCGAGGACGGGCTCGGGCCCTGCGGGGACCGGGGAGGTGGGACTCGGCACGAGCCAGCGCTGCATCGGCTCGATGAGGGACGGGCCGGCGGACAGGGCCAGCGAGGTGCCGAGGAAGCCGCGCCGGGCCAGCATCAGGTCACTGCGCGAGAACTCGCCGAGCAGGGCGACGGTCTGCGGGGCCGTCCAGGGCAGGTCGACCCCGGACGCGGAGGGAGTCGGGCGGGCGGCGCGCAGACCGAGGTCCTCGATGGAGACCACACAGCCGAAGCGCTCGGAGAACAGCTCCGAGAGGAGGCGCGGGATCGGCTCGCGCGGATTCTCCCCGTCCAACCAGCGGCGCACGCGCGACGTGTCGGTGGAGATGTGGTTGGCGCCCAACTGGCGGGCCCGGCGGTTCACTTGGCGAGCCAGCTCGCCCTTGGACCAGCCGCTGCGCACGAACCACGACCCGAGCAGCTCGTTGGGGCGCTTGTCAGCGTTCGTCGCGCTTCCGCCGTTGCCGCCCACTGGAACGCCCCCATCCCTGAGACCACTTGTCGTCGAGTGCGCCAAGCCCTATCAGAATGCCGGTAAATACGGCCTCTTGTCCGCCGGTTCTCACCCTTCGAACGAGCTGACGACTCGCCTCCGGCATACCCATGGACGCATATGCCGACCCGACTCGCACACTCACAGTAATCCCACGATCACCCGCCCAGCCACGGGGATCCCAGAAACGCCACCATTCGCCACCCCTTCGAATGAACCCACTGCGGTCCGCACGCGATTCACTTGACATAGGACGGCCGGAAGTGGGCGGAGTGGTGCGCATGGGGGCGCGAACACCTCGGCGTGCCACCCGTCACACCTCAAGGCGCCGCCTTACGTTCGCGTCGACGAGGGAAGGCGGAGCCGTAGCGTTACGTTCCGCTTCCGTCTCGTTCCGCGTCGTAACCACCGGCGCGCCGGACCCGTTGGAGGGGGCATGGGCTTCACGATCGGCGGCATTCGCGAGATTCGTTCCGGCACGCGTCGGCGCGGCCGTTCGTCGGAGTGCACTGCCGTCGCCGAGTTCACCGGGCTGTGGGGCTGGGACGTGGTGCCGGGGGCGCGGGCCGCGGCGGGCGCGTGCTCGTGCGGACGCGCGGACTGCACTGCGCCCGGCGCGCACCCCCTGGACTTCGCGCCACCGGTGCCGGCCGGGGCCACCCTCGACGAGGTGGGCAGGGCCTGGGCGGAGTTCCCGGGCGCCGCGGTGATGCTGCCGGTGGGCCGGGCGTTCGACGTCATCGAGGTCTCCGAGGCAGCCGGCCGCCGGGCCCTGGTCCGCCTGGAGCGGATGGGACTCCCCCTCGGCCCGGTGACCGCGACCCCGGACCGCCGCGCCCACTTCCTCGTCGCCCCCGGCGCCGCCGCGGAGCTGCCCCGGCTGCTCTACCGCATGGGCTGGGACGACCCCTCGGCCCTGGACCTGCGCGGCCTCGGCCCCGGTACGCACATCACCGCGCCGCCCTCCGACCGGGGCGGCCTGGGCCCGGTGCGCTGGCTGCGCCCGCCCGCGCTGGACTGCGCGACCCACCCGCCGGCGGCCCGACTGCTGCTGGGCACGCTGGCGTATGTGGCGCACCGGTCGCGGGCCCGCACGTAGTGGCCGGGCCCCGGGCACAGCACGCATCGAGCAGTCCATCGCCCTGGCAGCGCAACCGTTCGAGCCAGCACTACGGCGAGCACCCACATCCGCGAGAGCGGCGCCGGTTCAGGCGCACAAGGGCGAAGCGCCCGACCCAACTGCACCTTGGGGCGGGCGCTTCCTGACAGCGGTTCGCAGGTCTGCCGACTGCTCAGTCACCGATAAGGGCGTCCACGAACGCCTCCGGCTCGAACGGGGCCAGGTCGTCCGCGCCCTCGCCGAGCCCGACGAGCTTGACCGGCACTCCCAGCTCGCGCTGGACCGCGACGACGATGCCGCCCTTGGCCGTGCCGTCCAGCTTGGTCAGCACGATGCCGGTGATGTCCACGACCTCCGCGAAGACGCGCGCCTGCACCAGGCCGTTCTGGCCGGTGGTGGCATCCAGCACGAGCAGCACCTCGTCGAGTGGCGCGTGCTTCTCCACGACCCGCTTGACCTTGCCCAGCTCGTCCATGAGGCCGGTCTTGGTGTGCAGGCGGCCGGCGGTGTCGATGAGGACCACGTCGACCCCCATCTCCTTGCCTTCCTTCACCGCGTCGAAGGCGACGGAGGCCGGGTCGCCGCCCTCCGGGCCGCGCACGGTGTAGGCGCCGACCCGCTCACCCCAGGTCTGCAGCTGGTCGGCGGCGGCGGCGCGGAAGGTGTCGGCGGCGCCGAGCACGACCGTACGGCCGTCGGCGACGAGTACGCGCGCGAGCTTGCCGGTGGTGGTGGTCTTGCCGGTGCCGTTGACGCCGACGACCATCACGATGCCGGGCCTGCGGTCCGCGGGCTCGGTCCTGACCGTGCGGTCGACCTCGGTGCCGACCAGCTTGAGCAGCTCCTCGCGCAGCAGGCCGCGCAGCTCCTCGGGGGTGCGGGTGCCGAGCACCTTCACCCGCTCGCGCAGGCCCTCGACCAGTTCCTGGGTGGGCTGCACGCCGACGTCGGCGGTGAGCAGCGTGTCCTCGATCTCCTCCCAGGTCTCGTCGTCCAGGTGCTCGCGCGAGAGCAGCGTGAGCAGGCCCTTGCCGAGAGCGGTCTGGGAGCGGGACAGACGGGTGCGCAGCCGGACCAGCCGGCCGGCGGTGGGCTCCGGGATCTCGATCGCGGGAGCCTCGACGGACGGAGGCTCCTCCACGACGACCGGTGCGGGGCCACCGGGGAGGTCCACCTCCTCGATGGTCCGGCGCGGTTCTTCACGCGGCGTCTCGGCCTCTTCGCCGACGTGCGGCTCGGCCGGGGGCGCGGTGATGTCGGGCGCCTTCGGGGGCGGCGGAGGCAGCGGCTTCTTGCGCCGGGTGCCCACCACCAGCCCACCGAGCGCCGCGATCACGAGCACGGCGATGACTACAGCAAGGATGACGGTTTCCATAACGCGTCCAGTATCAGCCATGGGGCAGGGCGGGAACGGGTTTGTGGCTTGCCCCGAGAGACAAACGCCACTTAACGCAACAACTCGAAGCAAAGTACGATGGTGACAGCTCCGTCCACGCGCGTAGAGTCCCGACCGCCCCCTGTCCCCCCACGTCTGGCCCCCTTTTTGATGAGCAAAACCGTCGAGACAGAAGGTGCTCTCGAGACCCGAGGCATCGAACAGGTCCCTGATCGCGAACGCACCGCGAAGACCCGTGAGCTGTTCCCCACCTGGGTGGGCGCCAACATCAGCGTGTTGCTGCTGACGATGGGCGCGAGCCTGGTCGTGGCGTACCACCTGGACATCTGGCAGGCGCTCGCCGTCGCGGTGGCCGCGCCGGCCGTGTCCTACGGCCTGGTCGGTCTGATCGGGATCGCGGGCAAGCGCGGCGGCGCACCCGGCATGGCGCTCTCGCGCGCGGTCTTCGGCCAGCGCGGCAATCTGCTGCCCGGTTCGCTGATCTGGGTCGCGCGCTGGGGCTGGGAGACGATCAACGCGGTCACCGGCGCCTACGCGATGCTCACCATCCTGGACATCGCGTTCGGTCTGAAGGCCGACAGCGTGCTCGACCTGGTGATGCTGCTGGCGTTCGTGGTCGCGACCTTCGCGATCTCCGGGCTCGGCATCAACGCCGTGCAGAGGTGCAACAAGTACGCGACCTGTCTCTTCGGTCTGTTCTCTGTGCTGGTCCTGGCCTACCTGGTGGCCAACACCGACTGGTCGGAGGTGGTGCACCACGGCGCCGGCTCGACGGCGGCGGTGATCACCGGTGTCGGCATGATCGCGGCCGGCGGTGTCAGTTGGATCCCGTCCGCTCCGGACTTCACCCGCTACCTGCCCCGTACGGCGTCCTCGAGGGCGATCGTCGGCACGGCGGTGGGCGGCGCCGGTGTCGTCGTGCTCCCCATGGTGCTGATGGGCGCGGTGATGGCCGTGTCCACGCCGGACCTGGCCAAGGCCACCGACCCGGTGTCCTTCCTCGCCGAGATCCTGCCGACCTGGATTGCGGTGCCGTACCTGTTCATCGCGCTGATCGGCATGTTGCTGATCAACTCGATGTCGATGTACTCGGCGGGCTTCACGGCGCAGACGCTGGGCTTCAAGGTGCCGCGGCACTGGGCGGTCTCGGTGAACGCCGTCATCTCGCTGGCGTTCGGCGGGGTGCTGATGCTGGTGGCGACGAGCTTCATGGGCTCGTTCATCGCCTTCCTGTCGCTGCTGGCGGTGGCCTTCTCCGCGTGGGTCGGCGTCTTCGGCGCGGACATGCTGCGCCGCACCGAGTACGACGGCGCGGCGATGGCCGACACCAGCCGCACCAGCGCCTACTGGTACAAGGGCGGCTTCTCCCCCGCGGCCGTGGCCTCCTGGGTGATCGGCCTGGTCTCGGGCCTGATGTTCACGACCTCGGACTGGTTCACCGGCCCGCTGGTGAAGAACAACGTCATCGGCGAGTACGGCCTCGGCTGGGTGGCCACGATCGTGATCTCGGGCGTGCTGTACCTGGTCCTGCCGAAGCCGGTGGCGAAGCGGACGGAGGCCGCCGAGGCGGCACCGGCCGAGGAGCGCGCGACCGTCAACGCCTGACGGGCCGCAGGTACGGCTTCGTCCGGCGCGTCCCGACCTGGTCATCTGACGAAGCGTCAGATAACGTTCCCCTCCACCGCATCGCACCGGAGGGGGACTTCCCATGCCCGTCACGGTCGTCCGTTTCAACCTCGTCGCTCCAGGCGCCGGCCCCGCCGAGCTCTCCGCCCGGTACCGGGCCGCCCTGGAGATGGCCGCGTACGCGGACGAGCACGGGATCGGCACCGTGCAGACCGAGGAGCACCACGGCGCCGGGGACAACTGGCTGCCGTCGCCCTTCGCCTTCGCGGGCGCGGTCTTCGGGGCCACCCGGAACATCGCCGTCACGGTGTCGGCGGTGATCGGCCCGCTGCACGACCCGCTGCGGCTGGCGGAGGAGATCGCCGTCCTGGACCTGCTGAGCGGCGGCCGCCTGGTGACGGTGGCCGGGATCGGCTACCGCCCCGAGGAGTACGCCCTGTTCGGCGTCGACTGGAGACGCCGGGGCCGGCTCCAGGACGAACTGCTGGAGACCCTGCTGAAGGCGTGGTCCGGCGAGGCGTTCGCGTACCGGGGCCGTACGGTACGGCTCACCCCGCGCCCGTACACCGATCCGCACCCCCTCCTCCTGGTCGGCGGCTCCTCCGAGGCCGCAGCCCGGCGGGCCGCCCGCCTGGGTCTGCCGTTCTTCCCGAGCGCGTACCTCCCGGAACTGGAGGCCTACTACAAGGAGCGGCTGGCCGAGTACGGCACCGAGGGCTGGGTGATGATGCCCGCGGCCGAGACGCCCCTGCTGCACATCGCCGAGGACCCGGACCGGGCCTGGGCCCTCTACGGCGAGCACCTCCTGCACGAGGCCCGTACCTACGCCTCCTGGCAGTCGGGCGGGGTCCGCTCGGCCGTGCGGTCGGCGGCCACGACGGTGGCGGAGCTGCGTGCGGAGGGCGTGTACCGGATCCTCACGCCTCAGGAATGCGTGGCGCTGCGCGGCGGCAGTCTCGTCCTGCATCCGCTGGTCGGTGGGATGCCGGTGGAGGAGGGCTGGCGCAGCCTCGGGCTCTTCGCGGAACGGGTGCTGCCGGAGCTGGAGGACCGTGCCTCGCGATGAGGGTGCGGCCGAGCCGCTGGATCGCGTGGTGCGGCGACGCCGGGTCGATGTCGTGAGGCTCGTCGAACGTGTCGGATCACTGGGGCGGGCGGCACCGACAACGGGGTGCGACGGGGCGGGGGACCGCACGACACCGCCGCCCCCGGTCCGGGCAGTGGCCGGAGCGGGGGCGGCGGAGGGCGCGAGGAGAGGGGCAGCGGGGACTTGGCCCTTCTCCTCGGGTTCGCGGGGCCGGTCAGCCCATCTCCTCCAGGGACTTGCCCTTCGTCTCCTTGACGAACTTCAGGACGAACGGGATGGAGAGCGCGGCGAAGACGGTGTAGATCACGTAGGTGCCGGAGAGGTTCCAGTCGGCCAGGGACGGGAAACTCGCGGTGATGGCCCAGTTGGCGATCCACTGCGCTGCGGCTGCCACGCCCAGGGCGGCGGCGCGGATCTTGTTCGGGAACATCTCGCCGAGCATGACCCAGACCACCACGCCCCAGGAGAGGGCGAAGAAGAGGACGAACAGGTGGGCGGCGATCAGCGCGACCCAGCCCTGGGTGGCGGGGAGCCTGCCGTCGACCAGGTGGGACGAGAACGCCCAGGCCTCCAGGGCGAGGCCGACGGCCATGCCGATCGAGCCGATGAGCGCGAGCGGCTTGCGGCCGACGCGGTCCACGAAGATCATCGCGATCACGGTGCCGACGATGTTGATGATCGACGTCGTGAAGGAGTAGAAGAACGAGTCCGTCGGGTCGACACCGACCGACTGCCACAGCGTCGAGGAGTAGTAGAACGCGACGTTGATGCCGACGAACTGCTGGAAGACCGACAGGCCGATACCGACCCAGACGATCGGCTTGAAGAAGAAGCCGCCGCCGAGCAGGTCCTTGAAGGTGGACCGGCGCTCGCTCTTCATCGCCAGCTCGATCTCGGCGACACGGCCGTTCAGATCGGTGTTCTCGCCCTCGACCTCGGCGAGGATCTCGCGGGCGCGGTCGTGCTTGCCGACCGAGATCAAGAAGCGCGGGGACTCGGGGATCGCGAAGGAGAGCAGGCCGTACAGAACGGCCGGGACGACCATCACGCCGAGCATGACCTGCCAGGCCTCCAGGCCCATCAGGTGGCCGCGCTGGTTGCCGCCGGCCGCGTTGAGCAGGCCCCAGTTGACGAGCTGGGAGATGGCGATGCCGACGACGATCGCCGCCTGCTGGAAGGAACCGAGCCGGCCGCGGTAGGCGGGCGGGGCGACCTCGGCGATGTAGGCGGGGCCGATGACGGAGGCCATGCCGATGGCGAAGCCGCCGACGATGCGCCACAGGGCGAGGTCCCACAGGGCGAAGGGCAGCGCGGAGCCGACGGCGCTGATCGTGAAGAGGACGGCGGCGATCTGCATGCAGCGGATGCGGCCGATCCGGTCGGCTATGCGGCCGGCGGTCGCGGCGCCGACGGCACAGCCGATCAGGGCGATCGCGATGACCTGGGCGAGGGCCGCGGAGCCGACGTCGTAGCGGTCACGGATGGCCTCGACCGCGCCGTTGATGACGGAGCTGTCGTAACCGAAGAGGAAGCCGCCCATGGCGGCGGCCGCCGCGATGAAGATGACGTGCCCGAGATGCTCGGGATGAGCCGTCCTGACTCCTGACTGAGGTGCCTGCGTAGTGCTGGTCACGTGTATCTCCTCGGGCCGCGGCAGCGCTGCCGCGTGGGGGGCGAGCCCTTACAGGTGGGACCTGTTACAGGCGAGTCCTGAAGGTAAAAGCAACGTTGCAGAGACTATGTCTTCAAGTTTCGAAGTCAATAGGTCGACTGCTGTGAGTTTTTCGACAGAAGTGGGGAAGGCCTGAGGCCGCAACGCGTTCACTTCTTGAACATAGAGTGAAGTTGATCTTTGGCTCCGCGCTAACGAAGGCGCTGTGAGATGACCTTTGACACGCCGTCACCCTGCATGGAGACGCCGTAGAGCGCGTCGGCGACCTCCATCGTGCGCTTCTGGTGCGTGATCACGATCAGCTGCGAGGTCTCCTGCAGCTCCTGCATGATCCGGATCAGCCGCTGGAGGTTGGTGTCGTCCAGGGCCGCCTCGACCTCGTCCATGACGTAGAACGGGCTCGGCCGGGCCTTGAAGATCGACACCAGCAGCGCGACGGCGGTCAGCGAGCGCTCGCCGCCGGAAAGGAGGCTGAGCCGCTTGACCTTCTTGCCGGGCGGGCGCGCCTCGACGTCCACACCGGTGGTGAGCATGTTGTCCGGGTCGGTGAGCACGAGCCGGCCCTCGCCGCCCGGGAAAAGACGGCTGAAGACGCCCTCGAACTCGCGGGCGGTGTCCCGGTAGGCCTCGGTGAAGACCTGCTCGACCCGCTCGTCGACCTCCTTCACCACCTGCAGCAGGTCGGCGCGGGTCTTCTTCAGGTCCTCCAGCTGCTCGCTGAGGAACTTGTGCCGCTCCTCCAGCGCCGCGAACTCCTCCAGCGCCAGCGGGTTGACCTTGCCGAGCTGCTGGTACGCCCGCTCGGCGGCCTTGAGCCGCTTCTCCTGCTCGGCCCGTACGAAGGGGCGCGGCTGGTTGCGCGGGTCGTCCGGGTCCTCCGGCAGGACCTCGCCGTCCGCGGGGGGCGAGGGCGGCACGGGCTGGTGCGGGCCGTACTCGGCCACCAGCCCCTCCGGCTCGACCCCCAGCTCCTCCAGCGCCCTGCTCTCCAGCTGCTCCATGCGCAGCCGTTTCTCGGCGCCGAGCACCTCACCGCGGTGGACGGAGTCGGTGAGCTTGTCCAGCTCGGCCTTGAGGTCGCGGCCCTGGGCGCGTGCGGCGGCCAGCTCCTGTTCCCGGCGCGCCTTCGCGGCCTCGGCGGCGGTGCGCTCCCGCTCGGCGCGGGCGAGGGAGACCTCGATGTGCGCGAGCAGCTGCCGGGCGCCCGAGGCGACGGCCTCCGCGACGGCCGCCTCGTGCCGCAGCCGCGCACGGCGCTGCTCGGCACGCACGCGTGCCTCACGTTCCGCACGGGCGGCCCGGTCCAGCGCGTCGGCCCGTCCGGCGAGCCCCTTCACCCGCTCCTCGTGCGTACGGACCTGGAGCCTGGCCTCCATCTCGGTCTGCCGGGCGTTGGCGCCGTCGGCGGCGAGCCGGTCGCGCACGGAGGTGTCCGGTTCCTCCTCGGCCGGCATCTCCTCGGCGACGGCCAGCCGCTCGGCCAGCTCCTCGGCCTCCTGCACGGCCTTGTCCAGCGCCTCCTGGGCGCGCGCAGCGGCCGCGGCCGACCGCTCGGCCTCCCCGGCGGCACCGCGCGCCTGACCGGCGAGCCGGCCGAGCTGCTGGGCCACGGCGGACTTCTCCCGGTCGGCGGCCCGGCGCCGCTCCGCCAGCTCTTCCACGAGGGTGGCGGCCTCGGCACGCCGTTCGGCCGCCGCCCGCTGCTCGGCGGCCAGGTCGTCGCAGCGCACCGCCAGCTCGGCCAGCTCGGCCGCGGCCTCGTCGACGGAGGCCTGCACCTCCAGCAGGCTGGGGGCGCCGGCGGAGCCGCCGTGGGCGAAGTGGGCGCCGAGGAGGTCGCCGTCGGCGGTGACGGCGGTGAGTTCCGGGTGCGCGCCGACGAGGTCTTCGGCGTCCTCGAGGGTGCCGACGACCACGATTCCTCGCAGGAGGCGACGGACGGCGGGCATGAGGTCGGCGGGGCCACGCATCAGATCGGCGGCGAAGCGCGTGCCGGGAGGCGCGGCGAGGGTCTGCTCGGCGGCTGCGGGTACGTCGTGGCTGGTCGGCCGCTGCGGCGGAGCCGCATGTCGATGCTGCCCCGCGCCCCCTCCGGGCGCCTCCGGTGCCCCCGCCAGCAAGAGGGCCGCTCTTCCTCCGTCCTGCTTGCGGAGCATGCGCAGCGCTTCGGCCGCCGCTGCCGGGCCGGAGACCGCGATCGCGTCCGCCGCCGCGCCGAAAGCCGCCGCCACGGGGACCTCGTAACCCGGGGTGACCGTCACCAGTTCCGCCGCCGGGCCCAGGATTCCGGTGAGGCGCTCGCGGGCGCCGAGGAGTATGCCCGTGCCGTCCTTGCGGCGCAGGCCGAGGGCCAGTGCCTCGTGGCGGGCCTGGGTCGCGGCGCGGGTGCGTTCGGCCGTGGTGAGGGCCTCGCGGGCGGTGCTCAGGGCGGCGTCCGCCTCGGCGAACCGGCGCCTGGTCGCCTCGTGCCGTTCCGCCAGGTCCGCGTCGTCGGCGTCGAGGCCGTCGACCTCCGCCTTCAGGGTCTCGTACTCCTCCTGGGCGCGCGCGGCGCGCTCCTGGGCCTCGTCGCGGGCCGCGGCCAGCCGGTCGATCTCGGCCTGGGCGGAGGCCGCGCGGGAGCGGGCCGCGTCGACCTGCGCGGACAGCCTGGCAAGGCCCTCGCGACGGTCGGCGATGGCGCGGGCGACGTCCTTCAGACGGCGTTCCTCGACGGCCAGCTCCCGCTCCAGTTCGGCCCGGTGGGCGACGGTGTCGTCGAGGGCGCGCTGCGCCGCCTCCAGGGCCGCCTCCAGCTCGGCCTCCTGTTCGCGGATGCGGGCGGCCTCGCGCTCCAGGTCCTCGGGATCCCGGCCACGGCGCTCGTCCACCGGCGCGGAGGTGGCGCTCTTCACGCGCGCGTCCGCGAGCGAGACGGTGCCGCGGACGCGCTCGGCCAGCTGGGACAGCTCGTACCAGGTCTGCTGGGCGCGCTGGAGGCGGGGCGTGAGCTGCCGTACCTCGTCCTCCAGGAGGGCCTCGCGGTGCAGGGCCTTCTTCAGCTCCTGCTCGGCGGCCTCCTTGCGCTCCTTCAGTGCGGCCTCGTCGGCGATCTCGGCCTTGAGGGCCTCCCGCAGGCGTACCAGGTCGTCGGCGAGCAGGCGCAGGCGCGCGTCACGCAGGTCCGCCTGGATGACGGCGGCCCTGCGCGCGACCGCCGCCTGGCGGCCCAGGGGCTTGAGCTGGCGGCGCAGTTCGTCGGTGAGGTCCTGCACGCGCGCGAGGTTGGCCTGCATCGCGTCCAGCTTGCGCAGCGCCTTCTCCTTGCGCTTGCGGTGCTTGAGGACGCCCGCGGCCTCCTCGACGAAGGCGCGGCGGCCCATGGGGTCGGCGTGCAGCACGGAGTCGAGCTGGCCCTGGCCGACGATGACGTGCATCTCGCGGCCGATGCCGGAGTCGGAGAGGAGTTCCTGGATGTCCAGGAGGCGGCAGGTGTCACCGTTGATCTGGTATTCGCTGCCCCCGTTGCGGAACATGATCCGCGTGATGGTGACCTCGGCGTACTCGATGGGCAGCGCGCCGTCGGAGTTGTCGATGGTCAGGGACACCTCGGCGCGGCCCAGCGGGGGGCGGCCGGTGGTGCCGGCGAAGATGACGTCCTCCATCTTGCCGCCGCGCAACGACTTGGCGCCCTGTTCGCCCATGACCCAGCTGAGCGCGTCCACGACATTGGACTTGCCCGAGCCGTTCGGACCGACGACACACGTGATCCCCGGTTCGAACCGGAGCGTGGTCGCCGAGGCGAACGACTTGAACCCGCGGAGGGTCAGGGCCTTGAGGTGCACGCCGCTGGACTCTACCGGGAGCCGCTATCTCACTCCATGAGCCCTCGCAACCGCGCGGTTTCGCCATTGAACATGCAGGGCACACCGTACGTTAAAGGCAGTGAAAGGATGCGTGGCAAAGAAAGAAGGGACGCCGAAGCGTCCCTTGCAACTCCGACGACCGGATCGCGGCCGTCGGATCGGCTGAGCGGTTGATACGGCAGCCCGATCACTGCGACTGCTGTTGTGGAGCTGATGCAGCGATCAGGTGAGCGCAGGCTCCGCCTGGTGTGCGTCGATGCTCTCCATGATCCTGTCCTGAGAGGCGGCAGCCGACAGCGCTTCGTTCTCCGCCTGGATCCGTACGAGCTCGGACTCCAGGTCCTGTACACGCTGCTGCAGCCGTCGCATCTCGGCGAGGAGTCGAGGGTCGGAGCCGCCGACGTAACCGAGAAGCGCCTTTGCCATGATGGATGGTCCTCCACAATGAGTGACCGACCGATGCGGTGTGGGTCGTGAGGGATTGCACCCGCGGTGCTTGGCACATCCAGGTGTGGATCTGGTGTTGCTCCATGCCAAACAGCTAAGGTGCGCGGGGCTTTCAGCGTCTCACCAAAAAGTTTGACGGTCAACACGATCACGCCCTGTATTGGGGGGCAAACCGGGCGCGCGGCCGGGGAAATCGGCGACGCTGCATGTCATCCGGTGCCTCAGGGCGTGACGATCAGCTGGTACCAGCGGAGCCTGCCATGCCGGGCCGTTCTTGGCAACCACCAGGTCGTTTCCGCTTCCCGCACGTGCCCCCGGCAAGCCCCCGTGCGCCGGTCGCGCGCCTTCACGGAAACCGGCTCAGCGGATGGCGAAGCCGTCGTAGCCGCCGCGGGGTGTGTCCCAGATCTCGGTGACTCCCTCGACGCGCCCGGGCGTGTCGTCGCCCTGGAGCCAGTCCAGCAGCCCCTCGCAGCCCTCGCGCGAACCCTCCGCGACCACCTGGACCCGGCCGTCGGCCAAATTGAGAGCAAAACCACGCAGCCCGCCGATCTCCAGCGCCCTGGCCCGCGTGAACCAGCGGAAACCCACACCTTGCACGCGTCCGCGCACCCAGGCGACCAGCCGTACATCTTCGCTCATGGGTGCAACCTAACCGGCCGATGTCGCTCGGGACACACCCCCCGTGGGTGGCATGCGGTACCGTCCCGACCCGATGAATCTCATATGAAACTCACTCGTTCGAGTGAGTCGGGTCGGCCAAGCGGCGTCACTCGCCGCACAGGCGCCGGTCGCCCGCGAGGATGCGAAAGAGGGCAAGGACATGGGACGCCACCGACGCACCGACGCCGGCCGCGCCACCACGGGCCGCGCCACGGGGGTTCCCCGGACGGAGCACTCCCCCGGGGGAAGCGTGGAGCCGCGGGACGTGTACGAGGGTGAGATCGTCCGCCGCGCACCGGAGCCCTGGGACAACCCGGCGCCGTACGCGGATGCGTGGGCGCCCCGGGACCCGTACACGAGCGAGCCGGAACCCTGGGACCTGGCGCCGTACGCGGACGACCGCGCCGCCTGGTACCTCGCCCCGTACGCGGGTGACCGCACTGCACGGAACTTCGCGCCGTACGCGCACAGCCGGACTCCCCGCGGCATCGCCCCGTATCTGAACCCGGAGGCCCACACCCCGGCGACGGGTCTTCGGCCGCTGGACCGTGCCGACGCGACGGCGCGGGCGCACGCTTACCTGTTCGCGGCCGAGGACGGCGGCCGGGGCGGTCCCGGAGGCGATGGCTTCGCCTCGGCGGGCAACCGTTCCCCCGGCCACCGCCGCCGGAAGAAGACCGCGCGGCCGGTGCGCACGGGCCTGCTCGGGGTGTCCGCGGCCGTCGCCTTCGGTACGGCCGCAGTGGCGGCCGGCGTGGTGCCGGGCCTGCAGAGCTACCGGCTCGGCGGCGGCAGCCACACGACCGGCGGGGACCGGGTGCAGGCGGCGAACGCGCCGGGCAACACGGCCGCGGAGCAGGGCGGCAGTTCGGGCAGCGCCGACAGCCCCGGGGGCGCGACAGGCGCCGGCCCGGCCGGCACGACCCCTCGGTCGCCGAGCCGGTCCGCCTCCTCGTCGGCATCGCCGTCGCCGTCACCGTCGGCCTCGGCGTCCCCCACGACCACCCCCTCGAAGAAGGCGACCGGGAAGCCTGCCACGGCGACACCGGCCGGCAAGCCCCTGACCACCCCGTCGCATACGGCGAGCAAGGCGCCCACGGCGAGCAGCGCGCCGGGCACGGTGCCGGCGGCGAACGCCGCCGAGGCGCAGGTGCTGAAGCTCGTCAACCAGGAGCGGGCGAAGGTCGGCTGCACCCCGCTGACGGCGAACTCCTCCCTGAGCAAGCTGGCCGAGTCGTTCAGTGGTGACATGGCGGCGCGGGACTTCTTCGATCACACCGACCCGGACGGCAAGTCGCCGTGGGACCGGGCCGCGGCGGCGGGCATAACCAACCTCGGCGGCGAGAACATAGCCCGCGGCCAGGCCGACGCGGCGGCCGTGATGGAGGCCTGGATGAACAGCCCCGGCCATCGCGCCAACATACTGAACTGCGACTTCAGGACCCTGGGCGTGGGCGTCCACTTCGGCCCGGGCGGACCCTGGTGGACACAGGACTTCGGGTACTGAGACAGCCGCCGGAGGACCGGTGGGGGAGGCGGAGGGGCCGGGCACCGTGACGCCACGCGATGGTTCGAGCGGAACGCCGATGCGATGCGCCGGTGGTCCGGGCGTCTGCTGCTTCTCGACGCCTGTGCCATCGGCGTCCACCACGTATACCGACACGCCTTCGTCCACGCCTCACTGTGGCTCGCCGCCGGCGTCGGCGGCACGTCGATGCGCATCGCCGACGCCCGACGAGCGAGGCGCAAGGCCGAGCGAGCACGACGGCAGCAACTGCGTACGCTCGCCGAGGCGTTCCGCGAGGTCATGGAGCGGAGGACCGGCATTCGGAAGAAGTGATCCAGCCGACCGGTCCACAGCCTTCGCCGCCGGGGCGGGGATCGCGGGCCGCTGATCCGTGCTGTGGGCGAAGGAGCAGCTTCGGCTACTGCGGCGGTCATGGTGACCGACGCGGGCCCGCCGGCCGGGTCCGGGTCCACCGCTTCGCGCGGTGGACCGCACCCGACGGCAGGAAGGGCGCCCAGTACGGCGAGCCCGTCGCGCGCCGACCTCCCCACGGCCCTCGACGACCCTGCCACGTGGGTCGAGCCGGCGGATCACCACCGGTACGGCGCCGTCACCCTGTCGGCGACGGACGCCTGGCGCGCGCTGAACCGGTCACCGAGCCGGTACGGCGCCCTTGCCCCGGGCGAACGTCCGGGCCGTCTGCGTCACCCGGCGGCCCAGGTGCTCGGCCGTGGCGATGTCGGACTTGTGCACGGCGTCAGGACCCTCGTCCACATTGGTCTGGGCGGCCGCGCCCGCGAAGACGCCGAGGCGGTTGAGGTCGTTCTCGGAACCCGCGCTGTTGTTCCAGCCGGGGTGCAGGCCCAGGTTGATCCAGTTCATCCCGTGCTGTGCGGCCAGGATCTGGAAGAACTGCAGGGTGTGCAGCTTGTCGCCGCTCTTGGAGCCGGAGTTGGTGAAGCCGGCGGCCAGCTTGTCCTTCCAGTCCTGGCCGAACCAGCGCTTGGAGGTCGCCTCGGCGAACACGTGGAAGGCACCGGAGGCGGTGCCCATGTAGGTGGGCGAGCCGAAGACGATCGCGTCGGAGCGGTCCAGCGTCTCCCACTGCGCGTCGGTGATCTCGTCGACCTTGATCAGGTGCACCTCGGCACCCGCCTCGGCGGCACCGGCGCGGACGGCCTCGGCGAGTACGGCGGTGTGCCCGTGGCCGGAGTGGTAGGCGATCGAAACGACAGGGGTGGTCACAGGGTCTCCTCGAGTGGCAGCACGGCTGCACCGTCCGGCAGCGGCACGGGCAGCTCAGAAGCAGTGACTTCAGGAAAGCACTAACTTTGAGTTAGTGCAAGCTGGTGGTTAGCGCTGCGCGCGCGTACCCTGATGTCATGACCGCCACCACCCGGGACCACGACGACCTCGCGTACAACGTCTTCGCCAAGGCCTGCCCCTCGCGCGGCACACTGGAGCACGTCACGGGCCGCTGGGGCGGACTGACGCTCGGCGCGCTGTACGAGAGCCCGCTGCGCTTCAACGAACTGCGCCGCCGCGTCGACGGCGTGAGCGAGAAGATGCTGTCCCAGACGTTGCACGCGCTGGAGCGCGACGGCCTGGTGCACCGCGAGGCACAGCCGACCAATCCGCCACGCGTGGACTACGAACTGACGCCCCTGGGCCGGCAGGTGACCGAGCGGCTGCTGGCGCTCATCCACTGTGTGGAGGGCGCCATGGACGACGTCCTCGCGGCACGCGCGCTTTACGACGAGACGCGCGGCGCCCGCTGACACCTCGGGCAGAAGTAGCTGGACCGGTTCATCCAGGGGCGCCGGCGCATCGGTGTTCCGCACCGCCGGCACGGCTCGCCCTCGCGGCCGTACGCGTCCAGGGACCGGTCGAAGTAGCCCGACTCGCCGTTGACGTTGACGTACAGGCTGTCGAAGCTGGTGCCGCCGACGGCGAGGGCCGCGTGCATCACGTCCCGGACGTGGCCGAGGAGTTCGGCGGTGACCGGGCGGGTGAAGTTCGCCGTCGGGCGCTCGTAGTGGATGCGGGCGCGCCACAGGGCCTCGTCCGCGTAGATGTTGCCGACCCCGCTGATCAGCGACTGGTCCAGCAGCGCCCGCTTGATGGTGGTCCGCTTGCGGCGCAGCGCCAGGTGGAAGGCCTCGTCGTCGAAGAGCGGGTCCAGGGGGTCGCGGGCGATGTGCGCGATGACGTCGGGCAGGCCCTCGGGAGTGTTGTCGTGCAGCGACAGCCCGCCGAAGGTGCGCTGATCGACGAAGCGGAGCTCGGTGCCGAGGGAGTCGGCGAACCGGACCCGGATGCGCAGGTGCTTCTCGTCCGGCGTCTCGTACGGCTGCACCAGCAGCTGGCCGCTCATGCCGAGGTGGGCGAGGACGGACTGGTTCGTCTCCTCCAGCGGCAGCCACAGGTACTTGCCGCGCCGACTGGGCGTACCGATGTGGTGGCCCTTGAGCCTGTGCGCGAAGTCGTCGGCGCCCGCGACGTGCCGACGTACGGCGCGCGGGTGCAGCACCTCGACCTCGGCGACCGTGCGGTGCGCGACCCAGCGCTCCAGGCCGCGCCGGACGACCTCGACCTCGGGCAACTCGGGCATCGGGACCCCCGTACAGAGCTGTGGATGAGCGGAGCGCCCGCCCCGTCGTGAACGGTGGGGCGGGCGCTCGGTACTGCTGTGGGTCAGGCGGGGGCGGACGACGACTCGTCGTCCTTGACGGCGGCCTTGGCCGCCTCGTCGGCCTCCTGGGCCGCCTTGGCCGCCTTGGCGCGCTCGTCCGCGGCGGCCTTGATGGCCCGCCAGGCGGACTCGGCGGCCTGCTGCTCCGCCTCCTTCTTGCTGCGGCCGGTGCCGGTGCCGTACGAGACGCCTCCGACGCGGGCGGCAGCAGTGAAGGTCTTCTCGTGGTCGGGGCCGGTCTCCGTGACCAGGTACTCGGGCACGCCGAGTCCTTCGGTCGCGGTGAGCTCCTGGAGACTGGTCTTCCAGTCCAGGCCGGCACCGAGGTTGGAGGACTTCTCGATCAGCGGGTCGAAGAGCCGGTGCACCAGCTCGGACGCCGCCTCGAGGCCCTGGTCGAGATAGACCGCGCCGATCACCGCTTCCAGGGTGTCGGCGAGGATGGACGCCTTGTCCCGGCCGCCCGTACCCTCTTCACCGCGGCCGAGCCGGATGAAGGAGCCCAGGTCGAGGCCCCGGCCGACCTCCGCCAGCGCACGCGAGTTGACCACCGCGGCCCGCAGCTTGGCCAGCTGGCCCTCGGGCAGGTCGGGGTGGATGCGGTACAGCGTGTCCGTGACGACGAGGCCGAGCACGGAGTCCCCGAGGAACTCCAGCCGCTCGTTCGTCGGCAGACCGCCGTTCTCGTACGCGTAGGAACGGTGGGTCAGCGCGCGCACCAGAAGGGCGGACTCGACCTTGTAGCCGAGCCGCCCTTCCAGAAGCGTGTGGGACGAGGCCTGGTTGTCCGCCTTCTTCTTGGCGGGTGCGTCCGCCTTGGCGTCTTCCGCCTTCTTGGGACTGGACACAGTGCCTCTCACCAGCCCGCTCAGACTTCGAGGACCTGGCGCTTGTTGTAGGTGCCGCAAGACGGGCACGCGATGTGCTGCTGCTTGGGCTCGTGGCAGCGCTCGCACGCAACCAGGGTGGGGACCGCAGCCTTCCACTGCGACCGGCGGTGGCGCGTGTTGCTGCGCGACATCTTCCGCTTCGGAACAGCCACGGCTACTTCTCCTGCTTCTCGTCGACGCCCGCTTCGGCGCCGCTCATCTCGTCCTTCTCGCCGTCTCCGAGTGAACCGGCGAGTCCCTGCAAAGCCGCCCAACGGATGTCGACGGCGTCGTGGTGGTGGTCCGGGTCGTCCGCGAGCCGCGCTCCGCACTCGGAACACAGGCCCGGGCAGTCCTCCCGGCACACCGGCTGCATCGGCAGTGCGAGCACCACCGCATCGCGCAGCAGAGGTTCGAGGTCGAACAGTCCGTCCTCGAGGAAGAACCTGTCCTCGTCGTCCTCGGCGTCGTCGCCCGGTTCCGCGATCACGCGGCCCCGGTCGTCGGCGTCAGGGTACGAGAACAGCTCCTGGAAGTCCGCTTCGAGCTCCAGCCCGACCGGCTCCAGACACCTTACGCACTCCCCCTCGGCCTGTGCACGGGCGGTGCCTGTGACGAGCACCCCTTCCATGACCGACTCGAGCCGGAGTTCGAGCTCCACCGGGGCGCCTTCCGGCACTCCGATGACCCCCTGGATGCCGAGCTCGGCGGGGGCGTCGATCGTGCGGGTCAGGCGCTGGAGCGCGCCAGGCCGCCGGCCCAGCTCGTGCGTGTCGAACACGAGAGGGTTGCGGTGGTCGAGGCGGGCGTTGGAGGCCATTCCTGCTTTCGATCTTCGAGCTCGGAGGGCCGCCGCCCTGCGGTACCGCGGGCAGCGGAGATCGCGGACGTACGCGCGACCGAACAGCCAGGATACTGGACCTTTCGCTCACGGCCCAATCCGGTGGTCGGCGGGCCGCGTCGGCCCGCTACAGCCCCCGGCCCTGCTCGTACGCCCTCAGCTGCTCCGCGCTGATCATGCTGGTGTCGAAGAGGCTGGTCTCGTCCAGGGCGTAGCCCTGCTGCGGCTGGTGCTGAGGGGACTGCTGGTGCGCCTGCTGGGGGTCGTAGGCGCCCTGCTGGTGGTCATAGCCCTGGTAGCCGGCGTAGGGGTCGGCCTGCTGGTAGCCGTAGGGGTCCTGCCCGCCGTAGGCGGGCTGCTGCGGGAAGCCGCCGTAGGGATCGGGCTGCTGCTGCTCGTACGCGTACGCGGGCTGCGGGTCGTACGACGGCTGCTGCGGGGTCTGCTGCGACCGGTCCGGGCGCTCGGCCGGGGTGTCCTGCTCGGCGAGCGCGGCGAGGTCGGCGAGGTAGTCGGCGTCGCTGGAGTGCTGGAAGGTCGAGGTGTCGTCGGCGAGGGCGCCGAGGTCGTCCGTGGCGATGCGGCCCTGCAGCTTCTGCCGGCCGCGGCCGACGGCCTCCAGGGTCTTGGCCAGCACCGCCTCGAAGGCGCCGAGCTTGGCGTCGACGTACTGGTCGGCGTTGTGGCGCAGGGTCTCCGGGTCGTGGCTGCGCTCGGGGGCGTCCTCGTCCTCGTAGCCGTTCTCGTCCAGGCCGGGGCCGGTGCCGAGCAGCTTCTCGCGGCCGCGGCCGACCGAACCGAGGGTCTTGGTGAGGACGACCTCGAAGTTGGCGAGCTTGGAGTCGACGTAGTCGTCGGCCTCCGCGCGGATCTCCTCCGCCTCCTTGCGGGCCTCGGCGAGGATCCGGTCGGCCTCGGCCTGGGAGCGGCGGGCGATCTCGGTGCCGGAGACCAGCGAACCGCGCTCGGCATGCGCGCTCTCGATGATCCGCTCGGCCTCCTGGCGGGCCTGCTCGACCATCTGCTCACGGTCGCCGATCAGTTCCTGCGCCTGCGCGAGGGAGCCGGGCAGGGCCTGGCGCACCTCTTCCAGCATCGCGAGCAGATCGGCACGGTTGATCACACAGGACGCCGACATGGGCATGGCCCGGGCGCCGGCGACCGCGGAGACGATCTCGTCGAGCTTCTTCTGCACGTCCACCTGTGCTCGCCACTCTCTACAGCCGGGATGGAGACGGACGGGACGACTGTAGTCCCATCAGGGTGTGCGCAGGCGCTTGTTCAGGGCCTCGAGCACCGGGGCGGGCACCAGGCGGGAGACGTCGCCGCCCCAGGCCGCGACCTCCTTGACCAGGGAGGAGGAGAGGAAGCTGTAGGTGGGGTTGGTGGGCACGAAGAGCGTCTCGACGCCGGTGAGGCCGTTGTTCATCTGGGCCATCTGCAGCTCGTAGTCGAAATCGCTGACGGCGCGCAGGCCCTTGACGATGGCGGGGATGTCGCGCTGCTTGCAGAAGTCGACGAGGAGGCCGTGGAAGGCCTCGACCCGGACGTTGGCGTAGTCGGCGGTGACCTCGCGGATCAGCTCGATCCGCTCCTCGATGTCGAACATGCCCTTCTTGGACTTGTTGATCATCACCGCGACGTAGACCTCGTCGTACAGGCGGGAGGCGCGGGCAATGATGTCGAGGTGTCCGTTGGTGATCGGGTCGAACGACCCGGGACAGACGGCGCGGCGCACTTGTGATCCCTCGCTCTCCGGTCCGGTCATCGTGCGTCTTCGCACGTAGAGGCGGCGCGACCGTACCAAAACGTTCCCTCGCCGTAGCGACGGGACCTGATCGCCTCGAAGCCGTCCGGCCAGTGGAAGGGGCCGCCTCTGGTGCTGCGCTCCACGGTGACGAGCGCTTGCTCAGCGAGCCAGCCTTCCGAGCGGAGTGTGAGCAGAATCTCCCGAAGATCGTGATCCGGGACGGCGTACGGGGGGTCGAGGAAGACCAGGCCGTACGGCTCGTCCGGTGCCGGTTGCCGGATGATCTGTTCTGCTTTGCCCGCGCGCACCTCGGCGCCCGGAAGCCCCAGGTTCCGCACGTTTTCGCGGGCCACTCGGGCCGCACGGGCGTCGGCTTCCACGAGGAGCGTGTGGCTCGCGCCCCGGGACAGGGCCTCCAGGCCCACGGCGCCGGAGCCGGCGTAGAGGTCCAGGACCCGTTCGCCGTCGAGGGGACCGCCGAGGAGGGACTGCCAGGTGGAGAAGAGACCTTCGCGGGCGCGGTCGGAGGTGGGGCGGGTTCCGGTGCCGGGAGGTACTGAGAGACGTCGTCCGCCTGCCCGGCCGGCGATCACGCGGGTCATCTTCGGTCCTTGTTCGAGGGTGGTTACGGAATCAGTTTGGCAGCAGGTGCGCCGTGGCTGCTCGCGCCCGCGGGCGGCAGCCGCAAGTTCGCACGGCCCCGCGCCTCCTGCGTGATCCACATCACCCCTTTTCCAGGTACTGCTCCCTCTCCTCGTCCAACAGCGCGTCCAGCGCCGTACGAAGACCCGGCAGAGCCTCCAGCTCCGGGTCCGCCGTCACCAGGGCCGTCGCCTCCCGTCGTGCCTCCGCGATGACCTCCTCGTCCTCGATGACGGCCAGGACGCGCAAGGAGGAGCGGGCACCGGACTGGGCCTGACCGAGGACGTCGCCCTCGCGGCGCTGTTCGAGGTCGATGCGGGAGAGCTCGAAGCCGTCGAGGGTGGCGGCGACCGCGTTGAGACGCTGGCGGGCGGCGCCGGCCTCGGGCATCTCGGTGACCAGGAGGCACAGGCCGGGTGCCGAGCCGCGGCCCACGCGGCCACGCAGCTGGTGGAGCTGGGAGACGCCGAATCGGTCGGCGTCCATGATGACCATGACCGTGGCGTTGGGGACGTTCACCCCGACCTCGATGACCGTGGTGGCGACGAGGACGTCGGTCTCGCCGGCCGCGAAACGGCGCATCACCGCGTCCTTGTCGTCGGGGTGCATACGACCGTGGAGGACCTCCACCCTCAGGCCCTGGAGGGGGCCGCGGTTCAGTTGGTCGGCCACGTCGAGGACGGCCAGCGGCGGGCGCTTCTCGGCCTCGTCCTCGGGGGACTTCCTGCCGGCCTTCTTCGGGTCGTCCTCCTCGTCGCCGATGCGCGGGCAGACGACGTACGCCTGGTGGCCGTTCGCCACCTCCTCACGGACCCGCTCCCAGGCGCGGGCGAGGAAGTGGGGCTTGTCGGCGGCCGGGACCACATGGCTGGCGATGGGTGAGCGGCCCGCGGGGAGCTGGTCGAGGACGGAGGTCTCCAGGTCGCCGAAGACCGTCATGGCGACCGTGCGCGGGATCGGGGTGGCCGTCATCACCAGCAGGTGCGGGGGCTGTTTGCCCTTGCCGCGCAGGGCGTCGCGCTGCTCGACGCCGAAGCGGTGCTGCTCGTCGACCACGACGAGGCCGAGGTCGTGGAACTGGACCTTGTCCTCGATCAGGGCGTGGGTGCCGATGACGATGCCGGCCTCGCCGGTGACCAGGTCGAGCAGGGCCTGGCGGCGGGCGGCGGCGCCCATGGAGCCGGTGAGCAGGACGACCTTGGTGGCGTGCTCGGCACCGCCCAGCATGCCGCCCTCGGCCAGCTCGCCCATCATCTCGGTGATCGAACGGTGATGCTGCTGGGCGAGCACCTCGGTGGGCGCCAGCATGGCCGCCTGCCCACCGGCGTCGACCACGGCGAGCATGGCTCGCAGGGCCACCAGCGTCTTCCCGCTGCCGACCTCGCCCTGGAGCAGGCGGTGCATCGGGTGTTCCGTGGCGAGGTCGTCGAAGATCTCCTCGGAGACCTTCCGCTGGCCCTCTGTGAGGGTGAAGGGCAGGCGGTCGTCGAAGGCCGCCAGGAGACCGTCGGGTCCGGCCTTGCGGGGGAGGGCGGGAAGTTGGGTGTCGGCGTAGCGGTGGCGGGCCAGGGCGACCTGGAGGACGAAGGCCTCGTCCCACTTCAGGCGGGCGCGCGCGCCGGCGACGTCGGCCTTGGTGTGCGGGCGGTGGATCTTGAGCAGGGCCTCGGGCAGGGGCACCAGGCCGCGGCCCTCGCGCAGGGAGACGGGGAGCGGGTCCACCGCCTCCAGGGCGGTGGGCAGCACCGTCTGGACCGCCTTGCCGATCTTCCAGGACTCCAGCTTGGCGGTGGCCGGATAGATCGGGATCAGGGCGCCGGCCCAGGTCTCGACGGTCTCCTCGCCGTCACCGCGCAGCAACTCGTATGCGGGATGGGCGAGTTGCAGGCGGCGGTTGAAGACGGAGACCTTGCCCGCGAACATCGCGCGCGTGCCCGGCAGCAGCTCCTTGTGGGGCTTGTGGACGCCGTTGCCGAAGAAGACCAGCTGGAGCCGGCCGCCGCCGTCGGTGATCGTGACCTCCAGGCGCTGGCCCTTGCCGCGGGGGGCCTTGGTGGAGGCGAAGGTGTGCAGGCGGGCGTCGGCGACCTGGGCGACCACCGTGACGTGCTCGTCCATGGGGAGGTCGGCGAGCCGGGTGAGCTGGCCGCGCTCCTCGTATCTGCGCGGGTAGTGGTGGAGGAGGTCGCCGACGGTGTGCAGGCCGAGGTGCTCGGCCATCACCTTCGCGGTGGCGGGGCCGAGCACCGACTTCAGTGGCTGCTTCAGTGGTTCTCGCAGTGCGGGCACGCGATCCATTGCACACCACGGCACCGACAATGCCGTAGCGCCGACCTGCGGATGTGCCGCGGACGGCGTCCCGCGGTTCGGGAAGTGTCGTCGGGCGGATCGGTGAATCTCCTGGTCAGGCGCGCTCGGCGGGCCTAGGATGGCGCGTTCCGGCCCATCCTTTTCGCGGTCACCGCCCCGCCGGGACCGCCCGACCCCGCGCCGCACGCCCTTCCCTGCGGCGCAGTGACGATGGACTCCCAGACCTCACAGTCATCCCAGGCATCCCAGTCACCTCACCCACCTCACATGTTCCAGGTCGACCTGCGCGGTCTGGTGGACCTGCTCTCCCATCACCTCTACTCAAGCCCCAGGGTCTATCTGCGCGAGTTGCTGCAGAACGCCGTCGACGCCGTCACCGCCCGGCGGGCCGAGCAACCGGACGCCCCGGCGCTGGTCCGGCTGCATCCGGCGGACGGCGGCCTTCGGGTGGAGGACAGCGGGATCGGGCTCACCGAGGCGGACGTGCACGATCTGCTGGCGACCATCGGGCGCAGTTCCAAGCGCGCCGAGGGTCTGCAGGAGGCCCGTGCGGGCTTCCTCGGCCAGTTCGGCATCGGCCTGCTCGCCTGCTTCGTGGTCGCCGAGCGGATCCGGGTGGTCAGCCGCAGCGCCCGTACGCCCGGCGCACCGCCGGTGGAGTGGACGGCGCGCGACGACGGCTCGTACACCGTCCGTACCCTGCCGGACTCCGCGCGGCCCGAGCCCGGTACGACCGTCCACCTCACGGCGCGGCCCGGCGCTGCCGAGTGGCTGGCGCCGGAGCGCGTGCTGAGTCTGGCCCGCGACTTCGGCTCGCTGCTGCCCTACGACGTCCGGGTGGGCGAGGAACCCGTCACCGACCTGCCCGCGCCCTGGGACCGGCCGTGTCCGGGCCCGGCGGGCAGAAGGGTGGCGCTGGCCCGGCACTGCCAGGAGCTGTTCGGGTTCGCGCCGCTGGACTCGATCGACCTGGACGTGCCGCTGGCCGGGATCCGCGGGGTGGCGTACGTCCTGCCGGCGGCCGTGAGCCCGGCCCAGCGGGCGGGCCACCGGGTGCATCTGAAGGGCATGCTGCTGACCGAACGGGCCGAACAGCTGCTGCCGGACTGGGCATTCTTCGTGCGCTGTGTGCTCGACACCGACAGTCTGCGGCCCACGGCCTCGCGCGAGTCGCTGTACGAGGACGAGACGCTGGCCGCCGTGCGGGACGCGCTCGGCGAGAGGATCCGCTCCTGGCTCACTGGGCTCGCCGCCGGTGATCCGGAGCGGCTGACGGCCTTTCTCGCCGTGCACCACCTGGGGGTGAAGTCGCTCGCCCGGCACGACCGCGGCATGCTGCGCACGATGCTGCCCTGGCTGCCGTTCGAGACGACCGACGGGCAGCTGTCCCTGGAGGAGTTCGCCCAGCGGCACCCGGTGGTGCACTTCACGCGGACCGTCGAGGAGTACCGGCAGGTCGCGCCGATCGCCTCGGCGCAGGGCATCGGGGTGGTGAACGGCGGCTACACGTACGACGGCGACCTGGTCGAGGCGCTGCCGTCGGTGCGGCCGGGGACGGTGGTCGCCGAGCTGGACGCGGAGACCGTGACCGCGCACCTGGACGCGGTCGACCCGGCCGAGGAGCTGGCGCTGTCCGGCTTCCTGGCGGCGGCGCGGGCGAGACTCGACCCCCTGGGCTGCGACGTCGTCCTGCGGGCCTTCCATCCCCTCTCCGTGCCCGCCCTGCACCTGGACGACCGCGCGGCGCGGCACGAACAGGCCCGCGCGGCGGCCGAGGAGCAGGCCGACGACCTGTGGGCGGACATCCTCGGCTCCCTGCGCGGCGGCGCGCCGCGCGCACGTCTGGTGCTCAACCATCTCAACCCCCTGGTGCGCAGGATCAGTTCGCTGAAGGAGCCGGAGCTGATCGGGACGGCGACCGAGTCGCTGTACGGGCAGGCGCTGCTGATGGCGCAGCGTCCACTCAGGCCCGCCGACTCGGCGCTGCTGAACCGGGCGTTCATCGGCCTGCTGGAGTGGGCCACACACCGGGAGGGCGACCGCTGATGGGGGAGATCGCGGACTTCGACGCGCTGCGCCGGGCGATGGCGGAGAACGCCGAGCAGCCGGAGGGCCCGGCCCGCAACGCGCGCGCGGAGCGGCTGCTCGCCGAGGCCGAGTCGCTCGGCATCCCGCCGGCCGTCGTCGAGGCGCTCGGGCACCAGCTGAAGGTCTACAACTACAGCTCCGAGAAGGACAAGATGTTCGTCCCGTTCGCGCGGCTGCTGCGCATGTGGGACGAACGGCCCGAGGACTTCGACGCGTACGAGGCACACTCGCTGCACTGGGTCTTCAAGTGGGTGTCGGCGGGCATGCTGGACCAGCCGCACGTCCCGCTCGCCTCGATCGAGAAGTGGCTCGGCGAGATGGAGCACCGCCACCGGCTCGCGGGGTACTCCGAACGCGCCGTGCGCAGCGCCGAGTTCACTGTGGCCGCGCACACCGGGGACTTGGCGCGGGCGCAGCGGGCGTACGCCGCGTGGCTCGCCGCGGACCGCGACGAGATGGCCGACTGCCACGCGTGCGAGCTGCACGGACAGGGCGTCTGGCAGGTCCGGTGCGGCCGGGACGCGGAGGCGCTCGAGCTGTGGCGGCCGGTGCTGGAGGGCGAGTTCGCCTGCGCCCACGAGCCACACACCGTGCTGGCCTCCTCGCTGGTCCCGCTGCTGCGCCTGGGCCGCCTGGACGAGGCCCGCGCGAACCACCTGCGGGGCTTCCGGCTCGTGCGCCCGATGGAGTCGATGCGCGGCGCGTACGCCGACCACGTGGAGTTCTGCGCGCTGACCGGCAACGAGGCGCGCGGTCTGGAACTGCTCGCCGAGCGGCCGGCGTACTTCACGGACACCGGGCATCCGCGCAGCCGACTGGACTTCCTTGCCGTGGTGACGCTGCTGATGGACCGGCTGACCGAGCTGGGCCTCGGCGGACAGCGGGTGCCGGGGCCGGCCGGACGGACCTGGACGGCGGGCGAACTCGCCGCGCACGCACGCGTGGAGGCGCGCGAGCTGGCGGAGCGGTTCGACCGGCGCAACGGCACGTCGTACGTCGGCGACCAGGCACGCGCGCGCATGGACCGGCGCCCGCTGGTGGACCGCCTGCCGCTGGGCGTGCGCACGGTGCGCCCGGCGCCGGCTGCGGTGACCGCTCCCCCGGCACCCGGACCGCGGGACGAGCCCGGCCTTGCGGCGCTGCTCGCCGAGGCGCGGCGGCTGTCGAAGACGCTGCGGCCGCACGCCCTGGAGGCGTGGGCGGCGGTGGCGCGGGCCGCGCACGACACCGAGCTGGAACCCCGCGACGGCGCCGAGATCGCCGACCACGAGGCGATGGCCCGCGGCCCCGAGGGCATCGACCTCTTCGAGCGGGCGGCGGCCCTGTACGCGGAGGCCGGCGACCCCGGCGAGGCCCTGGCGGCACGCGCGCGTGGAGCCTACGTCCGCGCCCTCGCGGGTGACCCGGCCGCCGCCCTGGACACGGTCGACGCCCTGTACGACGAGGCCCTCGCCCTGTACGCCGAGGAGGCGACCGGCGTGCGCCAGACGGCGTCGGTGGTGATGAGCCGGGCGCGGGTGCTGATGCGGTACGTGCGCGAAGGACCGGAAGGAGAGCCCGCCGCGGAGACGTTCACCCGGGTCGAGCAGGCCGTGCGGGAGGTGCTCGCGCTGGTCGGCGGGCGGACCGGGGACGACGTACGGCTGGCCGCCCGGGCCGCCGAGGCGCGGGGGATGCTCGCCGAACTGGCGGGGATGCGCGGGGACGGCGGGCGCGCCGCGGAGTTGTTCCGGCGGGCGGCCGAGGAGTACGTGGGCGCCGGGCTGCCGTGGTTCGCCGTGGAGTACGAGGTGCAGGTCGCCGCGCTGGCCCATCAGGCCGGTGACATGGCCGGGGCCGAGCGGGCGCTGCGCTCGGCGCTGGAGCACGGCGGGCCGTACGTGGAGCCGGTCGGGCGGGCCCAGCTGCACCTGCAGCTCGCCGAGGTGGTGGGCGGACGCGGAGCGGTCGCCGAGGCCGCCGAACACGCGCTCCAGGCCGCGCACTGGGCCGACGAGGCGGGCGAGAGCGGCACGCTGGGCGCCTGGGCGCGGCAGGCGCTGGGCGGCCACCTGCTCCGCCAGGGCCGCTGCGCGGAGGCCGCCGAGGTGCTGGAGTCGGCGCTGGCCGACCTGTCCGCCGAGACGCACGGCGACGGCGCCGTCGTACAGACGCTGTGGTGGCTCGGCGACTGCCTGAGCGAGCTGGACGACCATCGCGCGGCGGCCGAACGCCGGCTGCGAGCGGCCGAGATCGCCCGGCACTGGCCCGAGCAGCAGGACCACGCCACGCTCGCCCATCTCGCCGCCGAGTCGCTGGGCAAGGCCGGTCTGCTGGAGGAGGCGGACCGGGCGTACGCGCGGGCGGGCGCACTGTGGCGGACGCTGGGCAATCCGGCCTTCCTCGCCCGCTCGTTGCGGGCCCGTGGCTGGCTGGCGCTGCGCCGGGAGAGCGGAGCGGAGGGCGCCCGGGAGCTGATGGCGGAGGCGTTGCGGGAGTGCGAGGGAGCGCTTCGGGCAGCGGCGGACCCGGCGTCCCGGGACCACCTCACGACCGAACTGGCGCATACGCACCGCCAGTTCGGTGAGCTGCTGGTCCGCTCGGCGACGGAGGGGGCGGCACAGGCGGATGCCGCCGTGGGCCCCGGGGGCGACGAGGACACGGCGGTGCGGGCCGCGTTCGAGGCGGCACTGGTTCAGCTGGAGCGGGCGGCCACGCTGTTCGGCGCGCTGGGCCCGAGCGGGCTGGACGACCGCACCGGGGCCGAACTCGCCGCCGGACGGCTGGCGGCCGGGCTGGGCCGGCCCGCCGAGGCGGTGGCACGCGCGCGTGCCGTGCTCGCGGCCTACGAGGACGCCGGCGAGGAGGACGAGACCGTCCGGGCACGGCGGGCGGAGGCGACCGAGCTGCTCGGGCTCGACGGGTGAGCCGACGGATGGGTCACTCCACGCCGATGAGCAGCAGCGTCCCTTGGCGGCCGCCCCGGTACACGACCGTGTCCACCGCGAGGTAGGACTCCCGTACCCGGGCCTCCAGCTGTTCGGCGACGGCCTCCGGGGCCTCGTCGCCGACGACGAGGGTGACCAGCTCGCCGCCGGCCTGGAGCATGCGGTCCAGGACGGTTCGGGCGGTGGCGGTGACATCGGCGCCGATCACCGCCACGTCGCCGTCGATCAGGCCGAGCACGTCCCCGGCCTGGCAGATGCCGGCCGTCGTCCAGGACTGGCGTTCGGCGACGACGACCTCGGCGTACCGGGTGGCGCCCGCCGCCGCGGTCATCTGGACGACGTCCTCGTCGAACCGGCGCCCCGGCTCGTGCACGGCCAGCGCGGCGATGCCCTGGACCGCCGAGCGGGTCGGGATCAGGGCCACCCGGATGCCCTCGGTGCGGGCCTGCTCGGCGGCAGCCGCGGCCGTGTGGCGCAGCTCGGCGTCGTTGGGCAGCAGGACCACCTCGCGCGCGTGGGCCCGCCGTACGGCCTGCACCAGCTCCCCGCTGGCGGGCGGCTCCCCGGGGCGCGCGAGCACGGTCGTGGCGCCCGCCTCGGTGTAGAGGCCGGCCAGGCCCTCGCCCGGTACGACGGCGACGACGGCCCGCTGGGCGCGCTCGCGCGGCGGACGCTCGCCGCCGGTGTGCACGTCCCCGAGCCCGAAGTGGGTGATCCGGATCCGGTACGGCCGCCCGGCCTCCACGCCCAGCTCCACTGCGGCGCCGGCGTCGTCGACGTGCACATGGACGTTCCACAGCCCGTCGCCGCCCACCACGACCAGGGAGTCGCCGAGGGCGTCGAGGCGGTCCCGAAGCCGGGCCACGGCCGTGTCGTCGGCCTCCAGGAGATAGATCACCTCGTAGGCGGGCCCGCCGGTGTCGGCGTCGGCGCACAGGTCCGCGCCGGACGCGTTGCCCACGCGCGCGTACCCGGCGGAAACGGCCCCCGGGGCCACGGCCGTCTCGCGCACGCCGGAGATCTCGCCGCCGGCCCGGCACCCCGGCACCCCGGAGGCCTCACCCACGGCACGCGTCCCGCCCACCGCCCGGCTCTCCGGAACCGCCGACGCGTCGCGCAGGGCAGGCGTCCCGCCCGCCTCCCGGCTCCCCGGCACCCCCGCCGCCCCCCGTACCGACGCGTCCCCCCGTGCCGACGGGGGAGCCTCCCGTACCGCCTCCCCCGTGAACGCCTCCACCAGCGCCCCCAGGACCGCCACCAGTCCGCGTCCGCCCGCGTCGACCACCCCGGCACGGCCGAGCACGGCCAGCTGGCCCGGAGTGGCCGCCAGGGCCGTGAGCGCGCCCTCGTAGGCCGCCCGCGCGACCGTCCCGCAGTCGCCCTCGGCCTCCTCGGCGGCGTCCGCGGCGGCCGAGGCGACGGTGAGCACCGTGCCCTCGACGGGGTGGGCCACGGCCTGCCGGGCGGAGTCGGCGGCCCGCCGCAGCGCCAGCCGCAGCCCCGCGCCGTCGCCCCGTGTCCCCTCCCCCTCCTCGGCGAGCACCTGCGCCACCCCCCGCAACAGCTGCGCCAGGATCGTCCCCGAGTTGCCGCGGGCCCCGATGAGCGCCCCGTGGGCCATCGCGTGCACGGTGTCCGCCAGGGACGGCTCCCCGGCGCCCGTCTCGTACCCGGCGAAGACCGCCTCCACGGCCGTGGCCGCCGACTCGAGGGTGAGGTAGAGATTGGTCCCGGTGTCGCCGTCGGCCACCGGATAGACGTTGATCGCGTCGATCTCCTCCCGCGCGCGGCCCAGCGCCGCGAGCGCCAGACCGCACCAGGTGCGCACCGCGAGAGCATCGAGGAATGTCTGCGGCACCTGCGCCACCTGCGCCTCCCTGAGCCGGTCGTACGTGGGACGCAGCGTAGACCCCGAGCCGGTGTCCACCGGAAGAGGGCGTGAACGGCGCCCTGAGCTGCCATGGTAGTTTCGTTGTACGGGCGCAGCCGTTGTATGCTGCTCCGGTTGCCCGATCCATGTCGGGCCATTCCCCTGGCAACGCCACTCAAGATCTCAGGTCTTAGGATCTCGATCCCGGCATGCCGGGACCAACCGTAAGTGCATCTGAAGTCTTTGGAGTGACCGGTGGCTGCCAACTGCGACGTCTGCGGCAAGGGGCCGGGCTTCGGCAACAACATCTCGCACTCGCACCGCCGTACGTCCCGTCGCTGGAACCCGAACATCCAGCGTGTGCGTACCGTGGTCGGCGGGACGCCGAAGCGCGTGAACGCCTGCACCTCGTGCATCAAGGCCGGCAAGGTCTCGCGCTGACGCTACATCCCCCAGTCTCGGCTTCGCCCGAGCGGGGGGACCCCCATCCGCGCGCGGCCACTGCCTGGTTCGCTGCACTGAGCCGGTCCACCTCAGGGTGGGCCGGCTTTTTGCCGTACCCGGACTCGCCCCGTCCGGTTCGCCGTACCCACAGGGGTCACCTCCGCAGCCGCCACCCGTGGTCCACCGGCCCGATCCCCGACCCCAGCGCGAACCCGGCCGCGACGGCCCCCGTGACGTACTCCTTGGCCTCGCGGACCGCCGCCGGCACGCCCAGCCCCTTCGCCAGCCCCGACGCGATCGCGGAGGCCAGCGTGCAGCCGGTGCCGTGCGTGTGCCGGTTGTCGTGGCGGGGGGCGCGCAGCCAGTGCTCCGCCGAGCCGTCCGTGAGCAGGTCCACGGCGTCCCCGGGCAGATGCCCGCCCTTGATCAGCACCCACCGCGGCCCGTGCTCCAGAACGGCCGCCGCGGCCCGGCGCAGATCGTCCTCCGACTCGACGTGGACCCTCGTGAGTTGAGCCACCTCGTCCAGGTTCGGAGTCGCCACGGTGGCCGCCGGCAGCAGCCTGGTGCGCACGGAGTCCAGCGCGGACGCGGCCAGCAGCGGGTCCCCGTGCTTGGAGACGCCCACCGGGTCGACCACGGCCGGCGCGTCGGTGCCGGAGATCAACTCGGCAACCGCCTCGACCAGTTCCGCCGAGCCCAGCATCCCGGTCTTCACGGCCTGGACGCCGATGTCGTCCATCACGCTGCGGTACTGGGCCCGCACCGCCTCCACGGGCAGCTCCCAGGCGCCCTGGACACCCAGTGAGTTCTGCGCGGTCACGGCGGTGATCACGCTCATCCCGTGCACGCCGAGCGCCAGCATCGTCTTCAGGTCGGCCTGGACGCCGGCCCCGCCACCGGAGTCGGAGCCGGCCACGGTCAGCACGCGCGGGATCACGACTCGATGTCCCCGAAGTGGTCCCAGCCGCCCTTGCTCGTCCAGGGCGCCCCGTCGACGGTGACCTGGGGCAGCGCCGAGGGGTTGAGGACCTCGCCGATGACCTTCCAGCGGGCCGGGAGCTTGGTGTCCGGCGGGAAGGTCGCGACGATCGCGTGGTCCTCTCCCCCGGTCAGCACCCACTGCAGGGGATCCACGCCGACGGCCTGCCCGATGTCGTTCATCTGGGAGGGAATGTCGATCGCGCCGGAGCGGATGTCGATGCGGACCTTGCTGGCCTCGGCGATGTGCCCGAGGTCGGCGATCAGCCCGTCGCTCACGTCGCACATCGCGGTCGCGCCGAGCCCGGCCGCCGCCGGGCCCGCGTGGTACGGCGGCTCGGGGCGCCGGTGGGCCTCGACGAACGCGCGCGGGGAGCGGAAACCGCGGGAGAGGACCGCGTAACCGGCCGCGGACCAGCCCAGCCAGCCCGTGACGGCCACGAGGTCGCCGGGCTGGGCGCCGGCGCGCGTGACGGGCTCCTGGTTGCGCAGATCGCCGAGCGCCGTGATCGACACCATGATCGTGTCGCCGCGCACGACGTCACCGCCGACCACGGAGGCGCCCGCAACCTGGCACTCGTCGCGCAGGCCGTCCATGAGCTCGCTCGGCCAGGTCACCGGTAGTTCGGCGGGGACGACGAGGCCGAGCAGCAGGGCGGTCGGCACGGCGCCCATGGCGGCGATGTCGGCGAGGTTCTGCGCCGCCGCCTTGCGCCCGACGTCGTAGGCCGTGGACCAGTCACGGCGGAAGTGCCGGCCCTCCAGCAGGATGTCGGTGCTCGCCACCACCCGCCGGTCGGGCGCGGCGACCACCGCGGCGTCGTCGCCGGGCCCGACCCGGACCGCCGGGGTGGTGGTGAGACGGGAGGTGAGCTCCCTGATGAGCCCGAACTCCCCGAGCTCACCAACAGTGCCCTTCATCGCCCTTGCTCCCCTTCTCTGCCATGCCGTGTCCACTCGCGCGTCATCAGTGTCCCCGATACGGTCGAGGTGACCGTCGGTCCGGTCCCGCCGACCGCCGACACGGTCCGCCCGGCCGTCGGGACGATCGTGAGACCGTCAACTTCCGTTCGTGCCCGCACCCTGGCGCGCAAGCCCGGTTCCCGCAGGTCTCCCCGCGGGGAGCGGGGACGCGATACCGTGGCGTTCCTTTTCCCCACATGATCCTCGTGGCCGCCCTGGAGGTTCCGTGGTACAGGCGTACATCCTGATCCAGACGGAGGTCGGCAAGGCGTCGACCGTCGCCGAGACGATCAGCAAGATCCCTGGAGTGATCCAGGCCGAGGACGTGACGGGACCGTACGACGTCATCGTCCGTGCCCAGGCCGACACGGTCGACGACCTCGGCCGCATGGTGGTTGCCAAGGTCCAGCAAGTGGACGGCATCACCCGCACCCTGACCTGTCCGGTCGTGCATCTGTAGCCCCCGTCTACCCTTGGCCGGTGAACATCTTCCGTCACCGGCCTCTCGGCCTGCTCGCGCCCGCGCTGCTGATCGCGGTCGCGGGCTGCTCCTCAGCAGACGACAGCGCCACCGTGGCGGTTCCCAGCCCCGACGCGAGGACGGCGGCGGTGTGCCGGGATCTGCACCGGGTGCTGCCGCACAAGCTCGACGGGCGAAGCCGCAACGACCCCGAACCCCGGTCCGCCTACACGGCGGGCTGGGGAAACCCGGCGATCATACTGCGCTGCGGTGTCGTACGGCCCCCGAAGATGATCGACCCGAAGGTGGCCGAGGGCGGTGACCCCGACGCCATCGCAGGCGGGGTGGACGGCGTCGACTGGCTCATGGAGAAGCAGGGCGACGGCACCTGGCGGTTCACCACCGCAGGCCGCGTGGCCTACGTGCAGATCAGCCTGCCCAGGGGGATGTCCGCGCAGGACGAGGGCACCGGCATCCTCACGGATCTCGCCCCGGCCGTGAAGAAGGCGATCCCCGAGGGGATCGCCTCCATGAAGTGAGCGTGCGGGCTCAGCGCAGGCCGGTCGAGCGCCGCAGCGCCGCCTGCACCAGGCGGTCGATCAGCTCCGGGTAGCCGACGCCGCTGGCCTGCCACATCTGCGGGTACATCGAGATCGGCGTGAAGCCGGGCAGGGTGTTGATCTCGTTGATCACGAACTCGCCGTCCTCGGTGAGGAAGAAGTCCGCGCGGACCAGGCCCTCGCAGGACACGGCCTCGAAGGCCTGCACGGCGAGGTCCCGCACCTCGGCGGTCTGCTCCTCGGTGAGCGGAGCCGGGACGATGCCGGGCGTGGAGTCGATGTACTTGGCCTCGAAGTCGTAGTACGCGTGGGCGTCGGGCGGCGGGATCTCGGCCGGCACGGAGGCGCGCGGCCCGTCCTCGAACTCCAGCACGCCGCACTCGATCTCCCGGCCCCGCACGGCGGCCTCGACCAGGATCTTCGGGTCGTGGGCCTGCGCGGTGGCGATCGCCTCGTCCAGGCCGGACAGGTCGTCGACCTTGGTGATGCCGATCGACGAGCCCGCGCGCGCGGGCTTCACGAACAGCGGCCAGCCGTGGTCGCCGGCGAAGTCGATGATCCTCTTGCGGGCGGCGGACTCGTCCCGCTCCCACTCGCGCGGCCGGATCACCACGTACGGGCCGACCTTGAGCCCGTAGGAGGTGAAGATCCGCTTCATGTACTCCTTGTCCTGGCCGACGGCCGAGGCGAGCACACCCGCGCCCACGTACGGCACCCCGGACAGCTCCAGGAGGCCCTGGAGCGTGCCGTCCTCGCCGTACGGGCCGTGCAGTACCGGGAAGACGACGTCGACCTCGCCGAGCGCCTTGGGCACCGAGCCGGGCTCGCTGTAGACGACCTCGCGGCTGGCGGGGTCGACGGGGAGCACCACGCCGCCGTCGGTGGACTCCGCCAGTTCCTCGACCTCCGGCAGGCGGCGGTCGGTGATGGCCATCCGCTCCGGCTCGTCCGCGGTGAGCACCCAACGGCCCTCCCGCGTGATGCCGATCGGCAGGACGTCGTACTTCGTCCGGTCGATGGCCTTGAGGACCGCGCCGGCGGTGACCATGGAGATCCCGTGTTCGGAGCTGCGCCCGCCGAACACGACGGCCACGCGCGGCTTGCGCGACGGCTGCTCGGGGCTCTGGGGAAGGTTCTCGGTGCTCATATCGCGTTGAGAGTACCCGCTGGTATCTCCCGAGTCAGCGCCCGCTCGGCCGCCGTGACTGCGTGTCCCCCGGGCGGTCGCTCAGCGTTGTGGCGGCGGCTGTCTCAGTGCCGCTCGGGCTTGGCGGTGCGCGACATCAGCTCCTTGACGGCGACCACCGGCGACTTGCCCTCGTGGACGATGGCGACGACCGTCTCGGTGATGGGCATGTCGACACCGTGCCGGCGGGCCAGATCCAGCACCGACTCGCAGGACTTGACGCCCTCGGCGGTCTGCTTGGTGACCGCGATGGTCTCCTGCAGGGTCATGCCCTTGCCCAGATTGGTGCCGAAGGTGTGGTTCCGGGACAGCGGCGAGGAACAGGTCGCCACCAGGTCGCCGAGACCGGCGAGTCCGGAGAAGGTCAGCGGGTCGGCGCCGAGGGCCATGCCGAGCCGCGTGGTCTCCGCCAGGCCGCGCGTGATGAGCGAGCCCTTGGCGTTGTCGCCGAGGCCCATGCCGTCGGCGATGCCGACCGCGAGACCGATGACGTTCTTGACCGCGCCGCCCAGTTCGCAGCCGACGACGTCGGTGTTGGTGTACGGCCGGAAGTACGGCGTGTGGCAGGCGGCCTGCAGGCGCCGGGCGACGGCCTCGTCGGTGCAGGCGACGACGGCGGCGGCCGGCATGCGGGCGGCGATCTCCCGGGCCAGGTTGGGCCCGGTGACGACCGCGATGCGCTCGGCGCCGACCTTGGCGACGTCCTCGACGACCTCGCTCATCCGCATGGCGGAGCCGAGTTCGACGCCCTTCATCAGGGAGACGAGCACGGTGCCCGGGGCGAGCAGCGGCGCCCATTCGGCGAGGTTGGCGCGCAGGGTCTGGGAGGGGACGGCGAGGACGGTGAAGTCCGCGTCCCGCAGGGCCTCGGCGGGGTCGGAGGTGGCCCTCAGGCTCTCCGGGAGTTCGACGCCGGGCAGGTAGTCGGGGTTGGTCCGCGTCGAGTTGACGGCCTCGGCCAGCTCGGGACGGCGGGCCCACAGGGTCACCGCGCAGCCCGCGTCGGCGAGGACCATACCGAAGGCGGTGCCCCATGAGCCGGTGCCCATGACCGCCGCCTTGACCGCCGTGCTCACTTGCCCTGCCCCTCCGGTTCCTTGCCCCTGGTCTGCGCCGTCTGCGCCTCGGTGCGGCGCCGCTGTTCGATCCGCTCGCGGCGCGGGTCGTAGCGCGTCTCGGGCGCCTTCTCGCCGCGGATCTCCTCGAGCCGGCGGGTGATGGCCGCCATGATGACCTCGGTGGCCTCCTTGAGCAGCTCCGGAGTCATCTCCTTGTCGTAGAAGCGGGACAGGTCCACGGGCGGGCCCGCGAGCACGTGGTGCGTCTTGCGCGGGAAGAGGCTGGGCTTCTTGGCGTACGGCGGCAGCAGTTCGTTGGCGCCCCACTGGGCGACCGGGATGACCGGGCACTTGGTCTGCAGGGCGACCCGGGCGGCGCCGGTCTTGCCGGTCATGGGCCAGCCGTTCGGGTCGCGGGTGAGGGTGCCCTCGGGGTAGAAGGCGACGCACTCGCCGCGCTCCACGGCGTCGATCGCGGCGCGGAAGGCACTGAGCGCGTCCGTGGACTCCCGGTAGACGGGGATCTGCCCGGTGCCACGCATGGCGGCGCCGACGAATCCCTTCTTGAAAAGCCCGCTCTTCGCCAGGAATCGCGGAACCCGTCCGGTGTTGTACTGATAGTGCGCGTACGCGAAGGGATCGACGTGGGAATTGTGGTTCACCACGGTGATAAATCCGCCCTCGGCCGGAATGTGCTCCATTCCACGCCAGTCCCGCTTGATCAGAACCACCAGCGGCGGTTTGCAGATCACCGCGGCGAAGCGGTACCAGAAGCCGATTCTGCGGCGGGGCACAAGGACACCTTCCTCTAGGGCTGTCACCCCGGCGGGGGGCCGCACAAGTGTCGCTCCGGGCCGCCGGTCTGTCGAGGACACCGTACGCCCCGCCACCCACAGCGCCAGATGACCGGGAGACAATGATCGCGACAAGAGAGGGGCGGTACGCCGGTGCAGTGGACCTTGGTCATCCCCTTGAAGCCCCTGTCGCGGGCCAAGAGCAGGCTCTCGGACACCGCGGGTGCTTGGGTGCGTCCCGGGCTGGCGCTCGCGTTCGCGCAGGACACGGTGGCCGCCGCCATGGCCTGTGCGGCGGTCGCGGATGTGGCGGTCGTCACGGACGACGAGCGGGCGGCTCGCGAGTTGGCGGCGCTGGGCGCACAAATCGTTGCGGACACACCGGCGAACGGTCTGAACGCCGCTCTGGCGCACGGGACGGCCGTCGTACGGGAAATGCGTCCGCGCACACCGGTCGCGGCCCTGAACGCCGACCTGCCGGCGCTGCGCCCGGCGGAACTGGCCGTCGTCCTAGGCGCGGCGGAGGAGTTTTCCCGGGCGTTTCTCGCGGACGCGGCGCAGCTGGGCACGACGTTGCTGGCGGCGGGACCGAAGGAGGAATTGCGGCCGGAGTTCGGCGTGGATTCCCGTTCTCGTCATCGTGCCTCCGGGGCGGAGGAACTCCGACTGGCCGGGGTGGATTCGGTACGGCAGGACGTGGACACCGGGAACGACTTGCGAGCGGCACTCGCCCTGGGGGTCGGACCGTATACGGCGGCCGTTTCGGCGGGCCTGCTGATACCTGAGTCCTGATCCTGAGGTCCGCGGGCCGCGACGGCGCCGATCTCCCCGTGAGGGGCGTCGGGGAACTGCGCGACCGGCCAGGACGCGCCCGCGTCCCGCAGACGCCCGCGGCCCCACGGCGAGCCCGGGACCGCAGTGACCACTACCCTGCTGCCATGCAGGCCACCGCATACACGTACGATCCCGAGACCCGCAGCGGTCAAGTGCTGCTCGACGACGGCACCCCGGTGCCCTTCGACGCGCCGGCGTTCGACAAGGGCGGTCTGCGGCTGCTGCGCCCCGGGCAGCGGGTGCGGATCGAGACCGAGGGGCAGGGCGACGCCCTGCGGATCACTCTGGTAACCCTTCAAACGCTGTAACCGCCCTTAGACACGCCGCGGGCCGGACTCCCTGGAGGAGTCCGGCCCGGCGCGTGAGTGCCTCGGCGTCGTTACGACGTCGCCTTGCGGGCGGTGGCCTTCTTGGCGGTGGTCTTGCGGGCCGTCGACTTCTTGGCCGGGGCCTTCTTCGCGGTGACCTTCTTCGCCGGGGCCTTCTTGGCCGTCGCCTTCTTGGCGGTGGTCTTCTTCGCGGCGGTGGTCTTGGCGGTCGCCGTCGTCTTCTTGGCGGGCGCCTTCTTCGCCGTCGTCTTCTTCGCGGCGGCCGTCGTCTTCTTGGCGGTCGTCTTCTTCGCCGTGGTCTTCTTGGCCGCGGCCTTGGTGGTCTTCTTCGCGGCGGCCTTCTTCACCGTCGGCGCAGCGGCACCGCCGGTCAGGCTGCCCTTCGGCGCCTTCTTGACGGAGACCTCGCCGCCACGCGGCAGCTTCTTCGAGCCGCTCACCAGGTCCTTGAACCCCTGACCGGCGCGGAACCGCGGCACGGAGGTCTTCTTGACCCGAACCCGCTCGCCCGTCTGAGGGTTGCGGGCGTAGCGGGCGGGGCGGTCCACCTTCTCGAAGGACCCGAAGCCGGTGACCGAGACCCGCTCGCCCGCGACGACCGCGCGGACGATGGCGTCCAGGACATGATCGACAGCGTCGGCGGCCTGCTGGCGGCCACCCAGCTTGTCGGCAATCGCTTCTACGAGCTGCGCCTTGTTCACGTCTTCCCCTTCGGAGACATCGCCAGAACGAAAGTGTTCAAGCTTTTTCGCACGTTAGGCAGATATATACCGCAAATCAAACACGAAACGGGCTTATCACCCTCGTGCCGCAGCGGACTCGGCGATCTCGGGCCGCTCAGTGGTCCTCGTCGGGGATCCGACCCTCGTCGAGGTCCGTGTTGAACCGCTCGAGCCGCCTTGCCGCAGCGGCGAGATCGTGCTTGGCCGCGGCCGTGATGACCAGCAGCTTCCGGGTCAGCGCCATCCGTACGCCCTCCGGGACTTGCAGTGCGCGCACCCTTGCGTGCGCTTCCTTGAGTTGGTTCGCGACCGCCGTACAGAGCTGGAGTTGGCCGTCGTGTTCCATGCACAGATTGTGCCATCTGGGGCGAGTTGTCGCCTGCGCAGGGGTTAACTGCCGCCTCGAATGGCCTTCCAGGCACTTGCGAAGGACGCGGATCCAGCACTCGCGTACCCAGTCAACGACCGTCGTAACGTGGCAAGTTGAGGGGTGAGAAAGAAGCTCAGGGGGCCGTTCGGGTGCAGACACGGCCGTACCCCCGATCGTGGCGATCGGGGGTACGGAGGGGGTGCGCGGGTGGCCGAAACGCGACCCGTCGGGGGGCGGATCAGACCTGGAGCGTCCTCGGCTTGTAGGACGGCCGCTTGACCTCGTAGGCGGCGATGTCGGCCTCGTTCCGGAGCGTGATGGAGATGTCGTCCAAGCCGTTCAGCAGCCGCCAGCGGGAGTTCTCGTCCAGCTCGAAGGAGGCGGTGATTCCCTCGGCGCGCACCTCACGAGCCTCAAGGTCCACAGTGACCTCAGCAGTGGGGTCCTGTTCCGTGAGTTCCCACAGCGCGTCCACGATCTTCTGGTCCAGCACGACCGTGAGCAGGCCGTTCTTCAGCGAGTTGCCCCGGAAGATGTCGGCGAAGCGGGAGGAGATCACGGCCTTGAAGCCGTAGTTCTGCAGCGCCCAGACGGCGTGCTCGCGGGACGAGCCGGTGCCGAAGTCGGGGCCCGCCACCAGGACGGTCGCACCCTGCCGCTCGGGGCGGTTGAGGATGAACTCCGGGTCCTTGCGCCAGGCCTCGAACAGCCCGTCCTCGAAACCGTCCCTGGTGACCTTCTTGAGCCAGTGAGCAGGGATGATCTGGTCGGTGTCGACGTTGGAGCGGCGCAGCGGGACCGCCCGGCCGGTGTGCGTGGTGAATGCTTCCATGACTGATCAGACTCCAGCGGGCACAGAGGTGTCGGACAGGTCGGCCGGGGAGCCCAGGTGGCCCAGGACGGCGGTGGCCGCCGCGACCTGCGGCGACACCAGGTGGGTACGGCCGCCCTTGCCCTGCCGGCCCTCGAAGTTGCGGTTGGAGGTGGACGCCGAGCGCTCACCCGGGGCCAGCTGGTCGGGGTTCATGCCGAGGCACATCGAGCAGCCCGCGTGCCGCCATTCGGCGCCGGCCTCCTTGAAGACCACGTCCAGGCCCTCGGAGACGGCCTGCAGCCCCACCCGCGCGGATCCCGGGACGACCAGCATCCGTACGCCGTCGGCGACTTTGCGGTCCTTGAGGATCCCGGCGGCGGCGCGCAGGTCCTCGATGCGGCCGTTGGTGCAGGAGCCTACGAAGACGGTGTCCACCTTGATGGAGCGCAGCGGCTGCCCGGCCTCCAACCCCATGTACTCCAGGGCCTTTTCGGCGGCGAGGCGCTCCGAAGCGTCTTCGTACGAAGCCGGGTCGGGGACCGAGGCCGAAAGCGGCGCGCCCTGGCCGGGGTTGGTGCCCCAGGTGACGAACGGCGACAGCTCGCCGGCGTCGATCACGACCTCGGCGTCGAACTCCGCGTCGTCGTCCGTCCTCAGCGTCTTCCAGTACGCGACGGCCGCGTCCCAGTCGGCGCCCTCGGGGGCGTGCGGGCGGCCCTTGAGGTACTCGAAGGTGGTCTCGTCGGGTGCGATCATGCCCGCGCGGGCGCCGGCCTCGATCGACATGTTGCAGATGGTCATCCGGGCCTCCATCGAGAGCTTCTCGATGGCGGAGCCGCGGTACTCCAGCACGTAGCCCTGGCCGCCGCCCGTGCCGATCCTCGCGATGATGGCGAGGATCAGGTCCTTGGCGGTGACGCCCTCGGGCAGCTCGCCCTCGACCGTGATGGCCATGGTCTTGGGACGGGCCATCGGCAGTGTCTGGGTGGCCAGCACGTGCTCGACCTGGGAGGTACCGATACCGAAGGCCAGCGCGCCGAACGCGCCGTGCGTGGAGGTGTGCGAATCACCGCAGACGACGGTCGTACCCGGCTGGGTGAGCCCCAGCTGCGGGCCGACCACGTGCACCACACCCTGCTCGACGTCACCCAGCGGGTGCAGGCGCACGCCGAACTCGGCGCAGTTCTTGCGCAGCGTCTCCAGCTGGGCCCGGGAGACCGGATCGGCGACGGGCTTGTCGATGTCGAGGGTCGGGGTGTTGTGGTCCTCGGTGGCGATGGTGAGGTCGAGGCGGCGGACCCTGCGGCCGTTCTTGCGCAGCCCGTCGAACGCCTGCGGGCTGGTCACCTCGTGCAGCAGGTGCAGATCGATGTAGAGGAGGTCGGGCTCGCCCTCGGCGCGCCGGACGACGTGGTCGTCCCAGACCTTCTCCGCGAGTGTCCTACCCATCGCTTTCCCTCCGGCCGGCAAACGTCCACCGGCCCAACTAGAGATCCTGGGATGCGGCGACTGCCCTTGAGGGGCCCCTGAAAGTCGTGATTCCGGGCGTCCACCGCCTGGCCCGTTGGTCCGCGGGCCGCTGTGTGATTCCAGGGTGGCGCGTTCCACGGAAAATTGAACTTGCGTTTCACAGAGTGAGACGCGAGTATCGTTGCATGGACAACAGTAGCGGCGTCGGCGTTCTGGACAAGGCGGCCCTCGTCCTGAGCGCTCTGGAGTCCGGTCCGGCCACCCTCGCGGGTCTGGTCGGCGCGACCGGACTGGCACGACCCACGGCCCACCGCCTGGCCGTGGCCTTGGAACACCACCGCATGGTGGCACGCGACATGCAGGGCCGTTTCATTCTCGGCCCCCGCCTCGCGGAACTGGCGGCGGCGGCCGGGGAGGACCGCCTCCTCGCGACGGCGGGCCCCGTGCTCACCCACCTGCGCGACATCACCGGCGAGAGCGCACAGCTCTATCGACGCCAGGGTGACATGCGGATCTGTGTGGCCGCGGCGGAACGCCTGTCCGGCCTTCGGGACACCGTCCCGGTCGGTTCCACCCTGACGATGAAGGCCGGTTCCTCGGCACAGATCCTGCTCGCCTGGGAGGAGCCCGAGCGCCTGCACCGCGGCCTGCAGGGCGCCCGCTTCACGGCGACGGCCCTGTCGGGCGTACGGCGGCGCGGCTGGGCCCAGTCCATCGGCGAGCGGGAGCCCGGCGTCGCCTCCGTCTCCGCGCCGGTGCGCGGCCCCTCCAACCGCGTGGTGGCCGCCGTGTCGGTCTCCGGCCCGATCGAGCGCCTGACCCGCCACCCCGGCCGTATGCACGCCCAGGCGGTCATCGACGCCGCGGCCCGCCTCTCGGAGGCCCTGCGCCGCTCGGGCTGAGCCCCCCCGGGAACGCCGGGGAGGGCCTGCCTCAACGCCGCGGCAGGCCCTCCCCGCTCCCCCGATCCCCCGTCTTTTCGTCGGCTCTTCCGTTCCGGCAGTCGGCCTTCCCGGCTCAGTCGGCCTTCCCGGCCACCGTCGCCTGTCGTGACCGGTGGGTGAACCGGTCCTTCGCGTACCGTCCTCGCTTCTCCAGCGGGATCTGCCCGTGCGCGGCGGCCAGCCCGAACGGCGGCATGTCGCCGTAGACCGCCTCGTACGACCCCTCCGGCACGATGTACGCCTCGTGCCAGATGCCGACCTGCCCGCGCAGCTTCCCGGCCCGCTCCAGGCGGTTGAGGCGCGCCCAGGCCGTGTGATGGAAGGCGTCAGGGGCGGTCGCGTAGCCGTACAGCTTGTCCTTGGACTCCCAGTACTGCACGACGTAGTACGTGCGCGGCGAGGCCGTCAGCAGGACGTGGCCGAGCAGGCCCCGCCCGGGTTCCCTCCGCAGGTCCCGCAGCATGCGGAGCATCGCGAGCATCACCGGCAGCCACAGGTGCGCCGCCCTGAAGCGGTTGATGCGCATGCCGATCAGCAGGACGACGACCTCGCCCTTCGCGTCGGCTGTCGTACGGGTCACCATGACCACGTCCCCCTTGTTGGTGAGCGATGCTATCCAATGGGTGATGCTTGGATAGTGCCGTTATCCGAGAAGGAGCGCAAGAGATGCGGCTGGCCGAGTTGAGCGAGCGCAGCGGTGTGTCCACCGCGACGATCAAGTACTACCTGCGCGAAGGGCTGTTGCCGCCGGGCCGCCAGATCAACACGACGACGGCCGAGTACGGCGAGGACCATCTGCGCCGGCTGCGACTGGTGCGGGCGATGATCCAGGTGGGCCAGGTGCCGGTGGCGAAGGTGCGCGAGGTGCTCGGGCACGTGGACGACGACTCCCTGCCCCGGACGATCCGCCTGGGCGCGGCGCTGTGGGCGCTGCCGCAGGTGCCGGAGCCGGACGAGGACGACGAGCACGTCCGGGCCGCGCACCGGGAGGTCGATGCGCTTCTGCACCGGCTCGGCTGGCAGAACGCCGCGCAGCTCACGACCATCTCCCCCGCGTACCGCTCACTGGTGGTGGCGGTGGCCGCGTTCCGTCGGCTCGGGTACGACTTCGGAGCCGAACTGCTCGCGCCCTACGCCGAGTTGATGCATCGGACAGCGGTCCTCGACCTGGACAACATGGAGACGTACCCGTCGGAGGCGGAGCGGATCGAGTTCGCGATCCTGGGGGCGATCCTCAACGAGCCGGTGCTGCAGGCGCTGCACCGGCTGGCCCAGGAGGAGGAGACCGCGCGGCGGTACGGATTCGAGTGACGGGCGCCGGGCAACGGCGAAGGCCCCCCGCCGAAGCGGGGGGCCTCCCTTTCCCGTACCCCCGACCGGATTCGAACCGGCGCTACCGCCTTGAGAGGGCGGCGTGCTAGGCCGCTACACAACGGGGGCATGGACGCTGCGTTTCCGCAGGTCCGAGCTGGTCTACCTGGACTCGAACCAAGACTAACTGAACCAGAATCAGTCGTGCTGCCAATTACACCATAGACCAATGATGGTTTAGACCAGTCAGTACCCCCGACCGGATTCGAACCGGCGCTACCGCCTTGAGAGGGCGGCGTGCTAGGCCGCTACACAACGGGGGCCCCAGCGGTCCCGAGAAGATCAGGACCAGTACCCCCGACCGGATTCGAACCGGCGCTACTGCCTTGAGAGGGCAGCGTGCTAGGCCGCTACACAACGGGGGCTTTGCAGATAAGCTCTGCGAGCTGGCCTACCTGGACTCGAACCAAGACTAACTGAACCAGAATCAGTCGTGCTGCCAATTACACCATAGGCCACCGGAACTCAAGCCCCTGCGGGGTTCTCGTTCTAGCGTGCTCCTCGGGTCTCCGGCCTTCCGGCCCGCTCCCCTCGGCGCAGGAAGAACATTACCCGAAGGTGGACGGGGCTCCAAAACGGGTATCCGCGCGGACGAGCGCCGGGAGTTCGGCGAGGGACGAGATCCGGTGCGCGACGACCTCCCCGCCGACCTCTCCGGCGACCCTCACCGAGGCCGTTCCGCGATCGATCCACACGGACAGCAGTCCGGCCTCGGCGGCGCCCCGCCCGTCGATCTCCGGGTGGTCGCCGACGTACGCCACCTCGTGCGCAGGCAGCTCCAGCGCCTCGCACACCGCCAGGAAGGCGCCGGCCTCCGGCTTGGAGACGCCCAGCTCGGCGGCGCACAGCACGACCTCGAAGCGGTCGAGCAGGCCGAGGGTGCGCAGCTTGTGCTCCTGGACCGCGATGCTGGAGTTGGACAGCACCGCGTGCCGGTGGCTGGCGGCCAGGGCCTCGAGGGCGGGCAGGACGTCCGGGAAGACGCTCCAGGCGGCCTCGTAGTGCCCGAGGTAGCGCTGGAACCACGCGTCGGCCTCGACGTCGGTCAGCGCGGCCTCGCCGAGAAAGACCCGCACCCGGTCCCGCCGCTGGCCCTCGAAGCTGATCTCGCCCGCCGAGAACCGGGCCCACTGCGCGTCGGTGATCTCCCGCCACCGGGCCAGGGCCTGCTCGGGGGTCGCGTACCCGGCGAGCAGCCCTTCCGCGGTCAGATGCGACCGCATGCCCTCCCGGTCCGCGCTCGTGTAGTCGAACAGGGTGTCGTCCACGTCCCAGACCACGGCTCTGATCGTCATACCGCCGACGGTACCGCCGAACGGCGGGCAGACCGGTCGGCATGAACGAGACCGCGTCCAGTTCACTGTCGAGGCCTGTGCAACGTTCGACGCGCTGCCCGCAGAGCGTCGGGCACAGCTGGACAGGGCCGTACGCATACTGGCGCGCGATCCGTTCCGGAAGACCTCCACCGCACAGCTGGGCCCTGACGAACACCTGCGCAAGGCCTACGTGGCGCCGGGCGTCATGCTGGAGTACATGGTGGCCGGCCCGATCATGGTCATCGTCGTGCTGGAGATCTTCGAAGAGAGCGCATATCTGATCGACGAAGCCGACGCGCAGTGAGCAACACAACAGGGGCGGCACCCGGAACACACCGGATGCGGCCCCTGACGTATGCGCCGGCTACGCGCTCAGCCTCGCCAGTGCCGCGTCGATCCTGGCCAGCGTCTTCTCCTTGCCCAGGACCTCCAGGGACTCGAAGAGCGGCAGGCCGACGGTGCGGCCGGTGACGGCCACACGGACGGGGGCCTGGGCCTTGCCGAGCTTGAGGCCATGGGCCTCGCCGGCGGCCAGGACGGCCTCCTTCAGGGACTCCGCCGCGGTCCAGTCGGCCGACTCGAGCTTCTCCCTCGCCGTGCGGAGCAGGGCGTCGCTGCCCTCCTTCATCGCCTTGGTCCACGACGCCTCGTCGAAGACCGGCTCGGGCAGGAACAGGAAGTCGACGTTGTCGGTGATCTCCGACAGCACCTTCAGACGGGTCTGGGCGTGCGGGGCGATCGCCTGCCACTTCGTCTCGTCGAAGTCCTCCGGGGCCCAGTGCGCGAAGGGGGCCCTCAGCCACGGCCGGCAGCGCTCGGTGAAGTCCTTCACCTCCAGCAGCCGGATGTGGTCGCCGTTGATCGCCTCGCACTTCTTCAGGTCGAAGCGCGCAGGGTTGGGGTTCACGTCGGAGATGTCGAAGGCGGCGACCATCTCGTCGATCGTGAAGATGTCCTTGTCCGCGGAGAGCGACCAGCCCAGCAGGGACAGGTAGTTGAGCAGGCCCTCGGGCAGGAAGCCCCGCTCCCGGTAGAGGTTCAGCGACGACTGCGGGTCGCGCTTGGAGAGCTTCTTGTTGCCCTCGCCCATCACGTACGGCAGGTGACCGAACTGCGGGGTCTGCTTGGCGACGCCCAGCGCCGTCAGCGCCTTGTAGAGCGCGATCTGGCGCGGGGTGGAGGAGAGCAGGTCCTCGCCGCGCAGCACGTGGGTGATCTCCATCAGCGCGTCGTCGACCGGGTTGACCAGCGTGTACAGCGGGGCGCCGTTGGCGCGCACGATGCCGTAGTCCGGCACGTTCTCCGGGGTGAAGGTCAGCTCGCCGCGCACCAGGTCGGTGAAGGTGATCGTCTCGTCGGGCATCCGGAAGCGGACGATCGGGGCCCGGCCCTGGGCCCGGTACTCCTCGGCCTGTTCGGCGCTCAGGTCGCGGCAGTGGCCGTCGTAGCCGGAGGGCCTGCCTGCGGCGCGGGCGGCCTCGCGGCGGGTGTCCAGCTCCTCCTGGGAGCAGTAGCAGTGGTAGGCGTACCCGCCGTCCAACAGCTTCCGGGCGACGTCGGCGTAGATGTCCATGCGCTGCGACTGCCGGTACGGCGCGTGCGGGCCGCCGACCTCGGGGCCCTCGTCCCAGTCGAAACCGAGCCAGCGCATCGCGTCGAGCAGCTGGTTGTACGACTCCTCCGAGTCGCGGGCCGCGTCGGTGTCCTCGATGCGAAAGACCAGGGTCCCCTGGTGGTGCCGGGCGAACGCCCAGTTGAACAGGGCGGTGCGGACCAGGCCCACGTGGGGGTTACCGGTGGGCGAGGGGCAGAAACGGACGCGTACGGGTGAGCCGGGTGCGCTAGCCACGCTTGACAACCTTGTTGGTGAGAGTGCCGATGCCTTCGATGGTGACGGCGACCTCGTCGCCGACGTTCAGGGGACCGACGCCCGCGGGGGTGCCGGTGAGGATGACGTCGCCGGGGAGCAGGGTCATGGCCTCGGAGATGTTGACGATCAGGTCCTCGATGGGGTGGATCATCTCGCTGGTGCGGCCGAGCTGACGCTGCCGGCCGTTGACCGTCAGCTGGACGGTCAGGTCGTTCGCACGCCGGAGGTCCAGGTCCGTCTCCACCCAGGGGCCGAGCGGGCAGGAGGTGTCGAAGCCCTTGGCCCGGGCCCACTGCTTCTCGCGCTTCTGCACGTCGCGGGCGGTGATGTCGTTGGCGCAGGTGTAGCCGAAGATCACGTCCTTGACGCGGTCGCGCGGGACCTCGCGGCACATGCGGCCGATCACGACGGCCAGCTCGGCCTCGTGGTGCAGTTCCTCGGAGAAGGGCGGGTACTGGATCTCGTCACCGGGCCCGATCACCGAGGTGGAGGGCTTGAAGAAGGCGAAGGGGGCGTCCGGGACCTCGTTGCCCAGCTCGCGCGCGTGCTCGGCGTAGTTGCGGCCGAACGCCACGACCTTGTTGGGAAGTACCGGCGGGAGCAGCCTGACCTTGTTCAGCGGCACCTTCGTACCGGACAGCTCGTAGTCCGCGAACGGGATGCCCTTGATGATGTCGAGGACGAGTTCGTCCTGCTTGTCGCCCTCGACCGCGCCGAAGGCGACGTTCCCGTCGATGGAGAACCTGGCGATGCGCACGGGATCCTTGCGCCCCTTACTGAGAACCGGCGTACTGTCGCCCCAGGTTAACCGGTCGGACCCCGCACTTCCGCAGAAAAAGAGCGGTCATACGGGTGGGCTGCCGGTGTGCGCCGGCAGCCCTTGCTTCCGTGGACGAGGTGGGCGCGGCGGCCCCCGCCGGGGGCCAGGACGCCCCGTCGGCTACTCTGCCGAGGCCGACGCGCCGGTGGGGACGTCCACCAGCACCGTGCGCCGCGGGTTGGCCGTCTGGGTCGGGAGATCGACGGAGTGCTCCGGCAGGTCGGGGGTCTCCAGTTCGCCGGCGTCCTTCAGATGCGCCAGGGTCGTGCGACGCGGGTTGGCGATCTTGTGGAACATCATCGTCGTCTTCACGGTTGTACGGATCCCAGTTCTGTGTCGGCGGGCTTACAGATGCGTCCCTCTTGTAAAGCGTCAGGCTAAACATCCGATTCCCACTCGAAGGCGCCAACCGCCCTCGATCCGTGTGTGAGTTTGCTCACGACCCCGCACACAAATCGGTCAAATCGCGCCGCCAACCAGCCCCAGCGAAACGGACATTGGCTCCCTGAAGCCATCATTCCGCTCCTGATCATGGCGACTCAGACACCCGCAGCCCGACAACGACTCGCTGCGATACGTCCGTTATCTCCGGGATCAGTCTCCACGACAGGTGACGCGGCACTCACAGCGCGTCACGTAGGTCACAGCTAGGGGCACGGCCCTTGTTGGAGATCCGGCACTGTGCTGGAATTCCACGGACCGCTGCGGGATCGAGCCGGCGCACAGGGGGCGCGAAGCCGCGCCGAGTGGCGGGTGAGACAGGGGGGAACCAGCGCCGGTCACTCAAGACCAACGGGGGGCGTATTCAGGGCGCTCTCCACAACGCCGACACCGTGTCCCTCCGTTCACGCGGGGGGGCGCCTGGTCCAGAGGTTGCGACGCTAGTGCAGGGACGTTTCAAGAGGGATGGCAGCGCTTCGGCGGAGCCGGAGTCGCACGACGGAACTGGCCCCATGAAGGGCAGCTCCTCGCCCCAGCACGCCCAGAACCCGGGCCCGGCCCCGTCGGCGGACGGAGGTGACCGCGCCGGGCGCCCCGGCGTGTCGTCCTCCTCGACGGCGACAGCGGCCGGCGGCTCCGGTCCCGCCCCCACGCCGGCCATCAAGCCCGCCAAGGGCTCCACCGGCCCCGGCTCGCGCCTGGCCCTGCGCAACTGGCGCATCTCCACGCGCCTGGTGTCGCTGCTCGCGCTGCCCGTGGTCGCGGCGACCTCGCTGGGCGCGCTGCGCATCGACCAGAACATCACCGACATCCAGCAGCTCGACAACATGAAGCTGCTGACGGACATGACCAAGCAGGCCACCGAACTGGCCGCCGCGCTCCAGGAGGAGCGCGACCAGTCCGCAGGTCCGCTGGCGCACGGCCTCAACGCGAGCGACTACACGGTCAAGGGCTACCGGGACAAGACCGACCGGGCCCTGGCGAACTTCGAGAACTCCACCCAGGAGATCGACGCCGCCAGCAAGGACGGCCAGCTCCAGGGCGTCCGCGACAACCTCGTCGGCATCTTCAACCAGCTCGACCAGCTGGCCAAGATCCGCAAGAGCGCCTACACGTCGAAGGGCAACTCGACCCAGACGATCGAGTCCTACCACCGGTTGATCACCCAGCTGATCGACCTGTCCCAGGACATGGCCCAGGCGTCCAGCAGCCCCGAGATGATCTCGCGCACCCGCGCCCTGGCGGCCTTCTCCACCGCCAAGGAGTACGCCTCCGTGCAGCGCGCCACGATCGCCGCCGCGCTGCCCGCGACCACGTCCACCAAGGGCGACCTGTCGACGAACGACCGCCTCTACGGCCAGTCGGCGTACCAGAGCGAGAACTCCGAGATCTCGATCTTCCGGAAGATCTACGCGAACAACAACGCCGAGGAACTGCTCAAGCCGATCGACGAGGGCAACCCGACGATCGAGTCCGCGGACACCTACGCCAAGCGTGTCTTCGACTCCCCCGACGGCCTGCAGAGCCTGAACGCGCGCTCGTACCGCGACTGGGTGGACGACAGCTCGACCAAGATCGAGCAGATGAAGAAGATCGAGCACACGCTGCTCGAGGAGATGGAACAGAAGGCCCGCGAGCTGAAGAGCGCCACCCAGCGCGACGCCATCATCTCCGGTGCGCTGATCCTCCTCGTGCTCGGCGTGTCGCTGGTCGGTGCCTTCGTCGTGGCCCGGTCCATGATCCGCTCGCTGCGTCGGCTGCAGGAGACCGCGACCAAGGTCGCCCAGGACCGGCTGCCCGAGCTGGTCAAGCAGCTGTCGGAGTCCGACCCGCAGGATGTCGACACCTCCGTGGAGTCGGTCGGTGTGCACTCCCGGGACGAGATCGGCCAGGTGGCCGCGGCCTTCGACGACGTGCACCGCGAGGCGGTCCGCCTCGCCGCCGAGCAGGCCCTGCTGCGGGGCAACGTCAACGCGATGTTCACCAACCTCTCGCGCCGCTCCCAGGGTCTGATCCAGCGCCAGCTGTCGCTCATCTCCGAACTGGAGTCCCGCGAGGCCGACCCGGACCAGCTCTCCTCGCTGTTCAAGCTCGACCACCTCGCGACGCGTATGCGCCGTAACGGTGAGAACCTCCTCGTCCTCGCCGGTGAGGAGCCCGGGCGCCGCTGGACCCGCCCGGTCCCGCTGGTCGACGTGCTCCGCGCCGCCGCGTCCGAGGTGGAGCAGTACGAGCGCATCGAGCTGGCCGCCGTACCCACCACCGAGGTCGCCGGCCGCGTGGTCAACGACCTCGTGCACCTGCTCGCCGAGCTGCTGGAGAACGCGACCTCGTTCTCCTCGCCGCAGACCAAGGTCAAGGTCACCGGTCACGCGCTGCCGGACGGCCGCGTGCTGATCGAGATCCACGACACCGGTATCGGCCTGTCCCCCGAGGACCTCGCGGCGATCAACGAGCGGCTCGCCTCGCCGCCCACCGTGGACGTCTCCGTATCCCGCCGCATGGGCCTGTTCGTGGTCGGCCGCCTCTCCCAGCGCCACGGCATCCGCATCCAGCTCCGCCCGTCCGACTCCGGTGGTACGACCGCGCTGGTCATGCTGCCCGTCGACGTGGCCCAGGGCGGCAAGAAGCCCGCTCCGGGCAAGCCCGGCGCGCCCGTCGGCACCGGTGGCCCGGCCGCCGCGCAGGCCGCCGCCGGTGCTGCCGCGGCCCGGCGCCAGGCGGCCGGCAACAACGGCGGCACCCTCGGCGGCGCCCCGTCCGGCGGCGGTCTGCTCGGTGCCGGTTCCGGTCCGCGCGGCCAGGTGGGCGCCGGCCAGGGTCCCCGGGCCGCGCTGCCCGGCACGGGCCAGGGCGGCCGTCCCGGTGCGCGCGGTTTCCAGGGCGGTCCCGGCGGCTCAGGTCCCGGTGGCTCGCAGGGCCGGCCGGTGGCCGGTTCCGGTGCGGGCGGCTTCGGCGGTCAGGCGCCCGGCGCCCCGCAGAACCTGCAGACCGCGAACCCCGGCGGCCCGCAGCAGGACGCCTTCGGCGGCCGTGGCCCGCAGCGGCCCGGCGCCGGCTCGGACCAGGGCCGTCAGCCCCAGCTGCCGCCGCGCGGCGGCGCCCGGGCCGAACTGCCCGGCGGTGGCGACCAGCGCACCCCGGACTGGGGCGACGCCCAGGCCCCGCTGTCGCGTGCCTCGCTGGACGCGCCGCGCGGCCACGACGAGCAGGACCCGGCGCACACCGCGCGCATGCCGCACATCGACGACCGGCAGGGTCCGGGCTCGACGGCGGAAATGCCCCGGATCGGCGACCAGGGCCCGTCCGGCACCGGCGAGTTCCCGCGACCGGACTTCAACAGCCCCCAGAACACCGGCCAGTACGCCCTCCCGGACGCCTCGCAGCAGACGGGTCAGTACGCCCGCCCGGACGGCCCCGGGCAGACCGGCCAGTTCCCGCGCCCCGGAAACCCGCAGCAGGCCGGCCGGTTCGAGCGTCCCGAGGCCCCGCAGCCGCCCGGCAGGTTCGATCGTCCCGGCAGCCGCCAGGACTCCGGCTCGGGTCAGTTCGTCCGCTCCGACGTCTTCGGCACACCGGCGCCCCGCCAGGACGACCCGGCGCGCAACACGGGCCGAGACACCGGTCAGTTCACGGCTCCGCAGGGCTACGACGGCGGCTACGACGGCAGCGCCACCGGCCGGCACGCCCTGCCCGGACGCCAGGACCCGGCCCACACCGGTGAGTTCGAGCGTCCGCAGCCGGCCGGCCGGGACGACTTCGGCGCCCCGCAGCAGCCCGTGCACCGTGAGCCCCACCACGGGGGCGCCGGGCAGCGGCCCGACGAGGAGCGGGGGTCCGGTGACGGGTGGGCCCTGCCGCCGGCCAGCGGCCCGGGCGACGGCCGTACCCCGCTGTACGACACGCTGGAGACCAACTGGTTCCACGGCGGTCCGCAGGCGTCGTCCGCACCGCAGCAGCAGGCTCCGGCCCCGCAGCGCAGCGCGAACGGCAACGGAAACGCCTCCTCCACCACCGGCTCCTGGCGCACCTCGCCGAACGACGAACTCGTCCGCCAGGCCGAGCGCGTCCGGCAGCCCGCGTCCGGCGGTGTCACCACCTCCGGTCTGCCGCGCCGGGTGCCCCGGGCGAACCTCGTCCCGGGCACGGCTCAGCAGCAACAGCACCAAAGCGGTCCGCAGGTCTCGCGCGCGCCCGACGACGTACGCGGACGGCTGACCAACCTCCGTCGGGGCATCGCTCAGGGCCGTCAGGCCGGCAGCGGCCAGACCGGCAGCTTCCCGAGCCCCACTCACCAGCAGGAGCGTTAGTTGAGAGCGATGAGCCAGGCGGCACAGAACCTGAACTGGTTGATCACCAACTTCGTGGACAACACCCCCGGGGTGTCGCACACGGTGGTGGTCTCCGCCGACGGCCTTCTGCTGGCGATGTCCGAAGGCTTTCCGCGCGACCGCGCCGACCAGCTCGCGGCCGTCGCCTCCGGTCTGACCTCGCTGACGGCCGGGGCGTCCCGGATCTTCGAGGGCGGCGACGTGGCGCAGACGGTCGTCGAAATGGAACGCGGGTTCCTCTTCCTGATGTCCGTCTCGGACGGGTCGTCCCTCGCGGTCCTGGCCCACCCCGAGTGCGACATCGGCCTTGTCGGCTACGAGATGGCACTGCTCGTCGACCGCGCAGGGGCGGTGCTCACCCCGGACCTGCGCGCCGAACTCCAGGGCAGTCTGCTCCACTGAACGGCCCCGGCACCACCCACCTCACGAAAACACCGTCCGGCCGCCACAATCCCCCCACCGGCCCCGTCCGACGGCTTGACTGACCGCCTCGCTGTCCCGCCCGGAGGATTCGATGACCCCGCCCACCGCCCATCATGATCCGTACGCAGAGCCGTACGGGGACGAGGGCGACCAGCCGCTGGTCCGTCCGTACGCGATGACCGGCGGCCGGACCCGGCCGCGCTATCAACTCGCGATCGAGGCGCTGATCAGTACCACGGCCGACCCGGCAGCGCTCATGGGGCTGCTCCCGGAGCATCAGCGCATCTGCCACCTTTGCCGTGAGGTCAAGTCGGTCGCGGAGGTCTCCGCGCTGCTGGCCATGCCGCTCGGGGTGGCCCGGATCCTGGTGGCCGACCTCGCCGAGGCCGGCCTGGTCGCCATCCACCAGCCGGGTGGCGACGAGAACAACGGCGGCGCTCCGGACGTGACGCTGCTCGAAAGGGTGCTCAGTGGACTTCGCAAGCTCTGACGCGGGCCGGGCCACCACGTCCGCGAAGATCGTGGTGGCGGGCGGCTTCGGCGTGGGCAAGACCACGTTCGTCGGCGCCGTCTCGGAGATCAACCCGCTGCGCACAGAGGCCGTCATGACGTCCGCTTCGGCCGGCATCGACGACCTCACCCACACCGGAGACAAGACGACCACCACGGTCGCCATGGACTTCGGCCGCATCACCCTCGACCAGGACCTGATCCTCTACCTGTTCGGCACCCCCGGCCAGGACCGGTTCTGGTTCATGTGGGACGACCTGGTGCGCGGCGCGATCGGCGCAGTGGTGCTCGTGGACACCCGGCGCCTCGCCGACTGCTTCCCCGCCGTCGACTACTTCGAGAACAGCGGCCTGCCCTTCGTCGTCGCCCTCAACGGCTTCGACGGCCAGCAGCCCTATGCCCCGGAGGAAGTGCGGGAGGCCCTGCAGATCGGCCCCGACACCCCGATCATCACGACGGACGCCCGGCACCGGGCCGACGCCAAGAGCGCGCTGATCACGCTGGTCGAGCACGCCCTGATGGCACGGCTCAAATAGCACAGGCGTCCGTAATCAAGTGCGACGTCACATACGGCAGTTGTCGTAAAGGAACCCGGAGCCGACTGTGGCCTTTGACACGGTCGGCTCCGGTGTTCATAACAGTTCGGCAGAGGAATCCCCCGGTATCACCACGGGGCGCGGTCGCTCAGTGTCGCTGTGCTCACCATCGCCCCGCATTTTGGCGGGGCTCGCTCTTTATGACCGTTTTATCTGGGCCTTACAAGAGCATCACGCCGGGGTTTCCACTGTTTGGAAGAGCACTGGTCCGCGTGCTGGAATGCCTGAACTGCCCAATAGTCAAGGACGTACTCAAGTGTCGACGACGAAACGGGCTCTGAGAGACTGCGGCACGACGTAGGTGCCGACCGCCGAGAGGTTGTTGGTCGAGTGAGGCGAAGCAAGAACGGTCCCGAGCCGTCGGCGCGGGGCAACTTCACCCCGCCGCCGCGCGCTGCGGCGCCCAGCCCGGTAACCGGTGCGGAGCCGGCGGCCACTCCCGCGCCGAGCGGCGGCCGTTTCTCGCCGCGCAACTGGCGCGTGCCGACCAGGCTGAACGCGATCCTGCTGATACCCGTGGCGGTCGGTCTCGTCATGGGCGGATTCCAGGTGAAGACCTCGATCGACACCTGGCAGCAGGCACGTGACGCCGAGAACACCGCGCGCCTGGTGCGCGCCTCGCTGTCGTACGCCGACGCCCTCTACAACGAGCGGGACACCACCGCCGCTCCCCTGCTGAAGGGCAGCCTGGAGAGCGCCAAGGACAAGGCGATCGTCACACAGGCCCGCAACGTGACCGACAAGGCGGCCGACGCCTTCGACCAGGCCGCGCAGAACATGCCGCACAAGTCCGGCCTGGAGCGCCGGCTGAAGCTGTTCCGCCAGACGGAGCCGTTCCTGCAGACACTGCGTGCCGGCGCGTACACCTCCAAGTTCACCGGTGTGCAGACGGAGGAGGGCTACGTCAAGGTCGCCCATCCGCTGATGGAGTTCGCCAACGAGCTGGGCCTGGGCACCGGCAACATCACCTCCTACGGCCGTACCGTGTACGCCATCTCGCTGACGAAGGCGGCGCTGTCGCTGGAGCGCTCGATCGGCATGCACATGCTGATCAAGCCGGGTCCGGACGCCGGCAACCTGGCGAGCCAGCGCGTCGCCCTCTCCTCCTACGCCTACCTGGAGGGCATCGCCGTCGAGGAGTACCTCGGCGGTGGCACCCAGGCCGACGCGGACCGGCTCGACGCGGAGAAGGCGGACATCCAGACCCAGGCCAAGGCGATGGCCCAGCAGGCCAAGGCCAAGGACCCGAACTACGTGGCGCCGCCGTCCGACTCGAAGGACATGGTCACGTACCTCGCCACGCTGGACTCCACCAGTCCGGCCGCGCGTCAGCAGCTCGCTCTCAAGGGCGTCACCCCGGAGAACTGGTGGGCGGTCAACACCCTCAAGTTCAACGCGTACCGCAAGATCGAGTCGGACATGGCCGACAAGGCGGTGAACGAGGCCTCCGGCATCGCCGACGACGCCAAGACCTCCGCGATCACCACCGGTGCCGCCGTCGTGGTCGCCCTGCTGCTCGCCTTCATCCTGGCCGGTGCCGTGGCCCGCCAGATGAGCCGCTCGATGCGCCAGCTGCGCAACGCCGCCTTCGGCATCGCCGAGCAGCGCCTGCCGATGCTGGTCGACCAGCTCTCCCGCACCGACCCGGGCCGGGTCGACACCCGGGTCGCCCCGATCCCGATCACCACCAAGGACGAGATCGGCGAGGTCGCCCGCGCCTTCGACCAGGTCCACCGCGAGGCGGTCCGGCTCGCCTCCGAGCAGGCCCTGCTGCGGGGCAACATCAACGCGATCTTCACCAACCTCTCGCGCCGCAACCAGTCGCTGATCGAGGGCCAGCTGACCCTGATCACCGACCTGGAGAACAACGAGGCCGACCCGGACCAGCTGGAGAACCTCTTCAAGCTGGACCACCTGGCCACCCGTATGCGCCGCAACGGCGAGAACCTCCTCGTCCTCGCCGGCGAGGAGCCCGGCCGCCGCTGGGACCAGCCGGTCCCGCTGATCGACGTGCTGCGCGCCGCCTCCTCCGAGGTGGAGCAGTACGAGCGCATCGAGCTGTCCGGCGTCCCGGAGGCCGAGATCCACGGCCGCGCGGTCACCGACCTCGTGCACCTGCTGGCCGAGCTGCTGGAGAACGCGACCACGTTCTCCTCCCCGCAGACCAAGGTCCGCGTCACCGCGACCCGTCTCCCCGACGGCCGCATCATGATCGAGATCCACGACAAGGGCATCGGCCTGACGGCCGAGGACTTCGCGGACATCAACCACAAGCTGGCCAACCCGCCGACCGTGGACGCCGCGATCTCCCAGCGCATGGGCCTGTTCGTGGTCGGCCGACTGTCCGACCGGCACGGCATCCGCGTCCAGCTGCGCCCCTCGGGCGAGCAGGCCGGCACCACCTCGCTGGTCATGCTGCCCGACGCGATCACGCACGGCGGTGGCGGTGAGCTCCCGCTCGACCGCGAGGAGTTCACCGTCTCGCAGATCATCCCGGAGCAGCAGTTCCAGGGTGAGAACTTCAGCCAGGTGCCGCCGATGCGCACCGCCGCGGAACTCGGCTTCGACGACAGCCGGTACGCGGACGTCCCCGACGACATCCGCGAGCTGGACCCCGTCGGACGCTCCCTGATGCGCGAAGAGCGCCGGGCGGCCCTGGAGGCCCAGTCGCACGGCCAGCAGCCTGGCCAGCCGCAGCAGGAGGCCGCCGAGGCCCCCGCGTACGAGGACCCGCTGTTCGACGGCCCGCCCGCCTACCAGGAGCAGCAGGCCTACCAGGAGCAGCAGGCGTACCAGGAGCAGCACGCGCCCGCGTACGAGGAGCAGCAGGCCGGATACCAGGAGTCCTACTCCGAGTCGTCCACCGGTTCCCACGCGGCGGCGCAGGCGGCGTCGTACGACAAGGCCTACGAGGAGCAGTACTACGCGCCGAACGGCGACCTGCCGCAGGGCGACGGCTACTCCTCGAACGGCGGCTACCCCGAGCCCGCGTACGCGGAGCCGGCGGCGAGCCCGTCGTACCAGGACGACTGGCCGCAGCAGCCGCAGCAGGACGGCTACCAGAACGGCTATCCGGCCCAGTACGCTCCGGAAACGGAGTCCTCGCAGGCCGCTGACGCGAGTGAGCCGAACGGCGTAGGCTTCGACCGTCCGGGAACGGCATCTCCCGCCGCGCACGAGCTGACCGACGCCGGGCTGCCCCGCCGTGGATCCGTCGCGAGCGATTCGAACGGCTCGGGTACCGCGGCCGGCAGGGCACACGTGCAGCAGGATGCGCCGGCTCCCGCTCCGGGGACGAACGGCGACAGCGGCTGGCGCTCGCAGAACGACGAGCGGTGGCAGCAGGCGGCGCAGCTCCGGAAGCCCAAGGCAGGCGGGGTCACCGCCTCCGGTCTGCCGCGGCGGGTGCCCAAGGCCAACCTGGTCTCGGGTTCCGCCGAAACCACCCCCCAGGGGGGCCCACAGGTCTCCCGTGCCCCGGAGGACGTCCGGGGCAGGCTGAGCAACCTGCGCCGGGGCGTCCAGCGCGGACGCAGCGCAGGCAGTGAAACGAACGGCCAGGGCTTCGGTCCTGACAGCACCTACAACCAGGAGCGTTAGTGTGAGCCCGATGAGCCAGGCGGCACAGAACCTGAACTGGTTGATCACCAACTTCGTGGACAACACCCCGGGGGTGTCCCACACGGTGGTGGTCTCCGCCGACGGACTCCTTCTGGCGATGTCCGAAGGCTTCCCCCGCGACCGCGCCGACCAGCTCGCGGCCGTCGCCTCCGGTCTGACCTCGCTGACCGCCGGTGCCTCGCGCATCTTCGAGGGCGGCAGCGTGAACCAGACGGTTGTGGAGATGGAGCGGGGATTTCTCTTCATCATGTCCATCTCCGACGGGTCGTCCCTCGCTGTTCTGGCCCACCCGGAGGCGGACATCGGCCTCATCGGGTACGAGATGGCCCTTCTCGTGGACCGCGCGGGCACGGTTCTGACCCCGGATCTGCGTGCGGAGCTCCAGGGGAGCCTTCTCAACTAGTAATCGGACGGTGCGTATTCGCGTCCCGGGGCCGTAAGGTTTCGGGACGCGGTGCACAGCGATGGGCGCCAGGCACAGTCGGAGGAGGAGAAAGTGGCAACACCCCCAGGTGGTTCGCATCCGGGCAACTGGTCGTACGGCCCCACCCGGGGCCAGGGCGACGGCTCGGCGAACCGGTACAACTTCCCCTCCGCACCGAGCCACCGCCAGCCGTACGCCCCGCAGGGGCCCGGCCCCTCGCCGTACGACCAGCCGCCGGCCCCGCGCATCCAGCCGGTGCAGCCGCAGCGCCGCCCCGAGCCGGCGCCGGCCACGGCGGCCAACAACCCCTTGGTGCGTCCGTACGCCATGACCGGCGGTCGGACCCGCCCGCGCTACCAGCTCGCCATCGAGGCGCTGGTGCACACCACTGCCGCTCCGCACCAGATGCAGGGCCAGTTGCCCGAGCATCAGCGGATCTGCAACCTCTGCCGAGAGATCAAGTCGGTAGCGGAAATCTCCGCGCTCCTGACAATCCCCCTCGGCGTGGCCAGGATCCTCGTCGCCGACTTGGCGGAGGCGGGCCTGGTCGCCATCCATCAGCCCGGCGGCGACGAGAACGCCGGTGGCCAGCCAGACGTGACACTGCTCGAAAGGGTGCTCAGTGGACTTCGCAAGCTCTAGCGGCGGTCCTTCCCGCTCCACCACCTCCGCGAAGATCGTGGTGGCGGGCGGCTTCGGCGTGGGCAAGACCACGTTCGTCGGCGCCGTCTCGGAGATCAACCCGCTGCGCACAGAGGCCGTCATGACGTCCGCTTCGGCCGGCATCGACGACCTCACCCACACCGGAGACAAGACGACCACCACGGTCGCCATGGACTTCGGCCGCATCACCCTCGACCAGGACCTGATCCTCTACCTGTTCGGCACCCCCGGCCAGGACCGGTTCTGGTTCATGTGGGACGACCTGGTGCGCGGCGCGATCGGCGCAGTGGTGCTCGTGGACACCCGGCGCCTCGCCGACTGCTTCCCCGCCGTCGACTACTTCGAGAACAGCGGCCTGCCCTTCGTCGTCGCCCTCAACGGCTTCGACGGCCAGCAGCCCTATGCCCCGGAGGAAGTGCGGGAGGCCCTGCAGATCGGCCCCGACACCCCGATCATCACGACGGACGCCCGGCACCGGGCCGACGCCAAGAGCGCGCTGATCACGCTGGTCGAGCACGCCCTGATGGCGCGACTGCGCTAGCCGCCGGTTCATGAGGAACCCCGCGCCCCGAGGGACGCGGGGTTCCTTTGTCGCTGCGTGCACAGCGTGAAGGGCCCCTCCGCGACGGAGGGGCCCTTCACGGACCGGTGGAGCGGCACAGCCCAGAGGGCTTGTCCGACCATTCGCGTCGTTGCCCGAAGGGCGGCCGCGCGGCGTCAGGTGCGTGCTCTCCGCGCGCCGGCCCCCGGCCCTCGTTACCGGACGTACTCGGGTCCGGGGCCGGTGCGGCGAGTGGAGGCACCTCCCACGCCCTTGAGGCAGCGGGGAGCGTGCACGGCGTCGCGCGGCGAACGGGAACGGTCAAGCAGGCCCTAGGGCGTGTTTCGAAAGTCCCGTCTGGTCCGCGACGCCTGGCACGGCACCTCGCCGCGTTGTCGGGATCGTCCACGTACGCCCGGTACGAGGACGACCCTCCGCCTTGCGATGCACCGCACCAGACGCCGCGGACCCCGCCCTCCGGGCGGACGACGCCACTTTCGAAACACGCCCTAGCCGTGCCAGCTGTGCGGGGCGCGGAAGCCGCCCTCGCGCTCCAGGCGCCGCCAGGCGGCCTTGCGGCCGGCTCGGTGGGGGCGGCCCGTGGATGCCGGCTGGGCGGCGGCGCGGGCCAGGAGGACGGCCGTGATGGCGGCGACTTCCTCGGGCTCGGCGTGGCCCTTCTCGACGCGGATGTCGGGAGTGCTCATGGGTGTCAGTCTCCGGGAGAGAGAGGTCCGCGGGGTTGCCGCGGCGGGTCCGCTCGGTTACTGCGGGGGGTTGCCGTGCTTGCGGGAGGGCAGGTCGGCGTGCTTCGACTGGAGCATCGCCAGCGACCTGACCAGCACCTCGCGGGTCTCGGCGGGGTCGATGACGTCGTCCACGAGGCCGCGCTCGGCCGCGTAGTACGGATGCATCAGCTCGGCCTTGTACTCCTTGACCATCCGGGCCCGCATGGCCTCGGGGTCCGGCGCCTCGGCGATCTGGCGGCGGAAGATGACGTTCGCGGCGCCCTCGGCGCCCATCACGGCGATCTCGTTGGTCGGCCAGGCGAAGGTGAGGTCGGCGCCGATCGACTGGGAGTCCATGACGATGTAGGCACCTCCGTACGCCTTGCGCAGGATCAGCGAAATCCTCGGCACGGTCGCGTTGCAGTAGGCGTACAGCAGCTTCGCGCCGTGGCGGATGATTCCGCCGTGCTCCTGATCGACACCGGGGAGGAACCCCGGCACGTCCAGGAAGGTGACGATCGGGACATTGAAAGCGTCACACATCTGGACAAAGCGCGCAGCTTTTTCGCTCGCCTCGATGTCCAGGACGCCGGCGAGGACCTGCGGCTGGTTGGCGATGATGCCGACCACCTGACCGTCCAGGCGGGCGAGGGCGCAGATGATGTTGCGGGCCCAGCGCTCGTGCACCTCGAGGTACTCGCCGTCGTCGACGATCTCCTCGATGACCTTGGCCATGTCGTACGGCCGGTTGCCGTCGGCCGGAACCAGGTCCAGCAGGACGTCGGAGCGGCGGTCGACGGGGTCGCTCGACTCCGCCCGGGGCGGGTTCTCGCGGTTGTTCTGCGGCAGCAGCGACAGCAGGTACCGCACCTCGGCGATGCAGGTCTCCTCGTCGTCGTACGCGAAGTGGCAGACGCCGGAGGTCTCCGCGTGGACGTCGGCACCGCCGAGCCCGTTCTGGGTGATCTCCTCGCCCGTCACGGCCTTGACCACGTCCGGGCCGGTGATGAACATCTGCGAGGTCTCGCGCACCATGAACACGAAGTCCGTGAGGGCGGGGCTGTAGGCCGCACCACCCGCGCACGGGCCGAGCATCACCGAGATCTGCGGGATGACACCGGAAGCCTTGGTGTTGCGCTGGAAGATGCCGCCGTACCCGGCGAGCGCCGAGACGCCCTCCTGGATGCGGGCCCCCGCACCGTCGTTCAGCGACACCAGAGGAGCCCCGGCCGCGATGGCCATGTCCATGATCTTGTGGATCTTCGTGGCATGGGCCTCGCCCAGCGCACCGCCGAAGATCCGGAAGTCATGGGCGTACACGAAGACCGTACGGCCCTCCACCGTGCCCCAGCCGGTGACGACGCCGTCGGTGTACGGCTTCCTCGCCTCCAGGCCGAAACCCTGCGCGCGGTGCCGACGCAGCTGCTCGACCTCCTGGAAGGATCCCGGGTCCAGGAGCAGCTCGATCCGCTCCCGCGCGGTCAGCTTGCCCTTGGCGTGCTGGGCCGCGGTCGCCTTCTCGCTGGGACCCGCCACCGCGTGCGCACGAATCTCGTGCAGTTCGGCGACCCGCCCGCGCGCGTCCGCCGGCTCGCCGGTCGGCTCACCCGTCGTCTCTTCCAAAACGGTCATGTAGCGACCTTACGAAGGACACCGAGGAAAGCGAGCCGTCGACTCCGTACAGTCTCCGGCTCGTTTTCCTGGTACCAGTGAACAGAACCTCGGCCCCATGCAGCCGTTCCGACTGCTCACAGGGCGTCGGCGTTGTAAGGGGGCCACAAAGACGTCACCGGAGAGCCGCCTCACATTCGTGGCCCGCACATGCCATCACCGGGGTGACGCGGAGCCCGGACGGCGGTCCACCGGATGGAGCACACCGGCCCGGCGCACCGACGGCATCTCCTCGCCGGCTCCGGTCAGCAGCCGCCGCAGTTGTAGTAGAGGGCGTCCCAGTGGGTGCCCTCGTCGGCGTAGACGTTGCCGGAGGCGGACTGCCACATCGGGTAGCCGTCGCCGCGCAGGCCGATGTAGCTGAAGTTGTTCTTGATGTACGACGTCACGCAGGTGTTCTTGCCGTAGTCGAGCTTGTAGCCGTTCCAGTGCGAGTAGGTGCCGGAGGCGTGACCGGTCTCGGTGCCGCCGGTGATGTTGAGGGCGCAGCCGCTGGCCCGCTTCAGGGTCTGGGCGCCCTGCGCGGTGGCGAGGTTGAGCTGGTCGAAGGACGTGCACGTGGAGTTGTAGCGGTCGGTGCAGTTGCCGGACGACGACCAGGTGATGCCGACCTGGCGGAACATCGACTCGGCGGTGGCCTGGCTGATCTTGGTGACGGCGAAGGCGTCGGTGGCGGTGCCGACGACGGCGGCACCGGAGGCGACGACGAGGGCGAGCGCGGTCAGGACGGAGCGGAGCCGCATGGGTCCGGCGAGCTTCATGGGGGGACCTTTCCTGCGAGGGGCCGTGCTTCCAGTGGGGCGGCTGTGCAGGTGGTGCACGCAGATGGTGCCCGAGATCTACGCGCGTCCGCCAGAGGGCGTACGGGATCACTCTGCGCGACGACGGAAACACACTGCGGATGATGTTGAAAACCGAACAGAATGGGTCTACTGTCGGAGTCACGGCATTAGTTTAACGTTCAACTGATTTGGAGCACGACATGAGCATCTTCAGCCGCAAGGACAGCACCCCCGCGCCGGCCGCCACGAACCCCGACCTGTCCGCACTGACCGGTGACTACACGATCGACCCGGCGCACACCACGATCGGCTTCACCGCCCGGCACGCCATGGTCACCAACGTCAAGGGCGGCTTCCACGACTTCACCGGCACGCTGCACCTGGACGGCGCGGACCCGAGCCGGTCCACCGCCGCCATCGACGTCCAGATGGCGAGCATCGCCACCGGCAACGCCGACCGCGACGGCCACCTCAAGTCCGCCGACTTCTTCAAGATCGACGAGTTCCCCACCATGACCTTCCGCTCCACCAAGGCGGAGGCCCTGGGCGGCGACGAGTACCGCATCACCGGCGACCTCTCCCTCCTCGGCGTGACCAAGCCGATCACCATCGACCTGGAGTTCAACGGCGCCGCGAAGGACCCGTTCGGCAACGAGCGTGTCGGCTTCGAGGGCAAGGCCGAGATCCTGCGCTCGGGGTGGGGCCTGACCTGGAACGCGGCCCTGGAGACCGGCGGCGTCCTCATCTCCGACAAGATCAAGCTGACCTTCGAGATCTCGGCCATCAAGCAGGCCTGAGCCCCGGCGGCCACCACGAGCGCGCCCGCTCCCCGGAAAGGGGAGGCGGGCGCTCGTACGTCCTGCAGACAGGGCTGCGGCCCTCCCTCGAACTCGCACCACACGAACTTGCCGGGGTTCCGCTCTGCCTAGAACCCCCCGCCGAAGTCACCCCCGCCACCGTCACCCCCGTCGAACCCCCCGCCGTCCCCGAACCCACCCCCGAAGTCGCCGGGATCGAAGTCGGTGCCGGACACGTCGCCCCCCTGGTAGGCGCCCCCGAAGTCACCGCCCCCGAAGTCCCCGTACCCGGTGCCGTAGTCGGCCGCGTACGACGGGGTGGCCATCATGCTGCCCAGCAGCGTGCCGACGAGGAGGCCGGGGAGGATGCCGCCGCCGAAGTACCCGCCCGCCCAGGGGCCGTAGGCGGGGCCCGCGTCCCAGTAGGGGCGGCGGCCGTACTCCGTGTCGACCTCGCGGATGACCGGGTCGCGGCCGTCGGCCAGCCGGGTGGCGTCGGCGGCGCAGACCGGAACCTGGCGCGGCGCCCCGCCGGGCGGGGTCCAGGTGGCGTCGGTCGCCGAGGGGCCGTGGCGCGGGTCGAAGAAGCAGGGCGGCCGACGCTCGGGCAGCGGGCGGCCCGCACGGCGGGCGGCGAGACAGGCCAGGGAGAAGCGGCCGTCCTCCAGGGCCTCGGTGACGGTACGGACGTCCTCGGGCCGGCTCGCGGCCGCCATGCGCTGCTTCGCCGTCTCGTAGACGTCCAGCGCGTGGGCGTAGTCGGCGCGCATCGCGTCGTCGGCTCCGGGTTCGCCGGGCCGGAAGTCGAGCCGGTCCAGTTCCTCGCCGAAGGCGGTGATGTCCTCGTCCACGACCACCCGCAGCCGGTCCAGGGCCGCCCGCTGCTCCTCGGCGCGCCGACGGCGGTTGCGGCGGACCAGTGCGTAGGCGCCGGCGCCGCCCGCCACCAGCACCGCGGCGACCGCGATCAGGGCCGTACCGGAGGATCCACCGCCGGAGCCGCCCCAGCTCTTCGGGGCGTGACCGCCCATGTGCGCCAGGGCCCGGTCGGTGAAGTCGGTGAGCTGAGCCTTGGCCGGCTCGCCCTTGACGCTGCTCACCAGGTTCGCCCGGGCCGTCGCCGACATGACGGAGGAGTCGGCGCGGGCGTCGAAGCGGTCGCCGAGGCGAATGCCGTACAGGCCGGTGATGCCGGTGGCCGCACGGAGGTCGGAGAAGAGGTTCGCAGTCGGGTGGCCGGCCGGGAGGACCGCGATGAACAGCGGCTTGTCCGCGTCCTCGATGCGTTGCGCGAGCGCGTCGGCGTCGGCCTTCGACAGCTGGGCCGAGGCGGCCGGGTCGACGTACACCGGACTTCTGCGAAGGGCCTCGGCGACGGCGGAGATGCTCGTGTCCGCCCTGACGCCGGACGCGGCGGCCGGGACTCCCGCGTCTGCTCCGGTCGCGGACGCGACGGCGGAGACGGCCTGGGCCGCTCCTGCTCCGGTCGCGGACAAGGTCGCCGCGACCAGGGCGAGAGCGGCCAACAGCAGGGCGGGCAGGCTCCGGGTCCACAGGACGGCCTTCATCCCTCGAAACTACCCGAAGCCCCCCATACTCGGGCATGGAGACAGGTCCTATGCCTCCCGGTACGCCTCGACCAGCCTCTCCACCGCCTCCCCGTACCGCCCGGTCAGCAGCAGATGGTCGGCGTCGGCGAACGGCTTGGCCACCGCCTGCGTCATCCGCTCCGCCACCCGGTTCTGCACGAGCAGCCGCGCCTTGCCCACCAGCTCACGCCCGGCCCGGTCGTCGCCCCTGCGCTCGGCCGCCGTCGCCGCCGCGCCCAGCGCCTTCAGGGTGGCCGTACCGCCCCTGGGCACGTAGGTGAGCGTGGTCAGGCCCCAGCCGTACGGGAACTGGGGGTCGTACGACGCGTCGCCGACGTTGATCGGCAGCTGGGATGCGGACTTGGGCCAGGTGACGGGGAGCTGTCCGGTGAAGGGCCGCCTGCCGTAGAGGACGTCGGCGACGCCCTCGCCCTCGGTGCCGGGCAGCCAGGACGCCACCAGCGCGTCGATCTCGCCGAGCCGGTCACCGATGAGCTGCGGGCGGCCGGAGACGATCAGCACCACGCACTTCATGGCCGCGCACACCTTGTCCACGGCTGCCTGGTCGGCCGCCGACAGCCGGAGGCTGTGCCCGTTGCCGACGTCGCCGACGCCCTCGGCGTACGGGGTCTCACCGACGACGACCACGCCCACGTCGTAGCCACCCGTCGGGGCGGAGGCGTCCTTGGAGTAGGTGACGTCGCCGCCGGCCTCGCGCATGCCCTGCAGGACGGTCGTGCCCTGGGTGTGGGTGCCGGAGGCACCCTGCCAGGTGACGGTCCAGCCTCCGGTCTGGTTGCCGAGGTCGTCGGCGTTGGACCCGGCGACGTAGACCTTCTGGTTCTTCTTCAGTGGCAGCAGTCCGCCGCTGTTCTTCAGCAGCACCTGCGACTCGGCCGCCGCGCGGCGGGCGACCGCCCGGTGCGCCGGGGAGCCGATGGCGGCGGCGCCGGAGGTGTCGGCGTAGGGGTGCTCGAACAGGCCCAGCTCGAACTTCTGGGTGAGAATGCGGGAGACCGCGTCGTCGATCCGCTTCTCGCTGATGCGGCCCGCCGTCACCTCGTCGACGAGCGTTGCGGTGAAGTCCTTGTAGGAGTACGGCACCATCATCATGTCGACGCCCGCGTTCACGGCCGTGCGGACGTGGGCGGCGTAGTCGCCGGGGAGCTGGTCGATGGCGTTCCAGTCGCTGACGACGAAGCCGCGGAAGCCCATCCGGCCCTTGAGCACACCGTTGATCATGTCGCCGCGGGCGTGCATCTTCACCGCACCCCTGCCGTCGCCGACGATGTCGAGGGAGGAGTACGACGGCATGACCGAGCCGATGCCCCGCTCGACGGCGGTCCTGTACGGCGCCAGGTGGATGTCCTCCAACTGCTGCCGGGTGACCGTGGTGACGCCCTGGTCGATGGTGTAGGTGCCGGTGGTGGAGGAGCCGTACGCGGTGCCGCCGTCGCCGACGAAGTGCTTGGCGGTGGCCAGCACCTTGTCGTCGCGGCTCAGGTCACGGCCGTCGGCCCGGCCCTGGAGGCCCTGGATCACGGTCTCCATGGACTGCACGAGCGCGGGGTCCTCACCGAAGGACTCGTAGGAGCGGCCCCAGCGTTCGTCGCGGCTCACGCACAGGCAGGGCGCGAAGTCCCAGGGGATGCCGGTGGCGCGGACCTCGGCGGCCGTCACCGCGCCTGTCTCCTGCGCGAGTCGGGGATCGCGGCTCGCGCCGACACCGATGTTGTGCGGCATGATCGTGGCGCCGGCCAGGTTGTTGTGGCCGTGGACCGCGTCGACGCCGTAGATCAGCGGGACCTGGAACCGGGTGGCCTGCGCCCGGAGCTGGAACCCGTCGATCATCTTCGCCCACGCCTCGGGGGTGTTCGGTGTGGGCGTGGAGCCGCCGCCGGAGAGGAGCGAGCCGAGGGCGTACGTCGTGATGTCCGCACCGCCGCCGACGGCGCCGCGCTCGGCCTGGGTCATCTGCCCGGCCCTCTCCTCCAGGGACATGCGGGACAGCAGGTCCGCGACGCGCTTGCGCACGGGCAACTTGGCGTCCAGGTACGGCAGTCCGTGCGCGTCGATGACGACCTGCGGCGTCTCGGCGGGTGCCTTCGCTCCAGTGACCGTGAGCTTCAGCGGGATCGTCCTCGCGGCCGCGGGGGCCCGGTTCTTCCGGGTGGGCACCTCGATGGTCCGCGTCGTGCCCGAGGCGGTGCCGGCCGGGAAGGTGAGGGTGCCCTCGGCCGGGGTGTAGTCCCGGCCCGCGGTGGCGGTGCCGTCCCCGGTGGCGTAGGTGACCGTCACCGGGTCGTCCACGGGTCGGTCGCCGGCCGTGGCGAGGGTGACCCCGACCCGGGCGGTGCCGCCGGCCCTGACGGGGTAGACGGGCGCGTCGGTACTGACGGAGGCCCGCAGTGCCTGGTCGGCCTTGCCGTACAGCTCGACGTCGTCCATGGCGAAGTCGCCCTTGGTGCCGGCCGGGAGGGTGACGGCGTAGCCCCACATCTGTGTGAGGCCGAGGACGTGGTCGATGCCGCCGACGGGCTGGTAGTCGGTGCGGTACTGGAAGTCGGTGAAGGGGATCTCGATCTGCTTCCAGCCGGTGAAGTCGTCGGTGAAGGACGTCGTCCACAGTTCGGAGGCCTCACCGTTCGCACCGCCGTCCTTGATCTCGAAGGCGATTCTGCGGCCGTTGTCCCGGCCCTCCCACCAGAAGCGGATGCCCTGGTGGGCGGACCAGTCGTGGGCGGGCCGGTCGGCGGCGAAGTCATGGGTGAAGCCGCCGTAGCCGCTGATGTCGTAGGTGCCGGCGAGGACCTTGGTCCCCTCGGGGGCGTCGGCGCGGTCGGTGAGACGGAGGGTGGGCGGGTCGTCGGCGTCGCTTCCCCAGGTGAAGATGCCGTCGGCGGGCTGGGAGGCGAAGGGGACCTCGCCCTCGAAGCGGTCGACGGGGGTCGGCGCGGGCTCGTCGGCGGCGTGCGCCGCGACGGACAGGGGCAACAGGGCGGCGAGCAGGGCCCCGGAGACGAGCAGGGCGGTTCTCGGCATGGACCTTCCCTTGGCTCTCATGGTTCACTCATGTCTTAGATCATGCCGTGAGTTAACTAACGGCCCGCCAACTCGTCAAGATGGCAGGCCAGTTGTGCTTCCCGGCGGCATCCGCTCAGTCGACCCGAGAGGAAGGGCGACGCACCATGAGGAGAACCCCCCGCACAGTCCGGCTGCTGCTGGCCGGGCTGCTCTCCGCAGCCGGCCTCACCGCGGCCGTGCCCCCCGCGCACGCGGCCGGTGAGCAGGTCACGGCCTGGCTCACGACCACCGACGACTCCGCCGGACGGCATGTCGTACGCGGACTCCAGGCCCAGACGCCGTTCGCCTTCCAGTCCGGCACCGGCGGCAGCGGCACGAACATCACCGTGGACGAGAACACCCGCTACCAGACCTTCACCGGCGGCGGCGCGTCCTTCACGGACACCGCGGCCTGGCTGATGAACAGCAGCGGGGCGCTGTCCCGGGCGACCCGGGACGCGACCATGCGCAAGCTGTTCTCGCCGACGGACGGCATCGGCCTGTCGTTCCTGCGCAACCCGATGGGCGCCTCCGACCTCGCGCGGTACGGCTACACGTACGACGACGTGCCCTCCGGTCAGTCGGACCCGTCCCTGGCGAAGTTCTCGATCGCCCACGACCTCACCGACGTCGTCCCGCTGACCAGGCAGGCGCTCCGGCTCGATCCCTCCCTGACGGTGATGGCCTCGCCGTGGACCGCGCCCGCCTGGATGAAGGACAGCGGCTCGCTCAACGGCGGCTGGCTCAAGGCCGAGGACTACGGCGCGTACGCGGGCTACTTCGTGAAGTACCTCCAGGCGTACAAGGACCAGGGCATCGACGTCTCCTACGTCACCCCGCAGAACGAGCCGACGTGCTGCTCCGGCTACCCGTCGATGAGCTGGAACGCCTCCGGCATCCAGTACTTCCTCAAGAACGACCTGCTGCCGCAGCTCCAGTCGGCGGGCCTGTCGACCAAGGTCCTGGCGCACGACTGGAACTGGGACACCTACGACTCCTACGCGGCGCAGTCCGTGGACGACCCGGCGATCCGCGACCACCCCAACTTCGGCGGGATCGCCTGGCACGGCTACGGCGGTGACGTCACCGAGCAGACCACGGTGCACGACAAGTACCCCTCGCTGGACGCCTTCGGCACCGAGCATTCCGGCGGCACCTGGATCGCCGACCAACAGCGCGAGGACATGGCCGACATCATCGACTACACCCGCAACTGGGCGAAGTCGGTGACCAAGTGGTCGCTGGCCGTGGACCAGAACATGGGCCCGCACGACGGTGGTTGCGGCACCTGCACCGGGCTGATCACCGTGCACGACGGCGACGGCGCGAGCGGCACGGTCGACTACACCGTCGAGTACTACGACATGGGCCACCTGACCAGGTTCGTCCGGCCGGGCGCCCAGCGGATCGCCTCTACGGCGTCCGCCACCGTGCCGAACGTGGCCTGGCGCAACCCGGACGGCAGCAAGGCGCTGATCGCCTACAACGGCTCCTCCTCGGCGCAGACCGTCACGATCGACTGGGGCTCGCAGCATGCCACCTACTCGCTGCCCGGCAGGACATCGGCCACCTTCACCTGGTCCGGGACCCGGTCCGGCGGCGGCGCCCCGACCGGCTCCTTCGTCGGCCTGGCCGGCAAGTGCCTGGATGTTGCGGGCGGTTCGAACACCAACGGCACCGCGGTGCAGCTCTACGACTGCAACGGTACGGCGGCCCAGCAGTGGACGGTCCAGTCCGACGGGTCGGTCCAGGCGCTCGGCAAGTGCCTGGACGTGACCTCGGGTTCGACGGTGGACGGCGCCGAGGTGCAGGTGTACGACTGCAACGGAACCGGCGCCCAGCAGTGGTCCTACGACCCTTCGACCGGTGACGTGGTCAACACCGCGGCGAACAAGTGCCTCGACGTGACGGACAACTCGTCGGCGAACGGGGCGAGGGCGCAGATCTGGTCGTGCACCGGAGGCGCCAACCAGAAGTGGCGACTGCGCCAGGGTCTGTCTGACACATCGGAGACCTGCCGCTCGCGGGGGTGCGGGCCGGAGCGGACGAACGCCGTACGCGGTGTTCGTCCGTGCGGCGGCACCTGCCGGGGCCCTTACCTCGAGGGGCGGCACGGGGACACCGGGTCCCCTCGGTCAGCTCCGGGCGGTCGGGCGGGCGATGAGCCTGCGCTCCTTCGAGCGGCTCGCCGGAAAGTCCCGCTGGGCGGGACGGGTGTGGCGTGCTGCGCATCGGGCGCCGACGGACCATGGTGGAGGGTATGACCACACCGCAGGATCTGTTCCTCGTCAGCCTCGACGTGCCCGGCGATCACCCCGTCGAGGCGGGTGATCTGTCGCTGGCCCTGGCGGGGGCCGAACTGATCGACCTTCTCGGGGTGCGGGCACTCGCCCTGGACGGTGAGCGGCTCGTGCCCGGCCCGGTGCTGACCACGGGTGACCGGATGCTGGACGAGGCCGGGGCCGCGCTCAGGCGCGAGGAGCCGTACGAGACGGTCGAGGACTGGCTGTGGCGCCGGGGTGAGGGACTGGCCACCACCTACCGGGACGTGCTGGACACCGAGGGGCAGCTGTCCGGGAAGCGGCACCGCTGGCCGCACCGGGCGGACAAGGCCGCGGCCGCCGACACCCCGGCCCGCCGGCACGCCGCCGACCGCTGGTGGTCCCACGAGCCGGTCCTCGCCGGGCTCGCCGCCACCCTGGGCATCCGGGGCGAGCGGCCGATCGAGGAGGAGCCCGGCGACGAGTCCGTCGTCACCGTCCTGGTGGCGGTCGGCGACGCGGTGACCGAGCTGGGGGCCGTGCGCGAGCGGCGCCGCATCGAGAACGCGGCCTTCGACAACATCTGGCGGGCGCCCTGAACGCCTGACGGGAGGGCTACCGCACCGGCTCGCCGATCCCCAGCAGGTTGCCCTCGCTGTCCCGGAACCACGCCGCGCCCCGCTCCCCGTGCGCGCCCGTGCCGGGGTAGTTGCCCTCGATCTATCTCGGCGATGCCGTCGCGGGTGCGGAAGCCGGGCGCGTCCACGTCCTCGAAGACCACCCCGCGCCGCCTCAGCTCCGCCACGACCGACTCCAGGTCGTCGACCTCGAAGGCCATCTGGGTGAAGGTGCCCGGCGGGGCTCCGGTGGAGCGGAACACCACGAACTCGGTCCCGCCGCACCGCTACAGCAGCCCGCCGGGGCGCTCGTCGGCGGGTTCCAGGCCGAGCGTGTCGGCGTAGAAGCGCCGGGCCCGCTCCAGGTCCCCGGCGGGCAGCCGGGTCGCCACACGGGCCCGGGACAGCGGATGGGTGTCGGTCATGCCTCCACTGTGACTACTCGGCCGGCGCCACGCCCGCCCGCAGCAGGCCGTAGGTGTACGCGTCCTCCAGGGCCTGCCAGGACGCGGCGATGACGTTGTCCGCCACGCCGACCGTGGACCACTCACCGGCGCCGTCGGAGGTGGAGATGAGCACGCGGGTGGTGGAGGAGGTGCCGTGCACGCCCTCCAGGATGCGGACCTTGTAGTCGACCAGGTCCAGCTTGGCGAGCTGCGGGTAGATCCGCTCCAGGGCCACGCGCAGGGCGCGGTCGAGGGCGTTGACCGGGCCGTTGCCCTCGGCGGTGGCGACGATCCGCTCGCTCTTGGCCCACAGCTTCACCGTGGCCTCGTTGGCGTGGGTGCCGTCGGGGCGGTCCTCCACGATGGCCCGCCAGGACTCCACGTCGAAGTACTTCAGCGGACGGCCCTCGGCCTCGGCGCGCAGCAGCAGCTCGAAGCTCGCGTCCGCCGCCTCGTAGGTGTAGCCCTTGAGCTCGCGTTCCTTGACCCGCTCGACGACCCGGCCGACCAGTTCCCGGTCGCCGCCGAGGTCGATGCCCAGTTCCTTGCCCTTGAGCTCGACCGAGGCGCGGCCGGCCATGTCGGAGACGAGCATGCGCATGGTGTTGCCGACCAGCTCGGGGTCGATGTGCTGGTAGAGGTCCGGGTCGACCTTGATCGCGGAGGCGTGCAGGCCCGCCTTGTGCGCGAACGCCGACACACCCACGTACGGCTGATGGGTGGAGGGGGTGAGGTTGACGACCTCGGCGACGGCGTGGGAGATCCGGGTCATCTCACGCAGCCTGCCCTCGGGCAGCACCCTCTTGCCGTACTTCAGCTCCAGGGCCGCGACGACCGGGAAGAGGTTGGCGTTGCCGACCCGCTCCCCGTAGCCGTTGGCCGTGCACTGCACGTGCGTCGCGCCCGCGTCCACCGCCGCCAGGGTGTTGGCGACCGCGCAGCCGGTGTCGTCCTGGGCGTGGATGCCGAGCCGGGCACCGGTGTCCGCCAGGACCGTCGCGACCACCGCGTGGACCTGCGCCGGCAGCATGCCGCCGTTGGTGTCGCACAGGATCACGACATCGGCGCCTGCCTCCGAGGCCGTACGGACGACCGCCTTGGCGTACTCCGGGCTGGCGCGGTAGCCGTCGAAGAAGTGCTCGCAGTCCACGAACACCCGGCGGCCCCGGCCCTTCAGGTACGACACCGTGTCGCGGACCATCTCCAGGTTCTCGTCCAGCGTCGTGCGCAGCGCCAGTTCGACGTGCCGGTCGTGCGACTTGGCGACCAGGGTGATCACCGGGGCGCCGGAGTCGAGGAGCGCCCTGACCTGCGGGTCCTCGGCGGCTTTCGTGCCGGCGCGGCGAGTGGCGCCGAAGGCCACCAGCTGGGCGTGCCTGAAGTCGATCTCCGCCCGGGCGCGGGCGAAGAACTCGGTGTCACGGGGGTTCGCGCCGGGCCAGCCGCCCTCGATGAAGCCGACGCCGAAGTCGTCCAGGTGCCGGGCGATGGCGAGCTTGTCCGCGACGGTGAGGTTGATGCCCTCGCGCTGCGCGCCGTCGCGCAGCGTCGTGTCGAAGACGTGGAACGAGTCGTCGAGCTCGCTGGTTGCCGTCTCGGTCATGGTCTCAAGGCTCCTGTTGTGGATCTTCGGTCTTACCGGAATGACCGGCTCCACCGTCCCCCCAATGGTCCCTCGCGCACCGCTTCCGGCAGCGGGTGGGCCGGAAAACGAAAAAACCCCTCGCGGGTGCGAGAGGTCTGCGCGCGGGTCGAGGACGACGGTGGCCACCCGCACCTGGTCGTACGAGGTGGTCACTGCGGACCGGCGCGCCTGCTGCCAATAATCATGGCGAACGAGAGCACGGGGGCAGTTTGGCACAATCCGCCCCCGACTCGCCGCCCGTCTCAGGATGCGGTCGTCACACTGGAATGCGTACGGTCCCTCGACCGGGCGAGGTCCAGGTCCTTCGTCTCCCGCATGGTGACGTACACCACCAGGGAGACGGCGGCACAGGCCGCCTTGCCCGGCAACGGAGGAAACGACTCCTTTGCCCGCTCCGGCGTTCCTGGCGGGCCGACCTGCGGCCGGGCCTCACGGCAGCAGTGACTCGTTGATGAACTCCCGCACATGGGCCAGGACTTGGTCCCGGTCGGTGCCGCGCAGCCCGATGGCGACGTGGATGGAGAAGCCGTCGAGCAGCGCGCGGAGCCGCGTCGCGAAGCGGTCCGCGTCGACCCGGCGGAACTCGCCGCGCGAGACGCCCTCGGCGATCAGGGCGACCAGGTCGCGGTGCCAGGCGCCCTCGATGGCGGACTGCCGGGCACGCGCGTCGTCGTCGGCGTTCTGCGAGCGGTTCCAGACCTCGAGCCACAGGGTCCAGTGCGGGTCGCGGTGGCCGTCGGGGACGTACAGGTCCACGTAGGCGGCCAGGCGCTCGCCGGCGGTGCCGGGGCCGGTGAGCAGTCGGCCCCGATCCGCCCCGAGCCGGCCCTCGCTCCACTCCAGGGTCCGCAGCAGCAGTTCGTCCTTGGAGCGGAAGTAGTACAGGAGATGGCCGCTGCTCATGCCGACCTCGCGGCCGAGCGCCGCCATGGTGAGCTTCTCCAGACCACGGTCGGCGATCATGTCCATGGCCGCGGCGAGGACCTCCTCGCGCGGCGGCGCGTTCCTCCGCGCCCGTGCCGCACCGGCCATCCCTGTCTCCTGCACGCTCACACCTTCGGCTGCTGCTGGGTGATGCAGTGGATGCCGCCGCCACCCGCAAAGATCGTACGCGCGTCCACCAGGGTCACCGTCCGCTCCGGGAACAGGCGGCGGAAGATCCCGGCGGCGATCTCGTCGCGGGGGTCGTCGAAGCCGCACAGCACGACGCCGCCGTTGCAGAGGTAGTGGTTGATGTAGGAGTAGTCGGCCCAGTGGCCGTCGGCCTCCAGGACGGTCGGGGCGGGCACCTCCACGACCTCCAGGGCGCGGCCGCGAGCGTCCGTCCGGGAGCGCAGGATCCCGATGACCTCCCGGGTGACCTCGTGGTCGGGGTGGGCCGGGTCCGGCTGGTGGTGGGCGACCACCACGCCGGGGCGGGCGAAGGCGGCCACGATGTCGACATGGCCGAGGGTGCCGAAACCCTGGGGGGGATAGTCGCCGGTCAGACCGCGCGGCAGCCAGATCGCCCTCTCCGTGCCGAGGTGGGCGTGGATCTCGGCCTCGACCTCCGCCTTCGACCAGTGCGGATTGCGCTCGGGGCCGAGCTGAACGGTCTCGGTGAGCAGCACCGTGCCCTCGCCGTCGACGTGGATCGCACCGCCCTCGTTGACGAGCCTCGAGGCGTACGTCCTGGCACCCGCGAGGTCGGAGACGTACGCGGCGATCTTGGCGTCGTGCCCCCAGCGGGCCCAGTCCTGTGCGCCCCAGCCGTTGAACGTCCAGTCCACGGCGGCCAGTTCGCCCTTGCCGTTGGTGAGGAAGGTGGGGCCGATGTCCCGCATCCAGGCGTCGTCGAGGTCCCGCTCGACGGTGTCGACGTCCGGGCCGAGCAGTGCCCGCGCCCCTGCGGACTGGCCGGGGCCGCAGACCACGGTCACCGGCTCGAAGCGGCGGATGGCGCGGGCCACGCCGGCCCAGGCCTTCCGGGAGGCGGCGAGGTCGTCCGGGTCCTCGAAGGTGGGGTTGGGGCCGGGCCACGCCATCCAGGTGCGCTCGTGCGGGGCCCACTCGGCGGGCATGCGGAAGCCGTCGGCGGCAGCAGACATGGTGATCCTTACAGGAAGTACAGGCGGTTGAGACGGACGGAGTCGGCGGGCTCGGCGCTGAGCGGGTCGCCGTCGAGGGTGACCAGGCCGGTGCGCCGGTCGACGTCGACGGCTCCGATACGGGAGTTCAGCCGCAGGTCGGCCGGACCGATGCCCCGGGTGCCGCGTACGGCGACCCTTCTCCTGCGCGTCGGCAGCGTGTCGTCGCCCTGATCGGCGGCGGCCTGGGCGACGAAGGCGACCGAGATGTCGGCGGCCGTGGCACCGTACGCACCGAACTGCGGGCCCAGCACGAGGGGTTCGCAGGTGTCGGTGGCCGCGTTCGGGTCACCGGTCACGCCGTACGCCGGGAAGCCGGACTTGAGGACGAGCTGCGGCTTGGCGCCGAAGTACTCCGGGCGCCACAGCACGATGTCCGCGAGCTTACCGGCCTCGATCGAGCCGACCTCGTGCGCGAGGCCGTGCGCGATGGCCGGGTTGATGGTCAGCTTGGCCATGTAGCGCAGCACGCGCGCGTTGTCGTCGCACTCGCCGTCGCCCTCCAGCGGGCCCAGCTCGGCCTTCATCTTGGCGGCCATGGCGAACGTGCGGCGGACCGTCTCGCCGGCCCGGCCCATGCCCTGGGCGTCGGAGGAGGTGATGCCGATCGCGCCCAGGTCGTGCAGCACGTCCTCGGCGCCCATGGTGCCGGCGCGGATGCGGTCGCGGGCCATGGCGGCGTCGCCGGGCAGGTCGGGCTTGAGGTCGTGGACGGAGACGATCATGCCGTAGTGCTCGGCGACCGCGTCCCGGCCGAAGGGCAGGGTGGGGTTGGTGGAGGAGCCGATGACGTTCGGGACGCCGGCCATCTTCAGCACGTTGGGCACGTGTCCGCCGCCGCAGCCCTCGATGTGGAAGGCGTGGACGGTCCGGCCCTCCAGCACCCTCAGCGTGTCCTCCACGGACAGGCACTCGTTCAACCCGTCGCTGTGCAGGGCGACCTGGACGTCGTGCTCCTCGGCGACCCGCAGGGCGGTGTCCAGCGCCCTGGTGTGGGCGCCCATGTCCTCGTGCACCTTGAAGCCGCAGGCGCCGCCCTCGGCCAGCGCCTCCGCGAGCGGGGCCGGATCGGAGGAGGAGCCCCGGCCCAGGAAGCCGATGTTGACCGGCCAGGCGTCGAAGGCGTTGAAGGCATGGCGCAGCGCCCAGGGCGAGTTGACGCCGACGCCCCACACCGGGCCGAACTCCTGCCCGATGATCGTGGTGACGCCGGAGGCCAGGGAGGCCTCCATGATGCGCGGCGACAGCAGATGGACATGGGTGTCGACGGCCCCGGCGGTGGCGATCAGCCCCTCGCCGGAGACGATGGAGGTGCCGGTGCCGACGACGACGTCGACGCCGTCGAGCGTGTCCGGGTTCCCGGCGCGGCCGATGGCGTGGATGCGGCCTTCCCGGATGCCGATGGAGACCTTCCGGATGCCCTGCACGGCGTCGATCACCACCACGTTGCTGATGACGACGTCGCAGGTCGCGCGGACGGCGGCGGCCTTGAGGTGCAGTCCGTCGCGGGCCGTCTTGCCGAATCCGGCCAGGAACTCGTCGCCGTAGCGCTGGGAGTCGGACTCCACCCGCACGGTGAGGCCCAGGTCGCCGAGGCGGATGCGGTCGCCGGCGCGGGGGCCGTGGGTGGCGGCGTAGGCGTGCGGGTCGATGTGGACCGCCCGGCTCACCTCGCGCCCCTTCGAGCGGCTCATCGCTCCCCGTCTCCTTCCGTGACGCCGAGGTATCCGCAGGCGGCGGCCCGGCGCAGGGCCTCCTCCCTGGCCCCGGGCGCGTCCAGCGGCCCGTCGACCAGCCCGGCGAAGCCGATCGCGATCCGCTCGCCGCCGATCGGCACGAGACCGACCTCCTCGCTTGCTCCCGGCCCGAACCGCACGGACGACCCGGCGGGTACGGCGAGCCGCATGCCGTAGGCGGCGGCGCGGTCGAAGTCGAGACGTGGGTTGGCCTCGAAGAAGTGGAAGTGGGAGGTGACGGAGACCGGCACGGTCGCGGTGTTGGTGACCGTGACCCGCACGGTCGGCTCGGGGTCGGCGTGCCGGGGTCCGGGCAGCAGCGCGCCCGGGGCGTCCTGCCCGAGACCGCCGCCGATGGGGTCGCAGACCACCGCGAGCCGGGAGCCGTCGTCGAAGACCGCCTCGACCATCACCTCGGTGACGACGTCGGCGACGCCCGGCAGCACGTCGTCGGGTCCGAGCACGGACCGGGCCGCCTCGATGGCCTCGGCGAGCCGCCTGCCGTCCCGCGCCGCCTCGCACACGGTGTCCGCGATCAGCGCGGTCGCCTCCGGCACGTTCAGCCTCAGGCCGCGCGCCCGGCGGGCACGGGCCAGCTCGGCGGCCCCGAAGAGCAGCAGCCGGTCACGTTCCGTGGGGGTCAGTCTCACGACGCGACACCTCCTTGCCTTCCATGGTTTAGAGCGACACTCTAAACGCGGAATTCAGGAATCAGAAACGTCGACCCCGAAGGAGGAACCATGCTTCATTGAACGTCACTCAAATCAGGCGCGAGGGGTGTGCGGCTGCCGGGCCCGGCCGAACAGGTCGCTCGGGTCGACCCTTGCCAGGGGGGTTCGCCCGCCTCCCGCATCGCCCGGGAGCGCCCGCCGTTTCCTGGCCGGCCGGAACGTGCGGGCCACCGTCTCCCCGGCCGCCGGCGCGGAGAGCCGGCTTTCGTCACCCCGCCTCGAGACCCGGCAGGAAGTGAGCCGAGTGGAACGCCGGCTTCAGGTCGGTGAACCAGGTCGCTCCCTCGTCGTACGCGGCGAAGAACGGCCGGTCGACCAGGTCCGGGTCGCGGGCCTGGATGAGGTGCAGCACGAAGACCTTCTCGCCCGCCACCTCGGCGACGCCGTCCACGCAGACCTTGCCCGGCATCGCCGACATGACCGGTCCGCGGACCGTGCGGGCGAGCCCGGAGACCCGGGCGTGCGCGTCCCGGAAGATCGAGTGACCGCGGGCCAGCGGCACCGCGAAGTAGCCCTGCGGGCCGGTGTCCCGCTCCACGAACTGGTAGTACGGCACCGCCCCCAGCGCGGTCGTCTCCTCCCACAGCTCGGCCCACACCGCCGCGCTGTCGTTGATCCCGGCGACCAGAGGCCCCTGGCAGCGGATCACCGCACCGGTGTCCCGCACCCTGCGCATCGCCTCCCGCACCACCGCCGGGCGCAGTTCCTGCGGGTGGGTGAAGTGGGCCATCAGCGCCAGATGGCGTCCGCTCGCCACCACCTTCTCGAAGAGCCGCAGCAGGTCGTCCGCGTCCCGGTCGGTGAGGAAGCGGTACGGCCAGAAGGCGAGGGACTTGGTGCCGATCCGCACCGAGCGGACGGTGTCGATCTCCAGCAGCGGCTCCACATAGCGGCGCAGCACCTCGGTGCTCATCACCAACGGGTCGCCACCGGTGATGAGTGTGCTGCTCACCTCGGGATGGGCGCGCAGATAGGCGCTGGTGGTGGCGATGTCGTCGGTGGCGATGCGCAGCTCGGACTCCCCGACGAACTGCGGCCAGCGAAAGCAGTACGTGCAGTAGGCGTGGCAGGTCTGACCCTGCCGCGGGAAGATCAGCACCGTCTCGGGGTACTTGTGCTGAAGCCCCGTCAGGCGGCGGCCCCCGTGCAGGGGGACGTTGGCGTCGAGCTGGCCTGAGGGGTGCGGATTGAGCCGCATCCGGATCTCGTGCGCGGCGCGCCGGACCTCGGCCTGGGGTGCGTCCTGGGCCAGCAGGTCCGTCATCCGGCGCAGGTCGTGCGCGGGCAGCATGCCGCTCTGCGGGAAGGTCAGCCGGAAGATCGGGTCGTCGGGGACGGCCGACCAGTCGATCAGCTCGTCCACCACGTAGGAGTTGGTGCGGAACGGCAGGACCGCGGACACGGCCCGCAGGGCGAGCCGTTCGGCGGGCGACAGGGACACCCGGCCGAGCAGGCCGTCCAGGTCACGGGGGGTGAAGGCGCGGAACCGGGGGTTCGCGTGCGGAGCGGGGTGGTGCGCTGAGCTCATATGTGCCAGGGCCTCTATTCCGTGACCAGGACCGGCGGCCGCAACTCCACGAAGGCGGCCGCCGACGCATCGTACTTCTCCGCGAAGTGCTGGAGGAGCAGCGCATGCAGGGGACTTTCGTCGTCGACCACGAGCAGCTCGTGCCCGCCCTGCACGGCGAAGACCTCGCTGTGCGCGGAGAGTTGGTCGAGGCGGTGACGGGCCATGTACGACACCAGGTCCGCCCCGGCGACGTACAGACGGTCCTCGACGGACACGAAGGGGCAGCGGAACTCCCTGCGGCCGTCGGTGGCGTCGACCAGGGTGAGCGGCAGCCGGGTGAAGTGCTCCATGGGCTTGCTCTGCCCCCACAGCTCGTCGAAGCGCTGCTCCACGAAGGTGCCGAGCGGGGAGCGGACGGCGACCTCCAGCTGGACGCCCTCGCCGGAGAGCCGGCCCACCGTCAGGAAGGAGACGAGGCAACGCTCGTCCCAGCGGTAGAGGGTGACTCCGGGTGACGTCTGGCACAGGCGGACCTCGAGCAGGGCGCGGGAGCTGTCGTCCAGGCGGCGTGCGAAGCGGTCCAGGGTGCGCAGGTTGCGCATGATGTCGCGGCGGATGTCGGCGCTCTGCTCGCCGAGTTCCCGGCCGCGCAGGATGACGGCGAGCGAGTCGGGGTCCAGCAGCAGGATCTGCACCCGCGCGCCGCGCGCGGTGGCCGCCTTGACCCCTCGGAACAGGCGCTCGGAGAACTGCGGTCCGAACAGGTTGGAGAAGGTGTCGAGCACCTTCACGCACGCCGTCGCGCCGTGCACCTGGGAGGCGAACCACTCGTAGTCGAGCCGGGTGTGCTCACGGACCCGGCCCTCCTGGGCACGGGAGATCAGCGGACCGATCACGAAGACGGTGATGACCACGCCGACGAGGTCGGTGCCCAGGTTGAGGGCGAGGTTCTGCTCGTAGGCGTCCATGGCGGAGGCCCGCCACAGGAGCAGGGCGGCACAGCCGGCCAGCGCGAGCAGCGCGGTGAGGCTCTGCGGGCGGCGCGGGGTGCGCAACGCGCGCCATAACCAGCGCAGCCGAGGTATCGGTGACCATGCGCTCACCCTGCGGTGCCTCCCCCCGTCCCCGTGCACGCGGGGCACGCGCCCCCCGTGGGATGGGTGGATACCCAGGTGCTCCCTCCGCCAACCGCACCCTTGTTCCCGCCGTCGTGGCGGGGACAAGGGTGCGGGAGAACGCCGGGTCGAAGGCTCAGCCGATCTTGTGCATCCAGCCGTGCCTGTCCTCGACCACGCCGCGCTGGATCCCGAGCAGGGCCTCGCGCAGGCGGAGGGTGACCTCGCCGGGCGTGCCGTCGCCGTGGGTCCACCCGTCGGTCTTGGTCTTGACGTGGCCGATCGGCGTGACCACGGCGGCGGTGCCGCAGGCGAAGACCTCGGTGAGGGCGCCGGAGGCGGCGTCCGCGCGCCACTCCTCGAGGGTGACGACGCCTTCCTCTGCGGTGTAGCCGAGGTCGCGGGCGACCTGGAGCAGGGAGTCGCGGGTGATGCCCTCCAGGATCGAGCCGGTGAGCCGGGGGGTGACGATCCGGTCGCCGTAGACGAAGGCGACGTTCATGCTGCCGCTCTCCTCGACCTTGGTGCGGGTGACCGCGTCGAGGTAGACGACCTGGTCGCAGCCGTGCGCGGCGGCCTCGGCCTGCGGCAGCAGGGACGCGGCGTAGTTGCCGCCGGTCTTGGCGTCGCCGGTGCCGCCGGGCACGGCGCGGACGTGGTCCTCGGAGACCCAGATGGTGACCGGCTTGACGCCGCCGGCGAAGTACGAGCCGGAGGGGGAGGCGATGAGCATGAACAGGTACTCGTTCGCCGGGTGCACGCCGAGCGCGGCCTCGGTGGCGAACATGAACGGGCGCAGGTAGAGGGACTGCTCGCCGCCGTGCGGCGGGACCCAGTCGGCGTCCTGGGAGAGCAGCGCGTCCAGCGCGGCGATGAACAGCTCCTCGGGCAGCTCGGCCATGGCCATGCGGCGGGCGGAGTTGCGGAAGCGGCGGGCGTTCGCCTCGGGGCGGAACAGCGCGATCGAGCCGTCGGGCTGGCGGTAGGCCTTGAGGCCCTCGAAGATCTCCTGGCCGTAGTGCAGGACGTGGGTGGAGGGGTCGAGGGAGATCGGGCCGTACGGGACGAGCTGGGCGTCGTGCCAGCCGCGGCCCTCGGTCCACTTGACGGTCACCATGTGGTCGGTGAAGTGGCGGCCGAACCCGGGGTCGGCCAGGATCGCCTCGCGCTCGGCGGCGGCGAGGGGGCTGGCGGAGGGCTTGAGCTCGATCGTGGGCGTCGTCATGAGTGGTTGTCCTTCACCGGTTGTAGTGACGGGCCGCGCTCACGCCCGTCACCGGCCTGGTCAGACCGATGCGAGGACGTCCGAGCTTTCCCTCATACCGCGGCTCCGCGTTCGATTATCGCGCGGGGCCGAGGGCGGAAGGAATGGGGGTGAAAGCGGCCCGGGGTCGATGGTGGCACCCGGCGGGGACAGGGGAAAGCCGCCGGGCGGTCGTCCGACCCGGCGGCTTCTTGTGCGGAGCGCCGGGTCAGCCGGCTACTCGGGTGGCGAGCGCGTCGCCGATCCGGGAGGTGCTACGGGTGCCCAGCGCGCCGCGCTCGGTGAGGTCCGCGGTGACCGCGGCGTCGATGCGGTCGGCCTCGGCGTCGTACCCGAGGTGGCGCAGCAGCAGGGCGACGGACAGGACCGTGGCGGTGGGGTCTGCCTTGCCCTGACCGGCGATGTCGGGCGCGGAACCGTGGACCGGCTCGAACATCGAGGGGAACTCGCGGGTCGGGTTGATGTTGCCGCTCGCCGCGACGCCGATGCCGCCGGAGACGGCCGCGGCGAGGTCGGTGATGATGTCGCCGAAGAGGTTGTCGGTGACGATGACGTCGAACCGCGCCGGGTCGGTGACCAGGTAGATGGTCGCCGCGTCGACGTGGATGTAGTCGGTGGTGACCTCGGGGAACTCCTGCGCCACCTTGTTGAAGATGTTCGTCCAGAGGTGACCGGCGAAGGTCAGCACGTTGTTCTTGTGGACGAGGGTGAGCTTCTTCCGCGGGCGGGCCTGGGCCCGCGCGAAGGCGTCGCGGACCACGCGCTCGACACCGAAGGCGGTGTTGACGGAGACCTCGGTGGCGACCTCGTGCTCGGTGCCCTTGCGGATCGTGCCGCCGTTGCCGGTGTAGGGGCCCTCGGTGCCCTCGCGGACCACGACGAAATCGATCTCCGGCTGACCGGCGAGCGGGGTGGCGACACCGGGAAGGAGCTTGGAGGGGCGCAGGTTGACGTGGTGGTCGAAGGCGAAGCGGAGCTTGAGCAGGAAGCCGCGCTCCAGGACGCCGGACGGCACCGACGGGTCGCCGATGGCGCCGAGCAGGATGGCGTCGTGCTGCTTCAGCTGCTCCAGATCGGCGTCGGTGAGGGTCTCACCGGTGGCGTGGTAGCGCTTGGCGCCGAAGTCGTACTCCTTGGTCTCCAGCTTCACATCCTGCGGCAGGACGGCGGAGAGGACCTTGAGACCCTCGGACACGACTTCCTGTCCGATGCCGTCCCCGGGAATCACTGCGAGATCGATGCTGCGAGACATGCGGGCACCCTACCCCTCGTCCCAGGTGATGACACGGTCCGTCCATCATGTGGACGAACGCGGACGGCATCGGGCCGGGGGCTCAGTGTCCGGTCTCGCCGCCGTTGTCGCGGCGGTCGAGGGCGCGTTGGAGGGCGGCGGCGGCGTTCTTGCGGTCGGACTCGCTCGCGCGGGACACGTGGCGGACTCGGCGGCGGACGGTCGTCTCGGCCATGGGAATCGACTCCTTCGGCAGACGGAGCACGGCAATGAGAGATGTGCGAGACGCCGGAGGGGCGGGGAGCTCACGGGCCGCAGGGGTTGCCTGCTCGGGTGCCCGGCTCACGACCGCCATTCGCTGGATCGAGCGAGACGTTCGGCTCCTACAAACGTAAGGGAGCGGCCCGGTTCTGTCTGCACAATTACTCGGACTTCCTACTATCTGAGACGGCGGATGGCGTCATACCGCCCTGAGCTGGGCTTTCGTACGCGGTTCGAGGGATGGCGGAGGCGTTCGCGCCGATGCTGCTCGGCGGCGACACGGCCGGGGTCCCGGTCCGCGATCCGGCCCGGGGGGCCTGGATCAGCACATGCAGCCCGCCGAGCCCGTGGTCCCAGTCCTCGTCGGAGAAGTCCCCGGCGAAGGCCTCGTCCAGCAGGGCGCGGGCGGCCCCGAGTTCTTCGGGATCGAGGTCGGCGGTGTGGGCGAGGCCCAGTCGGACCGTCATGGACCCACTGTCCCGCGGTCCGCGCCGGTGATCCACGGGGTGTGGAAACGGGCCGGGAAGCCTGTTCGGTGGCGGGCTTCCCGGCCCGTGCTCGGGGAGGGCCGCGATCAGCCCATGTGCGGGTAGGAGTAGTCGGTCGGCGGGACCAGGGTCTCCTTGATGGCACGGGTCAGGGTCCAGCGCAGCAGGTTCTGCGGGGCGCCGGCCTTGTCGTTGGTGCCGGAGGCGCGACCGCCGCCGAAGGGCTGCTGGCCGACGACGGCGCCGGTCGACTTGTCGTTGATGTAGAAGTTGCCGGCCGCGTAGCGCAGCTTCTCCATCGTGTACGCCGCCGCGGCGCGGTCGTTGGCGACGACCGAACCGGTGAGCGCGTAGTCGGACACCGACTCCATCTGGGTCAGCATCTCGTCGTACTTGTCGTCCTCGTAGACGTACACGCCGAGGACCGGGCCGAAGTACTCGGTGCGGAAGATCTCGTTCTCCGGGTCGGTGGAGACGATCACCGTCGGGCGGACGAAGTAGCCGACCGAGTCGTCGTAGCTGCCGCCCGCGACGATCTCGCAGGCCGGGTCGGACTTGGCGCGGTCGATCGCTGCCTTGTTCTTGGCGAACGCCCGGTCGTCGATCACGGCGCCGATGAAGTTCGACAGGTCGGTGACGTCACCCATGGTGAGGTGGTCGACCTCGGCCGCGAACTCCTCCTTGAAGCCGCTGTTCCAGATCGACGCCGGGATGTACGCCCGGGAGGTCGCACTGCACTTCTGGCCCTGGTACTCGAAGGCGCCGCGGGTCAGGGCGGTCTTCAGCACGGCGCGGTCGGCCGAGGGGTGGGCCACCAGGAAGTCCTTGCCGCCGGTCTCGCCGACGAGCCTCGGGTAGGAGCGGTACTTCTCGATGTTGTTGCCGACCGTCTTCCACAGGTACTGGAAGGTCCTGGTCGAACCGGTGAAGTGGATGCCCGCGAGGTCACGGTGCTCCAGGGCGACCTTGGAGACCTCGATGCCGTCGCCGGTGACCAGATTGATGACGCCCTTGGGGAGACCGGCCTCCTCCAGCAGCTGCATCAGCAGGACGGCGGCGTGGGTCTGCGTCGGGGACGGCTTCCACACGACCACGTTGCCCATGAGGGCCGGGGCGGTGGGCAGGTTGCCCGCGATCGCCGAGAAGTTGAACGGCGTGATCGCGTAGACGAAGCCCTCCAGCGGGCGGTGGTCGAGCCGGTTCCACACGCCCGGGGAGTTCGCCGGCGGCTGCTCGGCGAGGATCTGGCGGGCGTAGTGGACGTTGAAGCGCCAGAAGTCCACCAGCTCACAGGGGGTGTCGATCTCCGCCTGCTGGGCGGTCTTGGACTGGCCGAGCATGGTGGAGGCGGCGAGCGTCTCGCGCCAGGGGCCGGCGAGCAGCTCGGCGGCGCGCAGGATGATCGCGGCACGGTCGTCGAAGGACATCGCGCGCCAGGCCGGCGCGGCGGCGAGCGCCGCGCCGATGGCGTCCCGGGCGTCCTCCTGGGTGGCGTGGCGGCCGGTGCCGATGACGGCCTTGTGGTTGTGCGGCTGGACCACCTGGAACGGCTCGCCGCCGCCCATCCGCTTCTCGCCGCCGATGGTCATCGGCAGGTCGATCGGGTTCTCGGCCAGCTCCTTGAGCCTGGCCTCGAGCCGGGCGCGCTCGGGCGAACCGGGGGCGTAGCCGTGCACCGGCTCGTTGACCGGGGTGGGGACCTGGGTCACAGCGTCCATGAGATCCGTAACTCCTTGTACGTGAGCGGGTGTTGGCTGGCTCAGCCCTTGCTGACCATGGAGCGGAGGAAGAAGCGCAGGTTCGCCGGCTTCTCCGCGAGCCTGCGCATGAAGTAGCCGTACCAGTCGGTGCCGTAGGCGGTGTAGACGCGCATGCGGTGGCCCTCGGCGGCGAGCCGCAGGTGCTCCTCGCCACGGATGCCGTACAGCATCTGGAACTCGTACTCGTCGAGCTTGCGGCCGGCCCGGTGGGCCAGCTCCTGGGCGATGGCGATGAGGCGCGGGTCGTGGGACCCGATCATCGGGTATCCCTCGCCCTCCATCAGGATCCGCAGGATACGCACGTACGCCTTGTCGATCTCGTGCTTCTGCTGGTAGGCGACCTCGGTGGGCTCCTTGTAGGCGCCCTTCACCAGGCGGACGCGGCTGCCGGCGGCGGCGAGCCGGCGGGCGTCGGCCTCGGTGCGGAAGAGGTAGGCCTGGATGACACAGCCCGTCTTCGGGAAGTCCTTCCGCAGCTCCTCGTGGATGGCGAACATCGAGTCGAGGGTGGTGTGGTCCTCGGCGTCCAGCGTCACGGTCGTTCCGATGGCGGCAGCGGCCTCCACGACCGGGCGGACGTTGGCGAGCGCCAGTTCGTGGCCGCCGGGGAGCGCCTGGCCGAACATGGACAGCTTGACGGACATCTCGACCTTCTCGCCGAGCTGCAGCTTCTCGAGGTGGCCGATCAGCGCCAGGTAGGCGTCACGGGCGGCGGTGGCCTGCTCGGGGGTGGTGATGTCCTCGCCGACGACGTCCATCGTCAGCTCCAGCCCCTTGGCCGTGAGGTCCTTGATGATCGGCACGATGTCGTCGACGGTCTCACCGGGGATGAAGCGGTCGACGACCTGCTTGGTCACCGGGGCCGCCGAGACCAGGCGTCGCATCCGGTCGCTGCGCGACGCGGCGAGAATCACGGGACCCAGCACGGGGCACCTCCACAGGCAAGCATCAAATGAGCCAATACCCGACGCTTCGGGTACGGCACGGAGAACCACCGTGAAACCTAAGGATCTCTCCGATCCTGGGCCATCGACAGCTGTCACGCATCCGTGCACGGGATCTCAGACAGATGTATGAAGGTCGCCGGGGAATGAGGGAGAATGCCCGTGTGGCGGCGGACTTCAAGGCCTTCAAGGGCGACTACCAGGAGCTGGTCGACGAGATCTCGGAGCTGCTGGGGGTCCCGGCGACCCTGGAGAACCGCGACTTCGAGCTGATCGCCTTCGGCGCGTACGACAGCGACGACGAACTGGATCCCTCCGAGCTGGACCCGGTGCGCACCCGTTCGATCCTGACCCGGCGCTCCACCGCGACCGTGCGCGCGTGGTTCGAGGGCTTCGGCATCACCCGGGCGACCGGCCCGGTGCGGATCCCGCCGAGCCCGAAGGCCGGGGTCTACCGCGGCCGGATCTGCCTCCCGGTACGCCATCGGGGCGTCGTCCTCGGTTACGTCTGGCTGCTGGACGGCGACCCCGGGCCGACGGACGCCCAGCTCACCGCCGCGATGGTGGTGGCCGACCGGATCGGCGCACTGCTCGCGGACGAGGCGGAGGCCGGGGCGGGGCTGAGCCGGGAGCTGCGGGCCGTGCTCACCGCCGAGCGCGGCTGGCGGCAGGACATGGCGGTGGCCGAACTCCGCACCGCGCTCGGCACCCGCGCCGACGGTCCCGTCACCCTGGTGTGCGTGGCTCCCTGGCCGTCGGCCGACCCGGACGACGCCCCCGCCGCCCGTACGATCCCGCACGCCGCGGCGCTGTGCACACTGCCCTGGGGAGCGTCGGCGCAGAGCCTCGCGCTGCTCGTGCGCCTGCGGGCCACGGACGTGAGCACGCCCGCGCTGGCGGCGGCCACGCGGCTGCTGAAGGAGGCCGAGGGGGCTCGCGGGGTCCCGGGGAGCGTGCGGGAAGGTGCCGCGCGCGGGGCCGGGACCCGGGTGGCCGCGGCGGGACTCGGCGGAGCGACGGCGGCCCGGCAGGCCCCGGGCGCCGGGTGTGCCGCCGGAGTCGGCAAGCCCCGGGTGGGGCTCGCCGAGCTGGGGACGGTCTGGCAGGAGGCCGCCGCCGCGACGCGCGCCGCGCTGGCCGAGCCGCGGTTCGGGCCGGTCGCGGAGTGGGCGCGCATCGGACCGTACCGGCTGCTGACCGCGCTGCCGCCGCAGGCCGCGCACGATCCCGTGGTCGGCCCGCTCCTGACCCCCGCACACCGCGACCTGGCGCGCACCGCCGAGGTCTTCCTCGACTGCGCGGGCCAGGCCGGCCGCACCGCCGCCGAACTCGGCATCCACCGCCAGACCCTGTACTACCGCCTGTCCCGCGTGGAGCAGCTGACCGGCCTGGACCTGGACGACGGCGAGGACCGGCTCCTGCTGCACATGGCCCTGAAGCGGGCCCGGCTGTAGGGGCGGCGCCTCGGGCATCACCCAGCGCCTGGTGCCGCGCGCGGCTCAGTTCCGCCCGGCTCCCTCGAGCACCCGCCGCAGCCCCTGCGTCAACTGCTCCGCGGTGGTCGCCGAGTCCGGGTCGAAGAGCCACTGGACCATGAGGCCGTTCAGCAGCGTCTGATAGAGGCGGCCCTCGGTCTCGACCGCCTCATGGTCCAGGTCCGCCTCGGGGACGCCGCTGAACAAGGCGGCGAGTCCGGCCCGACCCTCCTTCTGCGCCTCGGCGAGGAGCTTGCGCACCTGTTCCAGCCGCTCGTCCTCCTCCCTGCTGGAGACCAGCGCCGAGTTCGGCGGTGCGCTCGGCATGGCGGCCCTCGGCTCCATCGGTACGGCGATCTACCGGCACGAGATGCCGGCCACCGCACCGGCCGGGGCCCGCGAGACCCTGGGCGACGCCCTCGCCGCGGCCGCGCACCTGCCCGGCCCGGCCGGTGAGTCCCTGCTCGCCACGGCCCGGGAGGCGCTCACCACCGGGATGCACGGCGCGGCGATCGCCGGGGCGGTGCTGCTGGCCCTGGCGGCGGTGGGTGCGGCGGTCGGCCTGCGGACGGTCGAGATGGAGGAGAAGTAGGGCACACACGACGCCGGGCGGGCCGACGAAGGTCGGCCCGCCCGGCGTTCTTGCAGGGTGTCTCAGACGAGGTTGACGGAGCGGGCCGATGTCGCGCCGATCTCCGAGGCGACCTCACCGAGCACGCCGGAGGACACCGTGTCGTCGACCGTGAGGACGGCCAGCGCCTCCCCCCCGGCCGCCGCGCGCGCGACCTGCATGCCGGCGATGTTGATGCCCGCCTCGCCGAGGATGCGGCCGACGGTGCCGACGACACCGGGACGGTCCTCGTAGCGCAGCACGACCATGTGGTCGGCGAGGGCGAGGTCGACGTCGTAGTCGCCGACCGCGACGATCTTCTGCAGGTGCTTCGGGCCGGCCAGGGTGCCGGAGACCGACACCTCCTCGCCGTCGGCGAGCGTGCCGCGCACGGTGACGACGTTGCGGTGCTCGCTCGACTCGGAGCTGGTGGTCAGCCGCACCTCGACACCACGCTCCTGGGCGAACAGCGGCGCGTTGACGTAGGACACCGTCTCGTCGACGACGTCCTCGAAGACGCCCTTGAGCGCGGACAGCTCGAGCACCTTCACGTCGTGCTGGGTGATCTCGCCGTAGACCTCGACGTCGAGGCGGACCGCGACCTCACCGGCGAGCGCGGTGAAGATCCGGCCGAGGCGCTCGGCGAGCGGCAGACCCGGCTTGACGTCCTCGGCGATGACACCGCCCTGGACGTTCACCGCGTCCGGCACCAGCTCGCCGGCGAGGGCGAGGCGCACGGACCTGGCGACCGCGATGCCCGCCTTCTCCTGGGCCTCGTCGGTGGAGGCGCCGAGGTGCGGGGTGCACACGACCTGGTCCAGCTCGAACAGCGGCGAGTCGGTGCAGGGCTCCTTGGCGTACACGTCGAGGCCGGCGCCGGCGACCCGGCCCTCCTTCAGCGCCGCGTACAGCGCCGCCTCGTCGACGATGCCGCCGCGCGCGGCGTTGACGATGCGCACGCTCGGCTTGACCTTGCGCAGCGCCTCGTCGCCGATCAGGCCGAGCGTCTCGGGGGTCTTGGGCAGGTGGACGGTGATGAAGTCGGAGACCTCCAGCAGCTCGTCCAGGGAAAGAACCTTCACACCCATCTGGGCGGCGCGCGCGGGCTGCACATAGGGGTCGTAGGCGACGACCTTCATGCCGAAGGCGGACATGCGCTGGGCGACCAGGGCGCCGATGCGGCCGAGGCCGACGACACCGAGGGTCTTCTCGGCCAGCTCGACGCCCGTGTACTTGCTGCGCTTCCACTCGCCGTTCTTCAGCGCGGCGTTGGCCTGCGGGATGTTGCGCGCGGTGGACAGGATCAGACCGCAGGCCAGCTCGGCGGCGGTCACGATGTTGGAGGTCGGGGCGTTGACGACCATCACGCCGGCCTTGGTGGCGGCGGAGACGTCGACGTTGTCAAGGCCGACACCGGCACGGGCGACGACCTTGAGCTTCCGCGCCGCGGCGATGGCCTCGGCGTCGACCTTGGTGGCGGAACGGATCAGGATCGCGTCGACGTCGGCGATGGCGGGGAGCAGTTCGGCTCGGTCCGCTCCGTTGCAGTGCCGGATCTCGAAGTCCGGGCCGAGTGCGTCCACGGTCGCGGGCGACAGCTCTTCAGCGATGAGTACGACGGGTTTCGAGCTCACGTGAGGTCCTCACAAGTCCAGAGCATGCGGACGGCCGTCCCGACGGCCGCAGGCGGAGGAGGGGGGCTAGCCGCGGAAGACGCACGACGCTGTGGGCCTGACGCGTATGTTGTGCAGCAGTCTAGTTGCGCCGCGGTCGTCGTTCTGCGCCGCTGCGGAAGTATCACCCGTCCGGGGCTGGACGGGGTGGACAACGCTCGGGGTCGCTCTTGGTCCGGCGCCGTCCGGGGTGGCCGAAAGGGGGCCGGAGCAGACTGCCCCGACCCCCTGACGTGAGGCTTACGCCTCCTCGTTCACCCAGCTCATCAGCTTGCGCAGCTGCTTGCCGGTGGTCTCCAGCAGGTGCTCGGAGTCCTGCCGCTTGTACTCGCTGTACCGCTTCAGGCCCCCGTGGTACTCGTCCATCCACTGCTGGGCGAAGGAGCCGTCCTGGATCTCGGCGAGGACCTTCTTCATCTCGGCCTTGGTGGCGTCGGTGATGATGCGCGGGCCGGTGACGTAGTCGCCCCACTCGGCGGTCTCGGAGATCGACCAGCGCATCTTCTCCAGGCCGCCCTCGTACATGAGGTCCACGATCAGCTTCAGCTCGTGCAGGCACTCGAAGTAGGCGATCTCCGGCTGGTAGCCCGCCTCGGTCAGCGTCTCGAAGCCCGCCTTGACCAGCGCGGCCGTACCACCGCACAGGACGGCCTGCTCACCGAACAGGTCGGTCTCGGTCTCCTCGGTGAAGGTGGTCTTGATGACGCCGGCGCGGGTCCCGCCGATGCCCTTCGCGTACGACAGGGCCAGCGCGAAGGCGCCGCCGGAGGCGTCCTGCTCCACGGCCGCGATGCACGGAACTCCGCGGCCCTCCTCGTACTGACGGCGCACCAGGTGGCCCGGGCCCTTCGGAGCGACCATGCAGACGTCGACGCCGGCCGGGGGCTTGATGAAGCCGAAGCGGATGTTGAAGCCGTGGCCGAAGAACAGCGCGTCGCCGTCCTTCAGGTTCGGCGCGATGGACTCCTCGTAGACCTGGGCCTGGATCGGGTCCGGGACGAGGATCATGATGACGTCGGCCTCGGCGGCGGCCTCCGCCGGCGTCACCACGCGCAGTCCCTGCTCCTCGGCCTTGGCCTTGGACCTGGAGCCCTCGTGCAGACCGACACGCACGTCGACGCCGGAGTCACGCAGCGACAGCGCGTGGGCGTGGCCCTGGCTGCCGTAGCCGATGACCGCGACCTTGCGGCCCTGGATGATGGACAGGTCGGCGTCAGCGTCGTAGAACAGCTCGGCCACTTTGGGTTCTCTCCTTGGTGTGCAGATGGTGCGTCCCACCGTATGACGGTGGGTGGGAAGGAAGTTTGGGGGTCTCGGCATACGGGCGGGCGACGACGCGCCGACCGCCCGTTTTCAGCCTTACGCAGATCGGTCGAGCGCGCGCAGCGAACGGTCCGTGATCGAACGGGCGCCGCGGCCGATCGCGATCGTGCCCGACTGGACCAGTTCCTTGATGCCGAACGGCTCCAGCATCTTCAACATGGCGGACAGCTTCTCGCTGGATCCGGTTGCCTCGATGGTGACGGCCTCCGGGGAGACGTCGACGGTCTTGGCGCGGAACAGCTGGACGATCTCCACGATCTGCGAGCGGGTCTCGTTGTCGGCACGGACCTTCACCAGGACGAGTTCGCGCTGCACGGCCTGACCGGGCTCCAGCTCGACGATCTTCAGCACGTTGACGAGCTTGTTGAGCTGCTTGGTCACCTGCTCCAGCGGCAGGTCCTCGACACCCACCACGATGGTGATGCGGGAGATGTCGGGGTGCTCGGTGACGCCGACCGCGAGCGAGTCGATGTTGAAGCCGCGCCGCGAGAACAGGGCGGCGATCCGGGCGAGGATGCCCGGCGTGTTCTCCACCAGGACGGAGAGCGTGTGCTTGGACATGGTCTTTTTACGTCTCTCTCGCTCAGTCGTCTTCGTTGTCGCCGAAGTCGGGGCGGACGTCCCGGGCGGCCATGATCTCGTCGTTGGAGGTGCCGGCGGCGACCATCGGCCACACCATCGCGTCCTCGTGGACGATGAAGTCGACGACGACCGGGCGGTCGTTGATGGAGTTGGCCTCCTGGATGACCTTGTCCAGGTCCTCCGGGCGCTCGCAGCGCAGGCCCACGCAGCCCATCGCCTCGGACAGCTTCACGAAGTCCGGCACGCGCGTGCCCTTGGCCTCCGGGTTGATGTCGTCGGGCCCGGAGTGCAGCACGGTGTTGGAGTAGCGCTGGTTGTAGAAGAGGGTCTGCCACTGGCGGACCATGCCGAGGGCGCCGTTGTTGATGATGGCGACCTTGATCGGGATGTTGTTCAGGGCGCAGGTGGTCAGTTCCTGATTGGTCATCTGGAAGCAGCCGTCGCCGTCGATCGCCCAGACCGTCCGGTCCGCCCGGCCGGCCTTGGCGCCCATCGCGGCCGGGACCGCGTAGCCCATCGTTCCGGCGCCGCCGGAGTTCAGCCAGGTGGCGGGCTTCTCGTACTGGATGAAGTGCGCGGACCACATCTGGTGCTGGCCGACGCCCGCCGCGAAGATCGTGCCCTCCGGGGCCAGCTGCCCGATGCGCTCGATCACCTGCTGCGGGGACAGCGAGCCGTCCTCGGGCTGGTCGTAGCCGAGCGGGTAGGTCTCGCGCCACCGGTTGAGGTCGCTCCACCAGGCGGTGTAGTCGCCCTTGTGACCCTCGCTGTGCTCCTTCTGCACGGCCTGGACCAGGTCGGCGATGACCTCGCGGGCGTCACCGACGATCGGCACGTCCGCGGCACGGTTCTTGCCGATCTCGGCCGGGTCGATGTCGGCGTGGACGATCTTGGCGTACGGGGCGAAGCTGTCCAGCTTGCCCGTGACGCGGTCGTCGAAGCGGGCTCCGAGGGCGACGATCAGGTCGGCCTTCTGCAGCGCGGTGACGGCGGTGACCGCACCGTGCATGCCCGGCATTCCCACGTGCAGCGGGTGGCTGTCGGGGAACGCGCCGAGCGCCATCAGGGTGGTGGTGACGGGCGCTCCGGTGAGTTCGGCGAGGACCTTCAGCTCGGCGGTGGCCTGCGCCTTGAGGACGCCGCCGCCGACGTAGAGGACGGGCCGCTTGGCGGAGGTGATCAGCTTGGCCGCCTCGCGGATCTGCTTGGCGTGCGGCTTGGTCACCGGGCGGTAGCCGGGCAGGTCCATGGTGGGCGGCCAGGAGAAGGTCGTCTTCGCCTGGAGGGCGTCCTTGGAGATGTCGACCAGGACCGGGCCCGGGCGGCCGGTGGAGGCGATGTGGAAGGCCTGCGCGATGACCCGCGGGATGTCCTCGGCCTTGGTGACGAGGAAGTTGTGCTTGGTGATCGGCATGGTGATGCCGACGATGTCCGCCTCCTGGAAGGCGTCCGTGCCGATGGACGAGGACGCCACCTGGCCGGTGATCGCGACCAGCGGCACGGAGTCCATGTGGGCGTCGGCGATCGGCGTGACCAGGTTCGTGGCGCCCGGCCCCGAAGTGGCCATGCAGACGCCGACCTTGCCGGTGGCCTGGGCGTAGCCGGTGGCCGCGTGGCCGGCGCCCTGCTCGTGGCGGACCAGCACGTGGCGCACCCGCGTGGAGTCCATCAGGGGGTCGTAGGCCGGCAGGATCGCGCCGCCGGGAATGCCGAATACCGTGTCAGCGCCGACCTCCTCGAGGGAGCGGATGAGGGACTGCGCACCCGTGACGTGCTCGACGGGGGCGGACTGCTGTCCTCCGGATCGGGGCCGCGGCTGCGGATGGGCCCCGGTGGCCTGCTCGGTCATCGGCATTCTCTTCTCGATGCTGAGGGTTTTTGCGAGGTTTGTGCGGAGTTCAAGCGCTGCACGAACGGCACTCGTGCAACAAAAAACCCCTCGTGCCGCAAGGCAAGCGAGGGGAGCGCGCCGGTGAGGTCGCTGGGAATTCCGGAACGTCCTCCGGTGGGTCCCAGCTCAGCCGACGCGCTGTCCAAGTACGAGAATTCGGGTGCGCATGGCACTGACCCTCCCCCCGACGCGCACCACATGTCAAGTAGGTGGGACGGGAGTCTCAGAATGTGAACGATGGGCACCGCCGCCTCCGAGTACAGCCGTGACACCCCCTGTGTACACCCCCGAGCGCCCCTTCGGCTCGCTCACGCTCCCCGCGAACGCCGGCTCGGCCGACGGGTGCGGTACCGGGTAGTGGCCGGCTCCGAGCGCACGGCGCAGCCGGTACTCGTCCAGCGGGCCCGCGAACGCCGTCCCCTGCCCGTGGGTGCAGCCCATCGCGCGCAGCGCGACGGCCTGCTCCGGCAGGTCCACGCCCTCGGCCACGGACTGCAGTCCGAGATCGGCGGCGATCCGCAGCAGACCGCTGGTGATCTTGTGCAGCCGCGCGGACTCCACGACGCCCTCGACCAGACTGCGGTCGAGTTTCAGGATGTCCACGGGGAGCCTTCTGAGGGCGGTGATGGTCGCGTGGCCGGTGCCGAAGCCGTCCAGCGCGATCCGCACCCCGAGCCGGCTGAGCGCGGTCAGCCGACGCTCCAGCTCGTCCAGGCAGACTCGCGGATCGGTGTCGGACAGCTCCAGCACCAGCGCGCCGGGCGGCAGCCCGTGCCGGGTCAGCAGTGCCTCCACGGAGCCGAGCGGCATCGAGCGGTCCAGCAGCCGCCGGGTGCTGGACCGCACCGCCACCGGTACGACGGTCCCGCTCGCCGCCCGCTCGGCGGCCTGCTCGACGGCCTCCCGCAGGATCCAGCGGTCCAGCTCGGCGGTCTTGTCGCCGTCCTCGGCCATCCGCAGGAACTCCGCCGGGGTGAACAGCACCCCCTGCGAGGAGCGCCAGCGCGCCTGGGCCGAGACCGCCGTGATCCGGCCGTCGTCGAGGCAGACCACCGGCTGGTGCAGCAGCGCGAACTCGCCGTCGTGCAGCGCGGCGCGCAGCCGGGTCGCCAGCTCCGCCTTGCGTACGACGTCCTGCTGCATCTGCGGTCTGTACAGCTCCACCCGGCCCTTTCCGGCCGCCTTGGCGCGGTACATCGCGAGGTCGGCGTTGCGCAGCAGCTCGCCCGCGCCGAGGCCCGGTTCGGCGAAGGCGACGCCGATGGAGGCGTTGACCCGGACGTCCCGCCCTTCGATGGCGTACGGCTGGGAGAGGGTCACCCTGAGGCGGTCGGCGAGCTCCAGGATGTTCCGTTCCCGGGCGGCACGCTCCCGGGTGCCGTCCCCGACGATCAGGGCCGCGAACTCGTCGCCGCCCAGCCGGGACGCGGTGTCGCCGTGCCGCACCGCGTCCTGGAGTCTGCGGGCGGCCTGGACGAGCAGCTCGTCCCCGGCCTGGTGCCCGATCGTGTCGTTGACGGCCTTGAAGCCGTCGAGGTCGATGAAGAGCACTGCCGTACCGCGCTGGGCGGCGCCCCGGTCGGTGGCGCGGCGGCCGGACAGGGCCTGCTGGACCCGCTTGGTGAACAGGGCGCGGTTGGGCAGGTCGGTGAGCGGGTCGTGCTCGGCGTTGTGCTGCAGCTGCGCCTGCAGGCGGACCCGCTCGGTCACGTCCCGGCTGTTGAAGATCAGGCCGCCGTGGTGGCGGTTGACGGTCGACTCCACGTTGAGCCAGCCGCCACCGCCGGACCGGAAGCGGCACTCGATCCGGGTGGTGGGTTCCTCCAGCGGGCTGGCGGCGAGGAAGCGGCGCACCTCGTGCACCACGCAGCCCAGGTCCTCCGGGTGGATGAGGGCGGCCAGCTCGGTGCCCACCAGCTCCTCGGCGGGGCGGCCGTAGACCCCGGCGGCGGCCGGGGAGACGTACCGCAGGACGCCGTTGGGCGCGGCGATCATGATCACGTCGCTGGAGCCCTGCACCAGGGAGCGGAAGTGGTTCTCCTTCTGCGCCAGTTCCTGGGTGAGGGTGATGTTGTCCAGCAGCATGATGCCCTGCCGGATGACGAGCGCGAGCACCACGGCGCCCGCGGTGATCAGCACGACATGGTCGGGCCGGCGCCCGTTGAGGACGTTGTACAGGATGCCCAGGGTGCACACGGCGGCGGCGAGGTACGGCGTGAGGGCGGCGAGGGAGCCGGTGAGCGGCCGCCCGGCCGGATACCGGCTGTGATCACCCCCCGGGGTGGGCACGGGCACACGGTGGGGGCCGGTGCCGCGCTGTCCGGGCAGGTGCTCGTGGACCACGCGCGTGTGCCCGTCCGGTACATGCGCCTCCTGTGCGCCCTTGCGGCGGGGTGCCGCCCAGGGCGCGTAGGCGAGCAGCAGCGAACCGGAGAACCAGCCGGCGTCCAGCAGCTGCCCGGAGTGGTAACTGCTGTGCAGCAGCGGCGAGGTGAACAGCGCGTCGCACATCACGGTCAGCGCGAGCGCGCCGATCGCCGTGTTCACCGCCGTGCGGTTGCCCGGGCTGCGGCGGAAGTGCAGCGCGAGCACCATGCTGACCAGCGCGATGTCCATCAGCGGGTACGCCAGCGACAGCGCGGTGTGCGCCACGCTCGGTCCGTCGAACCGGGCCGCCTGGGCGAGCGCCAGGCTCCACGACAGCGTGAGCAGCGAGCCGCCGATCAGCCAGGCGTCCAGCGCCAGACACATCCAGCCGGCCTTGGTCACCGGCCGTTTGGCGAGCACCAGCAGGCCGACGATGGCGGGCGGCGCGAAGCACAGGAAGAACAGGTCGGCGTAGCTGGGGCTGGGCACGGGCCGCCCGAGGACGACCTCGTACCACCCCCAGACGGCGTTGCCGAGGGACGCCATCGTCGAGGACAGGGCGAACAGCAGCCACGCCGAGCGGAAGCGGACGCGCGGGCTGCGGGCGTACGCGAAGCAGGACACGGCGGCGGCGCCGGCCGCGGCGCTCAACCCGAAGTCGCCCATGATCAGTGCCAGTTCGTCCGTGCCCCAGTCGAAAGCGGCCCCGACGGCGTAGGCCGCGCAGACGAGGGCGAGGACGAGCTGTTCCCGCGTGCGGGTGCCCTCACGGGCGGCCGGCCGGCGGGGCGGCGGCGCCTGCTGGGGGTGCGGTGCGCGCACGGCTGCGTCGAGGGCGGTCGTCAGCGAGGGCGGCGCGCTCACCGGGGCCTCCCGGTCCGCGCCGCTCCCGGGTCCCGGCGATCCCGGTGCGCGTGCCTCCTGCGGCCGCTGTGCCGGCGCTGGTGATGGCTGTGGTGGCCGGCGTGGTGACCGCGTCTGCGCGCGGCCGTACGCCAGGGTCGCCGTCGGCGGCTCCGCCGCGTCGGATCGTTCGTCCATAGGCCGTGCATCGCCCGTCGCCCCCCTCACAACTCTGAAATGTCCGTCCCCGGCGCCGAACGGTCGGCGGCGCTGCCCCTTCCGGGACGATACACCAGGATCGTCACTCAGGGACATAGCTTCTCTACGCTCCGTGACGACCAGCGGGGATTGCCGGTACGGTGCGCGTCCGGGGGGTTGCGCAGGGTACCGGAAGCGGATCAGGCCCCTGTCGTCAGGACCACGTTCCGCAGCGGCTCGTGGTTCACGAAGCGGGTCAGCTGGTTGACGAGCAGCCGCTTCGCGCGGGGCAGGAACGCCGAGGTGGGACCGCCGACGTGCGGGCTGATGAGCACGCCCGGGGCCTGCCAGAGCGGGTGTCCCGGCGGCAGCGGCTCGGGGTCGGTGACGTCCAGGGCCGCGCTGATGCGGCCGCTCTCCAGCTCCGCGAGCAGCGCCTTGGTGTCCACCACCGGCCCGCGGGCCACGTTGACCAGCAGCGCGCCGTCCTTCATCCGCGCGAGGAACTCGGCGTCCGCCAGCCCCCGCGTCTGCTCCGTCAAGGGCGTGGAGAGGATCACGACATCGGCGTGCGGAAGCAGGGAGGGCAATTCGGTGAGCGGATGCACCGGACCGCGCGCCGTGGTGCGTCCGGAGCGCGCGACGCGCGCCACCCGCGCGACCTCGAAAGGCGCGAGCCGGTCCTCGATGGCGGCGCCTATGGAGCCGTAGCCGACGACGAGGACGGATCTGTCGGCGAGGGCGGGCCGGAATCCGCCGAGCCACTCGCCGCGCTCCTGGGCCCGCACGAAGTCCGGGATGCCACGCAGGGAGGCGAGGACCAGGGTCAGCGCCAGCTCGGCGGTGCTCGCCTCGTGCACCCCGCGCGCGTTGCACAGCCGCACGCCCGGGCGCAGCCGGCGCAGGCCGGGCTCCACATGGTCGATGCCGGCCGACAGCGTCTGTACGACCTCGACGGCGGCCATCTCCGCCAGCGGGCGCACCCCGATCCCGGCGGGCTTCATGTAGGGGACGACGTAGAAGGAGCAGGCGGCCGGGTCGCCGGGGAACTCCTCCTCACCGTTCCAGAACAGGTACCGGGGCCCGGCGGGAAGCCCCTCGATCTCCTCCGGCGCGATGGGAAGCCACACGTCTGCAGTCATGGCAAGGAGGCTATGTCAGGCACGCGCGTGTGCAGAGGTTAGGTTGGGGGCCGGGCAGAGGGAGGTTCACGAGCAGGTGGAGCGCAGGACGATCGGCGCGGGGGCGCTCGCGGTGGGGGCCGTCGGACTCGGGTGCATGCCGATGAGCTGGGCGTACAGCACCTCGCGGCAGCGGGGCGACGAATCGCTCAGATGCGTGCACCGGGCGCTGGACCTGGGCTCGGCCCTGCTGGACACGGCGGACATGTACGGCCCGTTCACGAACGAGCTGCTGCTGGGCCGGGTGCTGAAGGAGCGGCGCGCGGAGGCCTTCGTGTCCACCAAGGTGGGGCTGCTGGTGGGCGAGCAGCACATCGTGGCCAACGGCCGCCCCGGGTATGTGAAACGGGCCTGCGACGCCTCGCTGCGGCGCCTGCAGACGGACGTGATCGACCTCTACCAGCTGCACCGCGCCGACCCCGAGGTGCCGGTGGAGGAGACCTGGGGCGCGATGGCCGACCTGGTGCGGGCCGGGAAGGTGCGGGCGCTGGGCCTGTGCGCGGTGGGGGCGCGCGGCGGCCGCCGCTCGGGCGCCGGGCTGCACGAGGGCACACTGCGCCAGTTGCAGCGGGTGCAGCAGGTGTTCCCGGTGGCCGCGGTGGAGGCGGAGCTTTCGGTGTGGTCGCCGGAGGCGCTGCGGACCCTGCTGCCGTGGTGCGAGGCGCGGGGCGTGGGCTTCCTCGCGGCGATGCCGCTGGGCAACGGCTTCCTGACCGGCACGCTGACTCCGGGCGAGGGCTTCGAGCCGGACGACGTCCGCGCCCGGCATCCCCGTTTCACGGCGGAGATGATGGCGGCCAACCAGCCGATCGTCGCCGGCCTGCGCCGCATCGCCCGCCGGCACGGCGAGCACGTCACCCCGGCCCAGGTGGCGCTGGCCTGGGTACTGTCCCGGGGCCGCCATGTGATCGCCCTGCCGGGCGCCAAGCAGGAGCGGTGGGCCGTGGAGAACGCGGCGGCGAGCGGACTGCGCCTGACCGAGGAGGACTTGGCGGAGGCCGCGGCGCTGCCGGCGGCGCAGGGGTCGTGGGACTGACGGGTTTGCGGGATCGGCGGTGCCGGAGCGGGAACCCGGAGAGGCTGGGCGGTGCAGGACAACGAGCACCGCTGGATCACCGCCTCGAAGGGACCATGATCGTGCGACGACGCGCTGTGCCGGCCGTGCTGGCCGCGGCCGCCCTCCTGCTGGCGGCCGGCTGCTCCTCGGCCGGCGGAGGGCCCCCCTTCGGTCCCGGGCGGACGGCGGCCACGGGTACGGCACCGGGCAGGTCCCCGTCCGGCCGGGTCACCGAGTCGCCTCCGCCGGCCGAGGGCTCGGTGAAGGTGCTGCGCACCGTGGCCCAGAACCTCAGGACACCCTGGGGGCTGGCCCCGCTGCCCGGCGGCGGTCTGCTGGTCTCGTCCCGCGACGACGGCACGATCATCCGGATCGACGACAGGACCGGCCGTACGACCGAGCTGGGCACGGTCTCCGGGGTCTCCCCGGCCGGTGAGGGCGGCCTGCTGGGCATCGCGCTCTCCCCCGGCTTCGCCTCGGACCACATGATCTACGCCTACTTCACCTCGGCCTCCGACAACCGCATCGTCCGCATGCTGTACGACGAGCGCAAACCGGTCGGCGAGCAACTGGGCGCCCCGGACACGGTGTTCAAGGGCATCCCGAAGGGTTCCGTCCACAACGGCGGGCGGATCGCGTTCGGCCCGGACGGCATGCTGTACGCGGGCACGGGGGAAAGCGGCGAGCGGGGCCTGGCCCAGGACAGGAAGTCCCTCGGCGGCAAGATCCTGCGCCTGACCCCGGAGGGCGAACCGGCACCGGGCGACCCGTTTCCCGGCTCGCCCGTGTACTCGTACGGCCACCGCAACGTCCAGGGCCTGGCCTGGGACGACAGACAGCGCCTGTTCGCCTCGGAGTTCGGCCAGGACACCTGGGACGAGCTGAACGCGATCGAACCGGGCGGCAACTACGGCTGGCCCAAGGCGGAGGGCAGGTCCTCCGACCCCGCCTTCCGGAACCCGCTGGCCCAGTGGCACACCGACGACGCCTCCCCCAGCGGCATCGCGTACGTGAAGGGCGTGATCTGGATGGCGGCCCTGAAGGGCGAGCGTCTGTGGCGCGTCCCGCTGGGCGGCACGCAGGCCTCGGCGCCGCCGCAGGCCTTCCTGACCGGGCGGTACGGCCGCCTGCGTACGGTCGTCGCGGCGGGCGGCGACAAGCTGTGGCTGGTGACGAGCAACACCGACGGCCGGGGCCGGCCCCAGAAGGGGGACGACCGGGTGCTGGAGGTGGAGGTGAAGTAGCGCCTCCGAACGGCTCACGCCCCCTCGGTGCCCTGTTCCTGGCTCTCCTCCGGCTCGGCCTCGGTGGACGGTGGCTCCGGCAGGCGTATGACCGCCTTGCCGGAGGCCAGGTCTATCGGACCCCGGCCGGGGTCGCTGTCGCCCACGTCCTCGCGGGTCAGTTCCAGGCGGTTCTGCTCTTCCCGGGTGTGTTTGCGACCGGGTGCGAACAGTTCCTCGAAGGCGTTGAACACGGCCCCTCCCCCGTTTTCTCCCCCTTGTGGCCCTTTCCCCAGCGTAGGTGTCAGCCCGCCGTTCCGGCAGTGAGCGTCTCGGCCGGGAACAGCTCCAGCCGGTGGGCCAGCGCCGCGGCCTCGCCCCGGCCGGAGACGCCGAGTTTGCCGAGGATGTTGGACACGTGGACGCTCGCGGTCTTCGGGGAGATGAACAGTTCCTCGGCGATCTGGCGGTTGGTGCGGCCGGCCGAGACCAGGCGCAGCACGTCCCGCTCCCGGCTGGTGAGCCCGAGGGCCGCTGCCGGGTCGGCCGGGGCGAGGGCCTGTCGGGGCGGGTGGGTCAGGGTGAGGCGGGCGCGCTGGGCGAGCCGGGCGAGGGCGTCGGCGAGGGAGCGGGCGTCGAGGTGGGCGGCGACCGCCGCGGCCAGCCGGAGCAGTTCCAGCGCGCGGTCGCGTGCGTCGTCTCCACCGCCGCCGGCCAGGAGGGCCGCGGCGAGGCGGTGGCGGACCCGGGCGAGTTCGTAGGGGCGGTCCAGGCACTCGAAGGCGGTGACGACCGGCGACCAGTCCTCGGCGGTGTCCGTGCCCTGCGCGCGGCGCAGTTCGGCACGGGTCCACTGCTCGTAGGCCCGCCAGAGCGGGGCGCCGGTGGCGAGGTGCCGCACGGCCTCGCCGAGGCGGTCGAGGATCTCGGTGCGGCCCGGCTCGGCGGCGGGCAGGGTGCGGGCCTCGGCCTCCACGGTGGCGGCGGCCCGCAGCAACGGCCAGCCGTAGCGCTGGGTGCCGGGTGGGAAGCCGTCGTCCAGGGCCCGTAGCAGTTCGGCGCGGGCGTCGGCGATGCGGCCCTCCTCGGCGGCGACACCGAGGGCGACCCTGGCCAGGGGCAGGGAGAGCTGGGGCATGGGGTCGTGGGTGCCGTAGTGGGCACGGCCCTCGGCGAGTCTGCGGCCCGCCTCGGCGAGGTCGCCGCGGGCGAGGGCCAGGTGTGCCAGGCGCAGGGCACCCTGGCCACGGGGCTTCGCGCTGTGGCCGACCCGAGTGGCGTGCGTGGCGGTCTCGGCGGCCTCCGCCCAGTCGCCGAGCGAGTAGAGCGCCTCGGACAGGTTGCCCCGTATCCAGGACTCGGAGTCCAGCAGCCCGTGGGTGCGGGCGAAGGCGATGCCCTCGCGCAGGAGGGGGACGGCCTCCCGGTCGCGGCCGATGCCCTGCAGCTGGGAGGGCAGGTTCACATAGGCCCGGCCCGCGACATGGTGCACGCCCTCCGCGAGGGTGTCCCGCAGCACCTGCCGCATCTCCGCCAGGCCCGTCTCGGTGTCGCCCGCGTCCACCTTGAGACAGCCGAGGGTGAGGCGGGCGTGCAGTTCGATGTCGCGGGCGCCGACCATGCGCGCGTACTCCACGGCACGCTCGGCGGCGGCGAAGGCGTCGGGGCCGGGCCGGTGCAGCATGGACCAGTTGGCGGCGAGGGCCAGCACCTCGGCGTGCACCTCGGACGGCGGCAGGCCGCGCACGAGGTCCTGGGCGGTGGCCAGTTCCTGCCAGCCGTCGCCACGGGCCTGGGCCTGGACCAGGCGGGAGCGCTGGATCCAGAACCAGGCGGCGCGCTGGGGGTCCGGCTCGTCCTCCAGGAGGCGCAGCGCCCGCTTGGTGATCTTCAGCGCGCGTTCGCGTTCCCCGCCGAAGCGGCCCGCGACCGCCGCCTCGGCCATCAGGTCGAGATAACGCAGCGGTGCGGTGGCCGGATCGCAGCCGCACGGAGGGTAGACCTCGGTGTAGTCGACCGGGCGCAGGGCCGAGCGCACCTCCTTGGGAACGTTGTCCCACAGCTCCATCGCCCGCTCCAGCAGCCCGAGTTGCTCGGTGTAGGCGTGCCGGCGGCGGGCCACGACGGAGGCGTCCAGGACGGCGGGCAGGGCCTTGGCGGGGTCATGGGCGTGGTACCAGTAGCTGGCCAGGCGCATCACGCGCGCGTCGGCCGGGACGAGCGTGGGTTCGGTCTCCAGGGCTTCGGCGTAGCGGCGGTTGAGGCGGGAGCGTTCGCCGGGCAGCAGGTCGTCGGCGACGGCCTCGCGGACCAGGGAGTGCCGGAAGCGGTAGCCGGTGCCGTCCCGGGTGACGGTGAGGATGTTGGCGCCGACGGCGGCCCGCAGCGCCTCGATGAGGTCGTCCTCGCCGAGCCGGGCGACGGCGGCGATCAGCCGGTACTCCACGGTGGAGCCGCCCTCGGCGACGATCCGTGCGACCCGCTGGGCGCTCTCGGGCAGCGCCTCGACCCGGACCAGGAGCAGGTCGCGCAGGGAGTCGGTGAGGCCGGCGCAGCAGCCGTCGCAGGCGGCGACGGCGAGTTCCTCGACGAAGAAGGCGTTGCCGTCGGAGCGTTCGAAGATCTCGTCGACCTGCGCGGGGTCGGGTTCGGCGGCGAGGATGCCGGCGATCTGGCGGCCCACCTCCTCGCGGGTGAAGCGGGCGAGTTCGATGCGGCGGACGGTGCGCAGCCGGTCCAGTTCGGCGAGCAGGGGGCGCAGCGGATGGCGGCGGTGGATGTCGTCGGAGCGGTAGCTGGCGAGGACGAGGAGCCTGCCCGCGCGCAGGGTGCGGAAGAGGAAGGCGAGGAGGTGGCGGGTGGAGGCGTCGGCCCAGTGCAGGTCCTCCAGGACGAGCACGACCGGCCGCTTCGCCGCGACCCGTTCCAGCAGCCGTACGGTGAGCTCGAACAGGCGGGCCATGCCCTGCTCGTCGTGGCGGCCGGCGCCGGCCTCGCCCAGGTCGGGCAGCAGGCGGGCCAGCTCCTCCTCCTGGCCGCGCGCGGCGGCGGCGAACTCCTCGGGGAGGGCGTCGCGCAGGGCTCGCAGCGCGGTGGCGAAGGGAGCGAAGGGCAGCCCGTCGGCGCCGACCTCCACACAGCCGCCCACGGCGACGACCGCGTGCCGGCCGGCGAGCGCGGTGAACTCCTCGACGAGGCGGGTCTTGCCGACCCCGGCCTCGCCGCCGAGCAGCAGCGCCTGGGGCTCGCCGGCGCGGGCGCGGACGAGCGCGTCGTTCAAGGTGTCCAGCTCGCCGGTGCGGCCGACGAACACGGGACTGACGGACCTGGTCTCCACGGGCCCGAGCATCGCACGGGACCCGGAGGGCAGGGCAGCGGTTTTCCACAGGCCCGGTCCGATCGTCGTACCGACGACCGGGAGGGTCGCAGCCACGGACGGCCGGGGCGTACGACCGGGACGGGTGGTCGTACGCCCCTGCTCCGGGCGGTCCGGAAGGCGGCCGGCCCCCGTACGGCCACCGTCCGTCCCGGCCGCCTCCGTCGCTCCGGTGGTCACGCGGTGCGCGGGAGCCGGTGCCGACGGGGCCGGCCGGTATGGGACTCGGCCGCCGCGCCGTCCAGGCCGGCCGAACCCGCGCGGCGGGCGGCGCGGTGCGCCCGGGCGGCCGCGCGGGCAAGTCGTGCCTGCTCGGCCTCGCGGATCAGCTCGGCGGAGCGCATCTTGTGGTACTCGAACTCCATCATGACGTGTCCTTCGAGGAGAGCCGGTGTGGTGCGTCGCGTTCTGCGACGCCTCCACCTTCGTCTCCCAGGGGGGTGCGCCACATCGGGAGAGTTCCGCATCTCCGGGCGGCGGACGGGCCGCACGCGCGCGTAAGGGGCCTCAGGGAGTCCGTAAGGCACTCACGGATTCCCTGAGGCCCCTGGGACCTGCGCCTTCGTCAGCTTGTGGAGGGCAGGGCGAGCAGGGCGTCGGAGTACTTCAGGACCGCCAGCAGCAGCCCGACGACACCGAGCGAGACGCCGCCCCAGGCGACCGACTTGATCCAGTGGTCCTGCGGGCGCCCCGGAGTGCCGAAGGCCGGCCGGGCCAGCACCACGACACCGGTGAGCAACGCGGCCAGCGCGAACAGGCCGGCCCACAGGGCGGTGCTGTGCCAGGCGTTGCCGTACACCGCGTTGATCTGGGTGGCGACGCTCGCGGTGGAGGAGGTCCGCAGCTGACCCACGAGCTGTTCGCGGGCGCCTGCGACGGTGCCGATCCAGCCACCGCTGAGCGAGACGAAGCCCAGCGCGGCGGAGACGACGGCACCGGCGCCCTGACCGACCCCGGAAGGCACTTTCTCCCGCGCGGCCTCCTTCTCGGCCGTCTCCTCCTCGGCCTCGGCGGTCACGTCCTCGACGGCGTCCGCCCGACCGGAGCCGTCCTCACGGGCCTGCGCCCGCGCGGTCTCCTCCTCGGTGCCGGCGGCCTCCACCGCCGTGTCGTCGTCCTGCGCCTCGGTGCCGGCCGCGGCGCCTTCCTCTGTCTTCGTAGCCATGCCCGGCACCGTACGGACCCTGTCTGAGAGGCCCCTTAATGATCCTCGTGCGCGCTACGCGTGTGCCGCACTCCACTCGGGAGCGAGCAGCGACCAGACCTCGGTGCTGGTGCGCACGCCCCGGTGCGGGTGGTTCTCGCGGAGCACACCCTCACGGGTCATGCCGAGACGGCGGCCCACGTTGGTGCTGGGCTCGTTGGCGGCGGACACGTGCCACTCCACGCGATGCATTCCGCGCTCCTCGAAGGCCCAGTCCAGCAGCACCGGCATGCCCCGTGTGACCAGCCCGCGCCCGGTCGCCGCGGGCTCCAGCCGGCAGCCCACCCGGCACACGCCGCTCGCGGTGTCCCACACCCGGAACAGCAGGCCGCCGACCAGCCTGCCGTCCAGCCAGATGCCGTGCAGGCTGCCGGCGTCGACGGCGCGCCGGTCGGCGTACGACCGGATCCAGGCGCGGGCGCCGGCCAGGTCGGCCACCACGTCCGGCATCCCGATGTGCCGTCCGATGAACTCCCGTCCCCGGTCGATGTGGGCGAGCACCTCCTCGGCGTGCCACACCTCCACGGGCCGCAGTTCGGCGCCGTCGTCACCCAGGGATGTCGCGTACATCGCGCTGATCGTCCCTCCGCAGGTCCTCCACCGTGACGCCCGCGAGCCTCTCATGCGCGGCACGGCACTCGGGCGGCTCGATGCTGAGACGCGGCAGGCGGCGCTCGAGCCAGGCGGGCAGCCACCAGTTGGCGGCGCCCAGCAGATGCATCAGCGCGGGTACGAGGAGGGTGCGCAGGACGAAGGCGTCGAGGGCGACGGCGGAGGCGAGCGCGATGCCGAACATCGCGATCACACGGTCGCCGCTGAGCACGAAGGCGAGGAAGACCGAGATCATGATGATCGCCGCGGAGTTGATGACCCGGCTGGTCTCGGCGAGGCCCACGCGGACGGCGCGCCGGTTGTCGCCGGTCTCCAGCCACTCCTCGTAGATCCGGCTGACCAGGAAGACCTGGTAGTCCATGGACAGGCCGAAGAGCACCGAGACCATGATCACGGGCAGGAAGGGCTCGATGGGGCCGGCCCGGCCGAGGCCGAGCAGTTCGCTGCCCCAGCCCCACTGGAAGACGGCGACGACGATCCCGAACGCGGCGGCCACGGCGGCGATGTTCATCACCGCGGCCTTCAGCGGGATGCCGAGCGAGCGGAACGCGACGAGCAGCAGAAGACAGCCGAGCCCGATGACCGCACCCACGAACAGCGGCAGCTTGGAGACGATCACGGCCGCGAAGTCGTCATAGCCGGCGGTGACCCCGCCGACCTGGATGTGCAGGGAGGTGCCGGTCTCGGCGCGCGGCAGCACCTCGGTGCGCAGCCGGTGCACGAGGTCGCTGGTCTGCTGCGACTGCGGCGCCGAGGTCGGGACGACGGTGAGGTAGGCGGTGGTGCCGCCGGTGTCGAAGATGGCCGGGGTGACGGAGGCGACGCCCCGGGTGGCGCGCAGGGCCGTGTCGAGGTTGTCCAGGGCCAGCCTGCCGTCGGCGCCGTCCACCCGGGTGACCAGGGTGAGCGGTCCGTTCACCCCGGGTCCGAAGCCCTCGGCGAGCAGGTCGTAGGCCTTGCGGGTGGTGGAGGTGCTGGGATCGTTGCCCTGGTCGGAGGTGCCGAGGTGCAGGGAGAAGGTCGGCAGGGCCAGCACGGCGATGACGACCACGGCGAGCGAGCCGAGCAGCTTGGGGCGCCGCTCGACCAGCGCCGACCAGCGGGCGGCGAGACCGGTGGGCAGCTCCGGGCGCGGCCCGTGCTCGGCGAGCCGGCGCCGCTCGCGGCGGCTGAGGGCCCATGGGCCGATGTACGACAGCAGGGCGGGCAGCAGGGTGACCGAGGCCGCGACCGTGAGCACCACCGTCAGCGAGGCGGCCACCGCGACCCCGTTGAGGAAGCTCAGCCGCAGGATCAGCATCCCCATCAGCGCGATGCACACCGTCGCGCCCGCGAACACGACCGCGCGTCCGGTGGTGGCGACGGAGTTCACGGCGGCCTCGGTGACGTCCAGGCCGCGTTTGAGTCCGCGCCGGTGTCTGGTCACGATGAACAGCGCGTAGTCGATGCCGACGCCGAGGCCGATGAGCATGCCGAGCATGGGCGCGAAGTCGGCGACCGACATGGCGTGCCCGAGCAGCCCGATGCCGGAGTAGGCGGTGCCGACGCCCACCAGCGCGGTGGCGATGGGCAGGGCGGAGGCGGCGAGCGAGCCGAAGGCGACGAACAGCACGACGGCGGCGACGAGGACCCCGACCACCTCGGCGGTGTGCTCGCGCGGGGACGCGGTGAGTCCGATGGCGCTGCCGCCCAGCTCGACCTGGAGCCCGTGGCCCTCGGCGGCCTTGGCGGTGCGCACCACGGCCTCCGCCTCCCCCTTGCCGATGTGCTCGGCCTCCTGAGTGAAGGTGACGGTCGCGTAGGCGGTGTGGCCGTCGTCGCTGATCCGGTGCGCGCCCTGGCGGCCGTAGGGGCCGTCCACCGAGGCGATGCCGGGCAGCGAGGCGATCCGGTCCAGAGTGCGGGTCATGGTCTGCTCGACGCCGTCGGCGCGGACGCTGCCGGCGTCGGTGTGCCAGACGACGGTGTCGTTGTCCCCGCCCAGGCCCGGGAAGCCCTCCTTGAGCAGCTGTGTCGCGCGGCCGGCCTCGGTGCCGGGAACGTCATAGGCGTTCGAGTACGACGAACCGGCCACGGCGGCGCCCACGGTGACCCCGCCGAAGGCGAGGAGCCACAGCAGCACGACGATCAGCCGATGCCGGACACACCAACGCGCGAGGTCTGCCACGGACGAGCTCCCAGAAGTGCGATTTGTTGATCTTTGACAGGGAATGATCGTCCATGAACTGAACAGCCCGCAAAGAACGCATGTGCAATCACAGAACACTCTTGCAGGTGAACGTGATCGTTTGATGTGTTCGTGGGCTTATTCACAGCGGTGGGAGAGACATCACAGGACAGACCCGTGAACTCTGTCGCCCTCCCGAGAGACTTGGGACATGCGTACGGCCCCGGAGGGCGCGCCTCCGGGGCCGTACGAACGGGACGACGAGGTCTCAGCCCTCGCTCACGCCCAGCTTCTGAAGGATCAGCTCCTTCACGCGGGCGGCGTCGGCCTGACCCCGTGTTGCCTTCATGACCGCGCCGACCAGGGCTCCGGCCGCGGCCACCTTGCCGCCGCGGATCTTGTCAGCGATGCCCGGGTTGCCGGCGATGGCCTCGTCGACGGCGGCGGTCAGCGCGCCCTCGTCGGAGACGACCTTCAGACCCCGCTTGTCGACGACCTCGTCCGGGGTGCCCTCGCCCGCGAGGACGCCCTCGATGACCTGGCGGGCCAGCTTGTCGTTCAGGTCGCCCTTCGTGACCAGCTCGGTGACCCGGGCCACCTGCGCCGGGGTGATCGGCAGCTCGTCCAGCGCCTTGCCGGACTCGTTGGCGCTGCGCGCCAGTTCACCCATCCACCACTTGCGGGCGGAGGCGGCGTCGGCACCGGCCTCGATCGTGGCGACGATCGGATCCAGCGCACCGGCGTTGAGGATCGCCTGCATGTCGGTGGCGGAGACGCCCCACTCCTCACGCAGCCGGTTGCGGCGCACCAGCGGCAGCTCGGGAAGCGCCGCCCGGATCCCCTCGACCCACTCGCGGGAGGGCGCGACCGGGACCAGGTCGGGCTCCGGGAAGTACCGGTAGTCCTCGGCCTCCTCCTTCGTACGGCCGGAGGTGGTGGAGCCGGTGTCCTCGTGGAAGTGGCGGGTCTCCTGGACGACCGCGCCTCCGCCGTTCAGCACGGCGGCGTGCCGCATGACCTCGAAGCGCACCGCTCGCTCCACCGAACGCAGCGAGTTGACGTTCTTGGTCTCGGACCGGGTGCCGAACTTGTCGGCGCCCTTGGGCATCAGCGACAGGTTCACGTCGCAGCGCATCTGGCCCATCTCCATGCGGGCCTCGGACACGCCGAGGGCCCGGATGACCTCGCGCAGCTCACGCACGTACGCCTTGGCGACCTCGGGGGCGCGCTCGCCGGCGCCGACGATCGGCTTGGTGACGATCTCGATCAGCGGGATGCCGGCGCGGTTGTAGTCCAGCAGGGAGTGGGACGCGCCGTGGATACGGCCGGTCGCGCCGCCCACGTGGGTGGACTTGCCGGTGTCCTCCTCCATGTGGGCGCGCTCGATGTCCACGCGGAAGGTCTCTCCGTCCTCCAGCTGCACGTCGAGGTAGCCGTTGAAGGCGATCGGCTCGTCGTACTGGGAGGTCTGGAAGTTCTTCGGCATGTCCGGATAGAAGTAGTTCTTCCGGGCGAAGCGGCACCACTCGGCGATCTCGCAGTTCAGCGCGAGACCGATCCTGATCGCCGACTCGACGCCGGTCTTGTTCATGACCGGGAGCGCGCCGGGCAGGCCGAGGCAGACGGGGCAGGTCTGGGTGTTCGGCTCGGCGCCGAGCGCCGTCGAACAGCCGCAGAACATCTTGGTCTTGGTGCCGAGTTCGACATGGACCTCGAGGCCCATGACGGGGTCGTACGACGCCAGCGCGTCCTCGTACGACACCAGGTCGGTCGTGGTGGTCACGGTGAAAACTTCCCTCTCAGCCCAGCAGGACGTCGTCGTCGCCCAGCCGCTTCAGTTCGCGGCAGAGGATCGCGAGGCCGGTCACGATCGCCACGGCGGACACCGTGGCGTCGATCAGCCGCAGCGTGTCGTGTTCGGCGCGGGCCTTCTTGATCTGCTTGGCGACACCGATCGCGCCGAACGCGGTGGTGGCCATGGACAGGTACGTACCGGACTTGGACTTCTTGAAGTCCTTGGCCTTCGACAGCTTGCTCACAGCGACGGTGCCTCCTCCAGGAGCGGGTGACCCCACTTTTCCACGAAGGCGGCCTCGACGGCGGCGCCCACCTTGTACAGACGGTCGTCCTGCATCGCGGGGGCGATGATCTGCAGGCCCACCGGGAGGTTGTCCTCGGGGGCGAGACCGCAGGGCAGGGACATGGCCGCGTTGCCCGCCAGGTTGGTCGGGATGGTGCACAGGTCCGCGAGGTACATCGCCATCGGGTCGTCGGCACGCTCGCCGATCGCGAAGGCGGTGGTCGGGGTCGTCGGCGAGACGATGACGTCGACCTGCTCGAAGGCCTTCTCGAAGTCACGCGTGATGAGCGTGCGGACCTTCTGCGCGGAGCCGTAGTACGCGTCGTAGTAGCCGCTCGACAGGGCGTACGTGCCGAGCATGATGCGCCGCTTGACCTCGGGGCCGAAGCCGGCCTCACGGGTGAGGGAGGTGACCTCCTCGGCGGAGTGCGTGCCGTCGTCGCCGGTGCGCAGGCCGTAGCGCAGGCCGTCGAAGCGGGCGAGGTTGGAGGAGCACTCGGACGGCGCGATCAGGTAGTACGCCGACAGGGCGAGGTCGAAGGACGGGCAGTCCAGCTCGACGATCTCGGCGCCCAGCTTCTTCAACAGCTCGACCGACTCGTCGAAGCGCTGGATGACACCGGCCTGGTAGCCCTCGCCGCGGAACTGCTTGACCACGCCGACGCGCATACCCGCGACGCTGCCGTTGCGGGCCGCCTCGACGACCGGCGGGACCGCGGCGTCGATGGAGGTGGAGTCCAGCGGGTCGTGCCCGGCGATGGCCTCGTGCAGCAGGGCCGCGTCCAGGACCGTACGGGCACAGGGGCCGCCCTGGTCGAGGGAGGAGGAGAAGGCGACCATGCCGTACCGGGAGACCGCGCCGTAGGTCGGCTTCACGCCGACGGTGCCGGTGACGGCGGCCGGCTGGCGGATGGAGCCGCCGGTGTCGGTGCCGATGGCGAGCGGGGCCTCGAAGGCGGCGAGCGCGGCGGAGGAGCCGCCGCCGGAGCCGCCGGGGATCTTGGTGAGGTCCCACGGGTTGCCGGTGGGGCCGTAGGCGCTGTTCTCGGTGGAGGACCCCATGGCGAACTCGTCCATGTTGGTCTTGCCGAGGATGACGACGTCGGCGGCCTTCAGCCTGCGCGTGACGGTCGCGTCGTACGGCGGGATCCAGCCTTCCAGGATCTTCGAGCCGACGGTCGTGGGCACGCCCTCGGTGGTGAAGATGTCCTTGAGCGCGAGCGGGACGCCGGCGAGGGGACCGAGCTTCTCCCCTCGCGCCCGCTTCTCGTCGACGGAGCGCGCCTGGGCGAGGGCGCCCTCGCGGTCGACGTGCAGGAAGGCGTGCACCTTCTCGTCGACGGCCCCGATCCGGGCGAGGTGGGCCTCGGTGACCTCGACGGCCGTCAGCTCGCCGGAGGCGATCCTCTCGGCGATCTGCGCGGCCGTGAGCTTGATGATGTTGCTGTCCGTCATGGCGGTCACTCCTCCCCCAGGATCTGCGGCACCTTGAAACGCTGCTGCTCCTGGGCGGGGGCGCCGGAGAGCGCCTGCTCGGGGGTGAGCGAGGGACGGACCTCGTCCGGGCGCATGACGTTCGTCAGCGGGAGCGGGTGCGAGGTCGGCGGTACGTCTTGGTCGGCGACCTCGCTGACGCGGGCGACCGCGCCGATGATGTCGTCGAGCTGTCCCGCGAAGTGGTCGAGTTCTTCGGGCTTCAGCTCCAGACGCGCCAGCCGAGCGAGGTGGGCGACCTCCTCGCGCGTGATGCCAGGCATGCAGCGATCCTCTGGGGTGAGTGTGTGTGGTTTGGCCTCAATCCTATGGGGCGGGGCGGGGTGGCCGTGAAACGGTTTCCCCGCCCCGCCCGTCAGGCCCGGCGCGTCTCCCAGGCCTCGCTGCGCAGGAAGTGGTTGTCGTACAGGTCCTGGACTTCCAGGATGCTCTCCGAAGTGGCCTCGCCCAGGCGGATGCGCTGCAGGTGGCGGAAGTACTCGAAGCGCTCGACGCCGGGTGTGATGACGATGAGCAGATCGGCGTCGGCCCCCGGTACGGCCGCGAAGGCGTGCGGCTTGCCGGGCGGGACGACGACGAGGTCGCCGGCTCCGGCGGTGACGACGTCCTCACCGGAGAGGATGTCGGCGGCGCCGTCGAGCAGGAAGAACATCTCGGCGGAGTTGTCGTGCCAGTGCGGCTTGGCGCCGTCGGCGCCGGCCCTGAGAGTGACGCGCTGGGTGGACAGGGCGCCGCCGGTGGCGCTGCTGTCGGCCAGCAGGCGGACGGTGGCGGGTGCGCCGCCGACGACTTCGGCCTCGGCCTCGCGGACGATCACGGACTCTTCGAACTTCGGCACGAACAGTGACATGGCTGGGGTCCCCCTTGAGCCCTCGAGTGGTGGTCAGACCGCGAAGAGCAGTCCGGCGCTGATCAGTACGACGATCGCCGTGGCGAGGTGGATCCCGAACGCGACCCTCTTCGCCCCGCCGTGGCGCAGGACCATCAGGGTGTCCAGGAACGGGACGAGTGCCACGCAGACCATGGACCACGCCTGGGCTCGGGCCCCGGCGGCGGCCAGCAGGACCAGGCCCAGCACCCCGAAGGTGCCGTCCCTCAACCCCTTGATCGACAGATGGGGTGCACGTCGTGCCCCGAAGAGGTCCGGGGGAAGTGCACCGCGGGTCGCCCTGCGGCGAGGCCGGAGGGGCAGACGGGCAGGCGGGGCAGGCGGTTGGGAGGTGGGACTACTCGGCCGCCGGCAGAGCCGCCCGCGGCCTCTGCCAGCCCCGGGACCCCCGCGCCCGCAACCATGCCGTCGTCTCCTCGGGCGGCATCGCCGCGGCGACCAGCCACCCCTGCACGGCGTCACATCCGAGATCCCGCAACCGCTCCCACGTCTCGTCGTCCTCCACCCCTTCGGCGACGACGAGAAGCCCCAGCGAATGCGCGAGATCCACCGTGCACCGCACGATCTCCGCGTCCTCCGCGTCGACCGCCAGCCGTGCCACGAACGACCGGTCGATCTTCAGCTCGCTCACCGGCAGCCGCCGCAGATGCACCAGCGACGAGTACCCGGTGCCGAAGTCGTCCAGGGACATCTTCACCCCGTGCCCGGTCAGCGCGGCGAGGGTGTCCGCGGCCCGCTGCGGATCCTCCAGCAGTACATGCTCGGTGATCTCCAGCTGCAGGGCCCCCGCGGGGACCCCGTGCCGGGCCAGCCGCGCGGCGACCGAGCCCGCGAAGCCGGGCGTGTGGACGTCACGCGGGGAGACGTTGACGGCGACCGGGACCCGCAGCCCCTGCGCGCGCCACCGGGCGACCTGCCCGAGCGCCGTCTCCAGCACGTACTCGGTGAGATGGGGCATCAGCCCGGACGACTCGGCGATCGCGATGAACTCGTCCGGCGGAACCTTCCCGCGCTCGGGATGCACCCAGCGGACCAGCGCCTCCAGACCGGCGACCTGGCCGTCGAAGCGGACCTTGGGCTGGTAGTGCAGCTGCACCTCGTGCGCGTCCAGCGCCCGGCGCAGATCCCCGAGGAGGCCGAGCCGGTCCGGGGTGTTGGAGTCCCGCTTGGACTCGTACACCTCGACGCCCGTACGGTCCCTCTTCGCCTGGTACATCGCCACGTCGGCGCGCCGCAGCAGCCCTTCGGCGTCGAGTGCGTGGTCGGGGAAGACGGCGACTCCGGCGCTCGCCTCCAGGACGAGGGTGAGCCCGTCGAGGTCGAGCGGCGAGCTGAGCGCGGCGACCAGGCCGCGGGCGATGCGGGTGGCGGAGGTCGTGGAGTCGGCGACGGGCAGTAAGACGGCGAACTCGTCTCCGCCGAGCCGCGCGGCCTCCGCTCCGCGCGGCAGCGCGAGCCGCAGCCGGTCGGCGATCTGGAGCAGCAGTCGGTCGCCGGCGAGATGACCGAGGGTGTCGTTCACCGACCGGAAACGGTCGAGGTCGATCAGCATGAGGGCGGAACGGGCGCCGATGCGTTCGGCGTCGTCGAGGGCCGTCCAGATCCGCTCCAGCAGCCACTGCCGGTTGGGCAGTCCGGTCAGCGGGTCGCGCAGCTGTTCCTCGGCACGCGCGCGTGCCATCCACAGGGTGGAGTCCAGCGCGATGAGGGGGATGGCGAACAGCGGGAGCAGGATCGGCCGGGCGACGGCGACGACACACAGCAGCGGTGCGATGCCGAGCAGCGCGACGGCGACCAGGCCGTGTCGGACCACGGCGGTGCGGGCCACGGTGGGCACTGCGCCGCCGGGCGGGACGTGCAGGTACCACTGCAGGCCGCGGCTGACGGCGAGGTAGGCGACCGCGGCGAGGACGATCTCGAGCGCGGTGGCGGCGCTCCAGCTGTCCGGACGCCACGGCGTCTCGACGCTCGGAACGCGGCCGAACGCGCCGAGCAACAGCGCGCCGGCGCCGATGCCGAGGATGTCGACCGCGCCGTGCAGCACTCCTTGCCGCCAGTGGTGGCGCCGGGCTATCCCGACCAGAACGACGACGGTGAGGCTGACCATGCCGGCGGGCACCCAGCCATACAGCAGCAGCACGGCGAGGGTGAGGGCGGCGCCGGAGCCGGTGCCGCCCCACCAGCGGGCGCGGCCCAGCATGACGAGGTGACCGACGATGACACCGGTGAGCAGGGCCAGCGACCAGCCGGCGGTGCCGCTCGGGAACAGGGCGTGGTGACCGCTGAAGGCGCGGTAGAAACCTGCGCCGAGGACGAGCGCGGCGGCGGCCACGGCGACCGCGGGCAGGCTGGGCCGGCGCGGGTGCCGTTCGGGACCGGCGTCGGTCAGGCCAGGGGCGGGCTCGAGGGCCAGGGGTATGGGCGGGTGGGCGTCGGCGGCGATCCGCGGTCCGGCCGTGCGGGCCTCACCGGGCGTATGCCCGTGGGCCCGCGCCGTCCAACGAGTCCCCGTCGTCCATCGGGTCCCGACCCATCGGGTCGTCCGCCCTGTGCCCGCGCGACGGCGCAGGCGCAGCCGTGAGTCCGGGGCGACACTCTCGGTCGGTTCCATTCCCGTCCCTCTCACAGCCGGCGGTGCCCACGCCACGCGGCCCGATGTCCGACAGCCATCAGCAGCTCCGCGTTGAAGAACCCTTCCCCGCACACCGGAAGCGCACGGGGATGCCCCAACCGCAGCCGGGCACGGCAGGTGCACATCTCAACAGTAGGCCGCGGAAGGCTTCCACGGGCACCGGTCGTCGACGGTTGCCCGAATGCGCCCGGGCCACCCGTATGCAACTGATATGCGCCGATCGGGTGGCCTTCAACCGCTACTCCTCGGTCGGAAGCGCGACTTCGGCCGCCGCTTCGGGGCCCTGCTCCAAGAGGACACCGAAACCGTCCTCGTTCAGCACCGGAACCTTCAATTGCATGGCTTTGTCGTACTTCGATCCCGGGTTGTCACCCACGACGACGAACGAGGTCTTCTTCGACACCGATCCGGTCACTTTCGCGCCCCGGCTCTGCAGCGCCTCCTTGGCGCCGTCCCGCGTGTGGTTCTCCAGGGTGCCGGTGACGACGACCGTGAGTCCCTCCAGCGGGCGCGGGCCCTCGTCCTCGCCGGTCGAGGCGTCCTCCAGCGGGACTCCGGCGGCCTTCCACTTGCGGAGGATCTCGCGGTGCCAGTCCTCGGCGAACCACTCCTTGAGCGCGGCGGCGATGATCGGGCCGACGCCGTCGGTGGTCGCCAGCTCCTCCTGCGTGGCCTGTTCGATGCGGTCGATGGAGCGGAACTCACGGGCGAGGGCCTGCGCGGCGACCGGTCCGACGTGCCGGATGGACAGGCCGTTCAGGAACCGGGCCAGCGGGCGCTGTTTGGCAGCCTCGACGTTCTCCAGCAGGGCGAGGGTGTTCTTCTTCGGCTCCCCCTTCTGGTTGGCGAAGACCGTGACCACCTTCTCCTCGCCCGTCTTGGGGTCCCGCTTGGGCAGACCGCTGTCCGGGTCCAGGACATAGGCCTTGATGGGCAGCAGCTTCTCCACCGTCAGGTCGAACAGGTCGCCCTCGTCGACCAGCGGCGGATCGGCCGGCTCCAGCGGGCGGGTGAGCGCGGCGGCGGCCACCGCGCCGAAGTGCTCGATGTCCAGGCACTCGCGGCCCGCTAGGTACGACACCCGCTCGCGCAACTGGGCAGGACAGGTACGGGCGTTGGGGCAGCGCAGATCGACGTCGCCCTCCTTCATGGGCCTGAGCGGGGTGCCGCACTCGGGGCACTCGCTCGGCATCACGAACTCCCGCTCGCTGCCGTCCCTGAGGTCGACCACCGGGCCGAGGATCTCCGGGATGACGTCACCTGCCTTGCGCAGCACGACCGTGTCGCCGATGAGGACGCCCTTGGCCTTGACGACCTCCTGGTTGTGCAGCGTGGCGAACTCCACCTCGCTGCCCGCCACCGTGATCGGCTCGACCTGGGCGTACGGCGTGACCCGGCCGGTGCGGCCGACCCCCACCTTGATGTCGACGAGCTTGGTGTTGACCTCTTCCGGCGCGTACTTGTAGGCGATCGCCCAGCGCGGCGCACGCGCGGTGGAGCCGAGGCGGCCCTGGAGGCGGATCTCGTCCAGCTTGACGACCACGCCGTCGATCTCGTGCTCCACGGAGTGGCGGTTCTCGCCGTAGTGGGCGATGAACTCGCGTACGCCGTCGAGGTCGTCGACCACGCGGTTGTGCGGGGAGGTGGGCAGGCCCCAGGTCTTCAGCAGGTCGTAGGCCTGGGAGAGGCGGGTCAGGCCGGTGAAGCCCGCCAGGGCGCCGATGCCGTGGACCACCATGTGCAGCGGGCGGGTCGCGGTGACCCGGGGGTCCTTCTGGCGCAACGAACCGGCGGCGGCGTTGCGGGGGTTGGCGAACGGCTTGTCACCGGCGGCGACCAGGCGTTCGTTCAGCTCGAGGAACTTCTCCATCGGGAAGTAGACCTCGCCGCGGATCTCGACCAGGTCGGGCACCTTGTCGCCCCCCAGCCGGTCCGGGATCTCCGCGATCGTGCGGACGTTCGGAGTGATGTCCTCGCCGGTGCGGCCGTCGCCACGCGTCGCCGCGCGCGTGAGGCGGCCCTTCTCGTAGGTGAGGTTGACGGCGAGGCCGTCCACCTTCAGCTCGCACAGGAAGTGGTATTCCTGGTCGCCGAGTTCGCGCGCGACGCGCTCGGTCCAGGCGGCCAGTTCCTCGTCGTTGAAGGTGTTGTCGAGCGACAGCATCCGCTGGCGGTGCTCGACCGCGGTGAACTCCGTCTCGTACGCCCCCGCGACCTTCTGGGTGGGCGAGTCCGGGGTACGCAGCTCCGGATACTGCTCCTCCAGGGCCTCCAGGGTCTTCAGGAGCTTGTCGAACTCGGCGTCGCTGATGACGGGAGCGTCCTTCACGTAGTACCGGAAGCGGTGCTCCTCGATCTGCTCAGCGAGCTGCGCGTGCCTGTCACGTGCCTCGGCGGGCACTGCCGTCTCCGCCTGCTGCTTGTCGCCGGCCACCGTGTTGTCCTCCCGTTACTCAGGGTTGTCCGCGAGGGTTCTCGCCGCCCGGACGCAGTGGGCGAGCGCCTGGCGTGCGTAGGTGGGGGAAGCGCCCGCCAGACCGCACGCCGGGGTGACCGTGACCGCCTCGGCGAGCAGTCCCGGATGCAGGCCCAGCCTGCGCCACAGCGTCCTGACACCCATGACGCTACCGGCAGGGTCTGACATTGGGCCGTCCGTGCCCGCGACGACGCCGGCGAACAGGCGCGTCCCGCCTTCGGCGGCTTCCCCGATCGCCTCGTCGTCACGTTCCGTGAGTAGCGAGAAGTCGAAGGAGACACCGGCCGCGCCGGCCCGCCGCAGCAGTGCGAAGGGCACCTCGGGGGCGCAGGAGTGGACGATCACCGGCCCGCCGCCGTGGGCTCCGACGACGTCCCGCAGGGTGGCCTCCACGATCTGCCGGTCGACGGCGCGGTGCGTGCGGTAGCCGCTGGCGGTACGGACCTGTCCGCGCAGCACGGCGGTGAGGGAGGGTTCGTCGAGCTGCAGCACGAGCCGGGCGCCCGGGACCCGGCGCCGTACCTCGGCGAGGTGCAGCCGCAGCCCCTCGGCGAGGGAGGCGGCGAGGTCGCGGCAGGCACCGGGGTCGGAGAGGGCGGCCTCGCCGTTCTTCAGCTCCAGCGCGGCGGCCAGCGTCCACGGCCCGACCGCCTGCACCTTCAGGTCGCCCCCGAACCCCTGGGTGAACTCCTCCAGGGCGTCCAGGTCCTCGCCCAGCCAGGACCGCGCCCGCTTGGTGTCCCGCCCCGGCCGGTCCCCGATGCGCCAGCCACTGGGCTCGACGCGCGCGTACAGCTCGACGAGCATCCCCGCGGTACGGCCGACCATGTCGGCGCCGGGCCCGCGCGCGGGCAGCTCCGGCAGAAAGGGGAAGTCCTCGAAGCTCCCGGTGACTGTCCTGGCGGCTTCCCTCGCGTCGACACCGGGCATGGACCCGACACCGGTGGCGCCCGGGAAGGTGAACTGGCTCTTCTCACTCACCACGGCAGGGTATGCCGTACCCGCTCCGGCAGGCTCCGCCCCCTGGCCCGGCACCGCCTCTCCTCACCGCCCGCGGGCGCGGTGCCGCTCCGAAAGGGCGAGCAGACCCTCCGGGTCGGCCACCGTCAGCTTGTCGCGGCGGCGCCCGCTGCCATGGGACGTCCGGCCGCCGGTGCCGACGAAGCCGCCGTCGGCGTCGAGCAGGGCCGGCTTGCCGCTGCCCGGTCAGCGGCGGATGGCACCCGTGAACCCGCCCGTCGCGGTGGGCTCACGCAGCGGGGCCGGATCCGTGGGGACGAAGACCTCGCCCACGACCGGCCGTTCCACCGGGGGCTTGCCCAGGTACGGGCCGACCGGGATCAGGGAGGCCTCCGTCCGGGACCGGGCCCGGACCCGCCAGGCCCGTACCGCGGCGGCGTCCGCGGCCCCGGGGATCACCGCCCCGGTCGTACCGACAGGTCGTTGACCTCCGCGTCCCTGGGCAGGTCCAGGGCCATGAGGATCGTCGTGGCGACCGACTCGGGGTCGATCCACTGCGAGGCGTCGTACTCCTTGCCTTCCTGCTGGTGGACCTTGGCCTGCATGGGGCTGGCCGTGCGGCCGGGGTAGACCGAGGTGACCCGGACCCCGCCCGCGTGTTCCTCCTGGCGCAGGGAGTCGGCGAGGGCCTTCAGGCCGTGCTTGGAGGCGGCGTAGGCGGACCAGCCGGCGTGGGCGTTCAGACCGGCGCCGGAGTTGACGAAGATCACATGGCCACGGGCCGCGCGCAGCTGGGGCAGGAAGTGCCGGGTCAGCTCGGCGGGGGCGATCAGGTTGACGTTGAGCTGGTGGTGCCAGGACCTCGTGGTCAGCTCCCCGACTTCGCCCAGGTCGACGACGCCGGCGATGTGCAGCAGGGAGTCCACCCGGTCCGGGAGACTCTGGTGGGAGAACGCCCAGGACAGCCGGTCCGGGTCCGCCAGGTCGCCCACGAGGGTGCGGGCGCCGGGGAACTCGGCCGTCAGTTCCTTCGCCCGGCCCGCGTCCCGCGCGTGCAGCACGAGGTCGTCCCCGCGCGCGTGCAGACGGCGGGCGACGGCCGCGCCGATGCCGGAACCGGCCCCGGTGATCACATGAGTAGCCATGTCCGCTATGCTCGCATCAGTGGATGCCGAGCTGCTCCTCCAGGTAGGCCAGCGCGCTCACCGGCTCCTCCGCGAAGAACACCAGCTCGGCCAGCGGACGGGGCAGGAAGCCCTCGTCCTCCATGCGGCGGAACTGCTGCTTGAGGCCGTCGTAGAAGCCCGACGTGTTCAGCAGCAGGACCGGCTTGTCGGTGCGGCCGTGCTTCTTCAGCTCGAGGATCTCGGTCGCCTCGTCCAGCGTACCGGTGCCGCCCACCATGATCACCACGGCGTCGGCCCGCTCCAGCAGCAGCCTCTTGCGTTCGGCGAGGTCGGCGGCGATGACCATCTCGTCCGCGCCGGCCCGTGCCCTGTTGGCGAGGAACTCCACGGAGACGCCCAGCAGCCTGCCGCCCGCGTCCTGCACCCCGTCCGCGACGACCTTCATCAGGCCGACGTCGGACCCGCCCCACACCAGCGTGTGACCGGCCTTGCCGATCAGTTCCGCGAACTCGCGCGCGGGGCGGGTGTAACGCTCGTCGAGGTCGGCGGCGGACAGGAAGACGCAGATGTTCATGGCCCCTACCGTACGGCCCCCGCGGCGGACGGGAAGAAGCGCGGTCCCGCCGGTGCTGTCCAGGTATGGGACAAGGACACACGATCACCATCGACAAGAGCGAGCGGCACGTGCGCGTTGTGCGGGACGGCGAGGTGCTCGCGGAGAGCGACCGACCGCTGGTGCTGCGTGAGACCGGCTGTCCGGACCGGTACTACATTCCCGCAGAGGACGTACGCCTCGATCTGCTGACCCCGTCGGACATGCGCACCGTGTGCCCCTTCAAGGGCACGGCGTCCTACTGGTCGCTGCCGGACGCGCCGGACCTGGTGTGGGCGTACCCGGACCCCGAGCCGGGGGTGGCGGAGATCAAGGACCACTTCTGCTTCTACGACGTCGACGTGTCGTGAGCGATGAGTCCGTGCCGGTACGGCAGTCTCAACCGACATGGAAAAGAAGACGACTTCACGGGACGGGACCGCCCTCGCGTACCGGGTGACCGGTCAGGGGCCGACGGTGGTCCTGGTGAGCGGCGCGATGTCCACCGGTGGCACTCTGGCCCCCCTGGCAGAGCGGCTCGCGGACCACTGCACGGCCGTCGTCTACGACCGCCGGGGCCGTGGCGGGAGCGGCGACACGGGTCCCTATGCGGTCGAGCGGGAGGTGGAGGACCTGGCCGCGCTGATCGACGCCGGGGGAGGCGAGGCGGCGCTGTTCGGGGTCTCCTCGGGCGGCGCGCTGGTGCTGGAGGCGGTGGCGAGCGGGCTGCCGGCCGTCCGGGCCGCCGTGTACGAGGTGCCGTACGCGGACTTCCTGGAGGGCGGTGCCGAGCGGGAGGCCGTCTACAAGGAGCAGCTGAACAAGGCGTTGTCGGAGGACCGGCGCGGCGACGCGGTAGAGCTGTTCCTGCGGCTGACGGGCCTCGGCGAGGAGGTGATCCGGGGCGCCCGCCAGTCGCCGATGTGGGCCGGCATGGAGGCCGTCGCGCCGAGTCTCGCCCACGACGACACGGTCATGGGCGACGGTCTGCTCCCCCGGCAGCGGCTCTCTGCGATCGCCGTCCCCGTGCTGGCGGTCGCGGGCGGCGCGAGCCCGGAGTGGATGCACAGGGCGAACCAGGCCGTCGCCGAGGCGGTGCCCCAGGGCACGTACCGGGTGCTTCCGGGCCAGACCCACATGGTGGAACCGGACGTCCTGGGGCCGGTGCTGACGGAGTTCTTCGCCCGCTAGGGCATGTTTCGAAAGTAGCGTCGTCCGCCCGGAGGGCGGGGTACGCCGCGGACCCCGCCCGGAGGGCGGGGTACGCCGCGGACCCCGCCCGGAGGGCGGGGTCCGCGGCGTCTGGTGCGGTGCATCGCAAGGCGGAGGGTCGCCCTCGTACCGGGCGTACGTGGACGACCCCGACAACGCGGCGAGGTGCCGTGCCAGGCGTCGCGGACCAGACGGGACTTTCGAAACACGCCCTAGAGGGCTTGTCCGACCATTCGTGTCGTTGCCCGGAGGGCGGCCGCGCGGCGTCAGGGGCGTGCTCTCGGCGCGCCGGCCCCAGGCCCTCGTACCGGACGTACTCGCGTCCGGGGCCGGTGCGGCGAGTGGGGGAGCGTGCAGGGCGTCGCGCGGCAGACGGGCATCGTCAGACAGGCTCGAGGGCGCGCGCCGGTGTGCGGTCCGCAGGGTTTCCGCCCTCCCACCGAGGCTCGGCGCGGGCTACACCGCCGCGGCGCTCGCGCGCGTGGTCGACGCGATCGTCGCCGAGCCGACCACGCGCGTGCCGTCGTACAGCACGATCGCCTGGCCGGGGGCGACGCCGCGGACCGGCTCGGTGAAGGTGACGCGCAGTTCGCCGTCGGCCGGCTCCGCGGTGACCTCGGTCTCGCCGCCGTGGGCGCGCAGCTGGGCGGTGTAGGTGCCGGGGCCGGTGGGGGTGGTGCCGCACCAGCGGGGCTTGATCGCCGTCAGCCCGGTCACGTCCAGGGCGGCGGCCGGACCGACCGTCACCGTGTTCGTCACCGGGGAGATGTCCAGGACGTAGCGGGGCTTGCCGTCGGGCGCCGGGGTGCCGATCCTGAGGCCCTTGCGCTGCCCGATGGTGAAGCCGTACGCGCCCTCGTGGGTGCCCAGCTTGGTGCCGGTCTCGTCGACGATGTCGCCCTCCGCCGTGCCCAGCCGCCGGGCCAGGAACCCCTGGGTGTCGCCGTCGGCGATGAAGCAGATGTCGTGCGAGTCGGGCTTCTTGGCGACCGCGAGCCCCCGGCGCTCGGCCTCGGCGCGGACCTCCTCCTTGGTGGTGACCGTGTCGCCGAGCGGGAACATCGCGTGCGCGAGCTGCTTCTCGTCGAGCACGCCGAGGACGTACGACTGGTCCTTCGCCATGTCGGAGGCGCGGTGCAGCTCGCGGGAGCCGTCCTCCTTGCGCACGATCCTCGCGTAGTGACCCGTGCACACCGCGTCGAAGCCCAGCGCCAGCGCCTTGTCGAGCAGCGCGGCGAACTTGATCTTCTCGTTGCAGCGCAGGCACGGGTTGGGGGTGCGGCCGGCCTCGTACTCGGCGATGAAGTCCTCGACCACGTCCTCGCGGAAGCGGTCGGCGAGGTCCCAGACGTAGAAGGGGATGCCGATGACGTCGGCCGCGCGGCGGGCGTCGCGCGAGTCCTCGATGGTGCAACAGCCCCGCGCACCGGTCCGGAAGGACTGCGGGTTCGCGGAGAGCGCGAGGTGGACGCCGGTGACGTCGTGGCCGGCTTCCGCGGCGCGCGCGGCGGCGACGGCGGAGTCGACTCCACCGGACATGGCGGCGAGGACGCGGAGGGGGCGCTGCGGGGTCTCAGTCATAACCCTTTCAGGGTACGGGGCCGCGGGAACCGGGACCGCCGGACATCCGTTCGACGATCACGCGGGGCGGAAAAGGGCGCGGGCGGAACCAGGGCGGCCGTGCGGAGACGGGGGCGGGCATGGGCGACGGCGACACGGACCGGTGGCCGGGACGGCGGGCGCTGCTCGTCGGCGGCGCGGCGGCGGCCGTGGGCACGGCCGCGCTGGCCCGCGAGGAGCTGGCCCACCTTTGGTGGCGGCTGCCCGGGGTGGAGAAACCGCGCGTGGCGGGGGCCGTGGACTTCCGGGGCGCCCGCTGGGTGCCGGCCTCCCCGGCGAACCACCGGCGCGCGGACCGGCCGGCCGACCATCCGGTCGACCGGGTGGTCGTCCATGTCACCCAGGGCGGCTACGCGAGCGCGGTGAAGGTCTTCCAGGACCCGGCGCACGGCGCGGCCGCGCACTACATCGTGCGCAGGGACGGCCGGATCACCCAGCTGATACGGGAGCTGGACGTCGCCTTCCACGCGGGCAACCGGGAGTACAACGAACGCAGTGTCGGCATCGAGCACGAGGGGTTCGTGGCGGACGCGTCCTCCTTCACGGACGCCATGTACGCGGCCTCGGCCCGGCTGACGGCGGCGATATGCGGGCGCTACGGCATACCCGTGGACGGGGAGCACATCATCGGGCACGCGGAGGTGCCGGGCACGGACCACACCGATCCGGGGCCGCACTGGGACTGGGAGAGATATCTGAAAAAATCAAGGCCTAGGCCCTTTTTCGTCAGGTAGATGCGGTTCTATCCTGTTTGAAGACCTACGAGACGAGTGAGGGAGCCCAAGCGGAGTAGCCGACTTCAGCGAGAGAAAGAACGATCTCTTCAAGGAGAGGTACAGGAAATCTCCGCTGGTGCCGACATCGACGCTCGGGCTGAGAGGCCGGAAGGTCCGCAAGGACCGGAAGGCGACCCCCAGCACCTGATCCGGACAATGCCGGCGAAGGGAACCCGCCTCGTAGGTCGCCTCGCGTCTCGGCGCGTGTAGCGGCCGGTCGCCCCGGACCTCAGGTGAGGCCCGCCGCCCGGGCGCGCTCCACCGCAGGTCCGATCGCCTTGGCCACCGCCTCCACATCCGCCTGCGTGGAGGTGTGGCCGAGGGAGAACCGCAGCGTGCCGCGGGCCAGGTCCGGATCGGTGCCGGTGGCGAGCAGGACGTGGCTGGGCTGGGCGACGCCCGCGGTGCAGGCGGAACCGGTCGAGCACTCGATGCCCTGGGCGTCCAGCAGAAGCAGCAGGGAGTCGCCCTCGCAGCCGGGGAAGGTGAAGTGCGCGTTGGCCGGCAGGCGGCCCTCGGGTGCCGGGTCGCCCCCGAGGATCGCGTCCGGGACGGCGCCGCGCACGGCCGCGATCAGCTGGTCGCGCAGGGCGCCGATCTCCCGGGCGAACCGTGCGCGGCGCTCCGTGGCGAGCCGCCCGGCGACGGCGAAGGATGCGATGGCGGGGACGTCCAGAGTGCCGGAGCGGACGTGCCGCTCCTGACCACCGCCGTGCAGGACGGGTACGGGGCTCTGCTCGCGGCCGAGCAGCAGCGCGCCGATGCCGTAGGGGCCGCCGATCTTGTGGCCCGACACGGTCATCGCGGCGAGGCCGGAATCGGCGAAGTCGAGCGGGACCTGGCCGAAGGCCTGGACCGCGTCCGAGTGCACCGGGATGCCGAACTCGGCGGCCGTCTCGGCGAGTTCACGGATCGGCAGCACGGTGCCGATCTCGTTGTTGGCCCACATGACGGTGACCAGCGCGACGTCGTCGGGGTTGCGGGTGATGGCCTCGCGCAGGGCCTCGGGGTGGACGCGGCCGTGGGAGTCGACGGGCAGGTACTCCACGGTCGCGCCCTCGTGCTCGCCGAGCCAGTGGACGGCGTCGAGGACGGCGTGGTGCTCGACGGGGCTGGCCAGGACGCGGGTGCGGGCCGGGTCGGCGTCGCGGCGGGACCAGTACAGGCCCTTGACGGCGAGGTTGTCGGCCTCGGTGCCGCCGGAGGTGAAGACGACCTCGCTGGGCCGGGCGCCGAGCGCTTCGGCGAGGGTTTCGCGGGATTCCTCGACCGTGCGGCGTGCCTGCCGGCCGGATGCATGGAGGGAGGAGGCGTTGCCCGTGATGCTCAACTGGGCGGTGAGTGCCCCCGCCGCCTCCGGGAGCATCGGGGTGGTCGCGGCGTGGTCGAGGTAAGCCATGGTGACGCCGATTCTACGGCGACGGGCGCCGCGCTCGGCCTCGGCCGTCTCGGGTGGCCGGGGTCGCCACGCGCCTCACCGTGTCCGGGCCGGTTCGGTGGCGCCGCACCCGGCCCCTGCCGGTCGCACTCCCCCTCCCCCCGGGCCCTGCCCACGTCAGTCGGTGCCGGCCCGGCTCACAGGCTCCACGACAGCGTGTGGGACATCTCCATGGCGACGGCCAGAACGGCCAGGTCGGCCACGCCCAGGGTCAGCCCCAGAAGGGCTCGGCCGCGGCGAGCGGTGCCGCGCCAGAGGGAGACCGCGGCCAGGACGATGGCGATCGGACCGAGGAAGATGTTGAGAACGAGCAGGCCGAGCAGGCCGAGGATGAAGGACGCCACGGCCATGCCGTCGGCGTCCCGCGTGGCCGGACGGGCGTCGTTGCCGCTCGCGACCGGTGTGGTGAGGTGCATGGTGCTCAGCTCCTGGAAGTCGGTGCGGACGGTCAGTTGGCCGGGGTACGGCGCCGGCGGGCGAGGCGCTCGCGGATCGCGAAGACGGCGAGCCAGACGGCGATGCCGGCGGCGGCGACGGCGGTGACGGTCAGCGGTGCGTGGGCGACGGTGCCCAGGACGACACCGAGCAGCATGAGTGCGGCGACGAGGAACAGCATGGGATCGGATCCCCCCTCCGAGTTGCCTCGTGATCGGGCCGGTGTGAAGTTTGGGTGAACAGTTGTAGTAACACTTGTTCACTGACTTCTACTGTACCGCGCCCGACGGCTTTTCAATTCCAGAGAACAGTTGTTAACTGGATGACATGAGTCACACCCTCGGCATCCGGCAGGCCCAGAAGCAGAAGACCCGGCAGGCGTTCCTCGACGCGGCGCTCGCGCTGCTGGAGGAGCAGAGCCTGAGCAGCCTGGGCCTGCGCGAGGTCACCCGGGCCGTCGGGGTCGCCCCGACCGCCTTCTACCGGCACTTCCGCTCGACCGCCGACCTCGGGGTGGCGCTGGTCGACGAGGCGCTGGGCAGCCTGCACCCGATGGTGCGGACGACGGTGTCCACCACGGGCAGCAGCGAGGAACGCATCGCGCGAGCCATCGAGTTGATCGCCGGGCACGTGGACACCCATCCGGCGCACGTGCGGTTCATCGCCCGTGAACGGCACGGCGGGGTCCAGCCCGTGCGGGAGGCCATCAAAGCCCAACTGGTCCGGTTCGCCGACGAGGTGAAGGCCGAGCTGGCCAAGGACCCCGAGGCCGCGGGCTGGAGCGACGACGACCTGCTGATGCTCGCGCATCTCTACGTCGACCAGATGCTCATCACCGCCTCCCTGTTCCTGGAGGCCCTGGACGGCCCGCCGGAGGAACGCGAGCGCGTCACCCGGCTCGCCGCCCGACAGCTGCGGCTCATCTCCATCGGCCGCGGCCACTGGCTGGACTGAGCCGCCCCGGCGCGGGGCAGGCCCCGCCGGGTGCCTCCGCACTCACCAAGGCCGCCCAGCGGCACCTGCGTTCCTGCTGTCAGTTCCCGGCCTCGGGGCCGTCCTGGTACAGGGCCGTGACGGAGCGGGCCGCCGCGAGCAGTTCCGCGCGGGCCTCGGGCGGGTCCAGCAGCTCCACCTGGTCGGAGAACGCGAGAAGTTGGCGGACCGCGCGCAGCACCGGGTAGGCCAGCCGGGCGGTGACCCAGTCGCTCTCGCCGTCGTCCTCGAAAGGGGCCGTCAGGTCGGCGGCCGTCATCCGCTGGAACATGTCCAGCCGCTCGCGCCGTACCCGCACGGTGACCTCGATCCCGCGCGGCCGCTCCTCCACCTGCCGGCGCAACGCCTCCCAGACATCCGTGAGTTCGACGCCGGCGCGGCGCCGCACGGGCTCGTCCAGCGGCCGGGCCGAGCGGATCCGGTCGGCCCGCAGCAGCCGGGGCGCGCCCTGCCGGTCGGCGACCAGGTACCAGGTCCCGGCCTTGCTGACCAGGCCGTACGGATCCACGGTGTACGTCCGCGGCTCGCGCTCCCCGCTGTGCCGGTAGCGCAGCCTCAGGCGCCGGTCGGCGAACACCGCGTCCTGCAGGACCTCGAGGTCGACGGCCGGGCGGGGGCCGGTCTTCCAGCGGGTGGCATCGACCAGGATGCGGCGGCTGGTCACCTCGGCGGCGGGCCGGTACGGCGCCGGCAGCGCGGCCATCACCTTGCGCAGGGCCGAGCCGAGGGCCGCGTCCAGGCCGAGCGCGGCGTGGGCGCCCCGGGCGGCGAGGACGAACAGGGCGCGGGACTCGTCGGCGGTCAGGCCGGTGACGTCGGTGCGGAAACCGGCGAGGAGTTCGATGCCGCCGTGCCGGCCGCGCTCGGCGTACACCGGGACGCCGGAGGCCGAGAGCGCCTCGATGTCCCGGTAGATCGTGCGGACCGACACCTCCAGCCGGTCGGCGAGTTCGTGCGCGGGGACGCGGCCCCGGGTCTGCAGGAGCAGCAGGATCGACAGCAGCCGGTCGGACTTCACGCGGCCAGGATCCCGTCCGCCGCGGACTCCTCGCAAATGTTGACGGAAGTTGTCAGGTTATCCCCCGATCCTCGTGCCACCGACCACGGAAGACACCGACACGGAGGGGTACCTCATGACCACGACCGGATTCACCGACCCGCGCCCCGTCTACTCCCGCGCCACCGAGCAGGCGGCGGCCCTGATCAGGACGGTGCGCCCCGAACAGCTCACCGCGCCGACGCCCTGCACGGAGTTCGACGTGCGGGCCCTGCTGAGCCACATCGTCGGCGGCACCCGACGGATCGCCTTGGTCGGCGAGGGCGGCGACGGAATGGCGGTGGAACCGACCGCCCACGGGGTCGCCGACGACGGCTGGGCCGGGGCCTACGACGAGATACGCGCCCGCGTGCTGAAGGCCTGGGCGAGCGACGAGCGGATGACGTCCCCGGTACGGGTGCCGTGGGGCGAGGTCCCCGGCCACGCGGCGCTCTCCGGCTACGTCATGGAGATCGTGACCCACACCTGGGATCTCGCCGAAGCCCTCGGCCACCCCCTCGAGCTCGACCCGGAACTCGCCGGGTTCGCCCTCGCCACCGCCCGCACGGTCCTGCCGGACTCCCGGCCGCGCGACGCGAAGACGCCCTTCGACGGCCGCCGCGACGCCCCCGAAGGAGCCGACGTCCACACGGAACTGGCGTCCTGGCTCGGCCGCGCCCCGCTCAGCCGAGCCTGACGCGGGCCAGCTGACGGGACTGGGCGACCAGGTGGTTCCCGGTGTCCCAGATCTCGGCGTCCTCCTCAAGGAAGCCACCGGCCAGGTTGCGGGTGGTGATGGACACCCGCAGCGGGCCGGGGGCGGGGCGGCGGCGGACGTGGACGGTGAGTTCCACGGTCGGGACCCAGCCCTCCAGGCCGAGTTCGAAGGCCGTGGGCGGCAGGGCGTCCACCGCCAGCAGCAGGGACAGCGGGTCGGCGTCGCGGCCGTCGGCCAGGCCGAACCAGGCGCGCATCTCGCCCTTGCCCGAGGGCGCGCCCAGCGCCCAGCCGAGGGTCGCGGGGTCCAGCTTGAGCATCAGGCGGTCGGTGATCGCCGAGCTGCCCTCGACGGGGGCCGGCCCGTCCTCGGGGCCGAAGCACCGGTCGAGGGGCGGGATCGGTGGCGGCGCCGCCGTCGTGCGGACGTCGTCGGGCAGGGCGGCGAGGTCGCCGTAGGAGGCGAGGACGCGGATCCGCTCGACCTCGTTGCCCTCGTCGTCGTACTGGAAGAGGGACGCCTGGCCGGTGGAGAGGGTGCGGCCGGTGCGGACCGTCCCGGTGCGGACGACCGCCGGGCCGGGCTGGGAGGCGGTCAGGTAGTGCGCGGTGATGGTGAACGGGTCCGGGTGCGGGAGCGTGTCCGCGAGGGCCCGGCCCAGCACGGCCAGCAGGTAGCCGCCGTTGACGGCGTTGATGATGGTCCAGCCGGCCGAGAGGTCGATGTCGTAGACGCCGGGCTCGCGCCGGGCGACCGCGGTGTCGCGGTCGAACTCGCTGTCGCCGATCACGGCCCGCGAAGGGGAGGCTGCGGAAGCTGCTTCTGGCATGGGTGAACGGTACAACAGGTAACTACTAAGCGGTAGCTTTTCAGGGGGGCCCACAAGCCGACGCCGGGAGCCGCGCCGCCCTCCCGTTCGGTGTCCAGCCGGCCTGGATCCCCCTCCCGGGTGAGGTTCCGGCAATTTCTAAGTAAGTGTCCGGACACGTCCTCAACCTCGGACCCCCGATTCCCCTCTATGGGGACATGAGCCTCACCGGGACTCCGTTCCTCTACACGATCATCGTGCTGGCGGTGGTCGCACTGATACTGCCGCTCGTCCTGTGGTCGCGGGTGCGCGGGCCCAAGCCCCTGCGCGCCGCGGCCCGGCTGCTGATGCTGCTGTTCGCCCAGGGCACCGCCATCACGCTCGTCTTCGTGCTGGTCAACAACGCCAACAACCTGTACGACAACTGGGCCGACCTGCTCGGCACGGGCAACCATGTGCAGCAGGCCGCCAATCTCGGCGCCGACGGCACCGGCGGCATCGCGTACAGGAGGCTGCCCAAGGTGCGGCAGAAGTTCACTCTCGCCGACGGGCCCGGCATGCACGCGGCCGGCGGGGTCAGGGTCACCCAGCTCAAGGGCCGGGTGTCCGGTGTGAACGCCGAGGTCTACGTCTGGCTGCCGCCGCAGTACAACGAGCCGGCCTACAAGAACAGGAAGTTCCCGGTCGTCGAACTGCTGTCGGGCTACCCGGGTTCCGCGAAGGCCTGGTTCGGCTCCCTGAAGGTGCACGAGCAGCTGGAGCCGCTCATGAGGAGCGGCCAGGTCGCCCCGTTCATCCTGGTGTCCCCGCGGACGAACCTGATCGCCAGGATCGACACCGGGTGCGCCAACATCCCCGGCACCGTGAACGCGGACACCTGGCTGAGCATCGACGTACCGAAGATGATCACGGACAACTTCCGCGCCGAGTCCGCGCCGGACGGCTGGGCCGCGGCCGGCTACTCGGCCGGTGCCCACTGCGCGACCAAGCTCGCCGTGGCGCACCCCGACCGCTACCGGGCCGCCATCAGCCTGTCCGGGTACAACGACCCGATCGGTGAGCGGAACTCGCTGGCCGCCGGCAGCATCGAGCTGCGGCGGGCCAACAACCCCTACTACATCCTGAAGCACTACCGCACCCCGCCGAGGATCGCGCTGTACATCTCGGGCGAGAACGGCGACGGCTACCAGGCCGGTGTGGCGCTGGAGCAGATCGCGAAGCCGCCGACGTACGTGCGGGTGGTGTTCCTGCCGCGCAGTCTGGGCGGGCACTCGATGGCGCTGTGGCGGCCGCAGGTGCCGACGGTGTTCGAGTGGCTGACCATGGAGATGGGGCACGGCGGCACGGCTCGGCACACCCGCACGCACACCGCCAGCCCGCTCAGTCCTCTGTCACCGTCGACCGGCGGTTCCACGCGCGCGGAGCTCGCCAGTGGAACCGCATCGCGAGCAGGCGCAACACAAAAGCGGTGACGACGGCCAGCCCGCTGGTGAGCGGAGTCAGGACGTCGTAGCGGATGCACAGCACCACCATCGTGGCGCCGACGATCGCCGGGACCGCGTACAGATCGCGGTCCCAGCGCAGCAGTGAGGGCACCTCGTTGGCGAGCACGTCCCGCAGCACACCGCCGCCGACGGCGGTGGCGAGGCCCAGGGTCGCCGACGCGGTCAGGCCGAGGCCGTAGCTGTACGCCTTCGTCGTACCGCTGACGCAGAACAGGCCGAGGCCGGCCGCGTCGAAGATCAGCACCGCCGTCTGGATGCGTTCCACGTGCGGGTGCAGGAAGAAGACGACCAGGGCCGCGAGCAGCGGGGTCAGGAAGTACCCGAGGTCGGTGAAGGCGGCCGGCGGCACGGCTCCGATGACCAGATCGCGGAACAGCCCTCCGCCCAGCGCGGTCACCTCGGCGAGGACGGCGATGCCGAAGACATCGAAGTTCTTCCGGACGGCCAGCAGCGCGCCGGAGATCGCGAACACGAAGATGCCGATGACATCGAGCGTGTGCTGGACGGAGGGACTGAAGAGTTGCTGGAGCTGCACCCCTACATTCTCACCCGACCAGGGCTGTGAACCTTACAAAGCGAGGTTCACAGGGTCGGTTTCCCTGTGGTGAACAGCCAGGTGCGGAAGAGGGCGTCCAGCCGCTGCCCGCTGACGCGCTCGGCGAGGCGGACGAAGTCGGCGGTGTCCGCGTTGCCGTACCGGTGGAGCCTGGTCCAGGCGGGCAGCAGCTTGAAGAAGGCCGGGTCGCCGATGCGCTCGCGGAGCATCTGGAGCGTCATCGCGCCGCGCTGGTAGACGGCGGAGGCGAACATGGTGTCGCGCTGCGGGTCGGCGACCTCGATCCGCCAGAAGGGCGAGTCGCCGGGCAGGGAGTCGTACGCCGCGAGGAACGAGTCGTGGGCGGAGCGGGTGCCCCGGTGCTCGGCCCACAGCCACTGGGCGTAGGTGGCGAAGCCCTCGTTGAGCCAGACGTCCTTCCACTGCGCCACGCTCACCGAGTCGCCGAACCACTGGTGGGCCAGCTCGTGCACGATGGTCGTCTCGTTGCGCACGGCCGAGTAGGCGGGCTTGCTCTGCACCTCCAGCGAGAACCCGGCCTCGGGCATGTCGTCCACGATCGCGCCGGTCTCCTCGAACGGGTACGGCCCGAAGATCCGCGACCAGTAGTCGGTGGCGGCGGCGGTGACGGCGTACACGTCGACGCCGTTGCTGTTCTTCAGCGCCGGGTCGATGGCGACGTAGACCGGGATGCCGCCCGGCGTGCGGCCGGTGCGCACGTCGAACCGTCCGATGGTGGCGGTGGCGAGGTAGGTCGCCATCGGCCGTGACTCGCGCCAGTGGGTGTACGTCGAGCCGCCCGTGTCGTACGTCGAGACCAACCGACCGTTGGAGACGGCGGTCAGACCCTTCGGCGCCTTGATCCGGATGTCGTAGGTGGCCTTGTCGGAGGGGTGGTCGCTGGACGGGAACCAGGTGGAGGCGGCGTTGGGTTCGCAGGCGACGAAGACGCCGTCGGCGGTCTTCATCCAGCCGTACTTGGATCCGAACACGATGGGCCCGCTGAGGGGCTGGGGTACGCCGCCGTAGATGACGGTGACCCTGAACTTCCGGCCTCGGGGCAGGCTTTGGCGCGGGCTGACAGTGACCTCGTCGCCGTCGCGGACGAACCGGGCGCGTCTGCCGTCCACCTCGACCCCGGTGATCTGCAGCTGCTGGAGGTCGAGATCGAAGGAGGAGAGGTTCTGGGTGGCGCGCGCGGTGAGCGTCGTACGGCCGTCCAGGCGGCCGGTGTCCGGTGCGTAGGCGACGTCGAGGTCGTAGTGCAGGGCGTCGAAGCCGCCGTTGCCGAGGTTCGGGAAGTAGGGATCGCCGGCGCCGGGGGCCCCCGGAGTGGGGGCGGAAGAGGCTCCGATGACGAGGAGGGAGGCCGCCGCGGTCGCGAGCGCCCCCAGACGTGCCGAACGGGAGAGTGCCATGGGTCGTACCCTGCACTCTCCCGTTCGGGCATGTACATGACCTTACCGGTCACGTGCTACTTGTCCGTTGGCTCCTGGGAGTCGCCCTCGTCGGCGTTCTCTTCGGAGGCGGTCTCTTCGGACGCCGTCTCTTCGGGGGCGGTCTCTTCGGAGGCGGTCTCTTCCGGCGCCGTCTCTTCGGAGACGCCCGCTTCGGAGCCGTTCTCCCCGGCGGAACCCTCGGAGAGTTCCGCCGCCACCGCAGCCGACGTCTCCGCCGACTCCGCGAGGACCTCGTCGGAGACCAGCTCGGCCGCCTCCTTGGCCGCGGAGAGCAGAACCGTGTCCTGCGGGGCCTGGTCCTCGAAGTTCTCCGGGTGGTGGCACGCGACCCGCTGACCGGGCCGCAGCTCCAGCAGCGCCGGCTCGGTGGTCCGGCAGATCTCCGTCGCCTTCCAGCACCGGGTGTGGAAGCGGCAGCCGCTCGGCGGCGCGATCGGCGAGGGCACGTCGCCCTTGAGCAGGATGCGCTCGCTCTTCGCGTTCTTCCGCTTCGGGTCCGGGATCGGCACCGCCGACATCAGCGCCTTGGTGTACGGGTGCATCGGCGCCTTGTACAGCGACTCCCGGTCGGCCAGCTCCACGACCTTGCCGAGGTACATCACCGCGATCCGGTCCGAGACGTGCCGGACGACCGAGAGGTCGTGCGCGATGATCACATAGGTCAGGCCCAGCTCCTCCTGGAGGTCGTCCAGCAGGTTCACGACCTGCGCCTGGATCGACACGTCCAGCGCGGAGACCGGCTCGTCGGCGACGACCAGCTTCGGCTTGAGAGCCAGCGCGCGGGCGATGCCGATGCGCTGGCGCTGACCGCCGGAGAACTCGTGCGGATAGCGGTTGTAGTGCTCGGGGTTGAGACCGACCACCGACAGCAGCCGCTGCACTTCCTTCTTGATGCCGCCCTCGGGCTCGACGCCCTGGAGCTTGAAGGGCGCGCCGACGATCGTGCCGATGGTGTGGCGCGGGTTCAGCGACGAGTACGGGTCCTGGAAGATCATCTGCACGTCACGGCGCATCGGGCGCATGCCGCCGACGCCGAGGTGCGTGATGTCCCTGCCCTCGAACTCCACCGTGCCGGCGGTCGGTTCGAGCAGCCGGGTGATCAGCCGGCCCATCGTCGACTTGCCGCAGCCGGACTCGCCCACGACGCCCAGGGTCTCGCCCTTGCGCACCTCGAAGTCGATGCCGTCGACGGCGCGCACCGCCCCGACCTGCCGCTGCAGCAGGCCCTTGCGGATCGGGAAGTGCTTCTGGAGCCCGGTCACCTTCAGCAGGATCTCGCCGTCGGAGACAGCGCCCTTGTCGGTCACGTCGGCACCGTCACTCTGCGCGGGGATGCTCACTTTTTCGTCGCTCACAGCTTCGGCGCAATCTCTTCGGTCCAGATACGCTCCCGCTGCTCCTGCGTCATGTGGCAGGCCGCCCAGTGTCCGCTGCCGACCTCGGTCAGCTCGGGACGGACCGTGCGGGTGACGTTGTCCTTCGGGATGTCCGCGTACGGGCAGCGCGGGTTGAAGGCGCAGCCGGACGGGACGTTGATGAGGGAGGGCGGGGAGCCCATGATCGGGATGAGCCGGTCGGTCTCCTCCCGGTCCAGCCGCGGCATCGAGCCCAGCAGACCCCAGGTGTACGGGTGGCGGGGCGCCTCGAACACCTCGTCGGCCGGCCCGCGCTCCACGCACCGGCCGCCGTACATGACCAGCAGGTCGTCCGCCATCTCGGCGACGACACCGAGGTCGTGCGTGATCATGATGACGGCGGAGCCGAACTCCTTCTGCAGGTCCCGGATCAGGTCCAGGATCTGGGCCTGCACGGTGACGTCCAGGGCGGTGGTCGGCTCGTCCGCGATGAGCAGCTCGGGGTTGTTCACCAGCGCCATCGCGATCATCGCGCGCTGGCGCATACCGCCGGAGAACTCGTGCGGGTAGCCGTCGACACGCTTGGCCGGCTCCGGGATGCCCACGCGGTCCAGCATCTCGATCGCCCGCTGCTTGGCGACCTTCTTGCTGACGTTGTGGTGGACCCGGTAGGCCTCGACGATCTGCGCCCCGACCGTGTAGTAGGGGTGCATCGCGGACAGCGGGTCCTGGAAGATCATCGCCATCTTGCGGCCACGCATCCGGCGGACCTCGTCCGGGTCGGCGGCGATCAGTTCCTGGCCGTCCAGCCAGACCTCGCCGGAGACCCGGGCGTTGGCCGAACGGTGCAGGCCCATCACACCGAGCGAGGTGACGGACTTGCCGGAACCGGACTCACCGACGATGCCCAGGGTCTTGCCCCGCTTGACGTCGAAGCTGACGCCGTCCACCGACTTGACCAGGCCGTCGTCGGTGTCGAAGTGGATGCGCAGATCGCGAACGGAGAGGAACGCGTCGTCGGCGTCGGAGGGGGCGGTGATGGCCGGTTCGCCGACCGCCGCCTTGTCGAGCTTGCTCACGAGTACCTCACGCGGGGGTCGATGGCTGCGTACACCAGGTCGACGAGGAGATTGCACATGACGATGAAGAACGCGGCGACCAGGGTCACGCCCATCACGATGGGCAGGTCGTTGTCCTTGATGGCCTGGATCGAGTACGCGCCGACGCCCTGCAGGGAGAAGACGGTCTCGGTGAGCACCGCCGTGCCCACGAGGGTGCCGAAGTCCATGCCGAAGATCGTCACGATCGGGGTGAGCGTGGAACGCAGCCCGTGCTTGGTGACGACCACCGACTCCTTGAGGCCCTTGGCCCGTGCCGTACGGATGTAGTCCTCGCTCATCGTCTCCAGCATGCCCGCCCGGGTGAGCCGGGCGTAGGTGGCGGAGAAGAGGAACGCGAGGCTGATCCAGGGCAGCAGCAGATGCCAGGCCCAGTCGGCCGGGTTCTGGGTGAACGGCACGTAGTCGGTGCTGTCCCAGATGGGCCACTGGTAGACGAACAGCGCGTTGATCACCTGGCCGGTGAAGAAGATCGGCAGCGAGACGCCGGCGAGCGCGATGAACATCGAGATGCGGTCCACCGGCTTGCCCTTGCGCAGCGCCGAGACGACACCGGTCGTCACACCGAAGATCAGCCAGATCACCGCAGCGCCGACGGCCAGCGAGAAGGAGACGGGGATCCGCTGCTCGAGCTGGGGCCACACCTCGACGTGACTCTTGAAGGAGTACCCGAAGCAGGGGGCGTTGCAGTGCGTCGCATCGGGGCCGAAGTTGTAGTCGGCGCCCACGAACAGGCCCTTGATGTAGTGCCAGTACTGGATGTAGATGGGCTGGTCGAGTCCCAGGTTGTGCTTGATCGCGGCGATGGACGCGGGGTTGGCGTCCTTGCCGACGTACTGGGTGGCCAGCTGGGTGGCTGTCTGGCCGCCCAGGCGGGGGACCAGGAAGAAGATGGCGAAGGTGACTGCGCTGACCACCAGCAGCAGTACCAATGCGCCGAAGACGCGTCGGATGATGTACGCAGCCACAGCTGTGCGGCTCCGGGTGGCCGGGGCGGGGTGTGTCCGCCCCGGCCACCCGGTGCCTTCACCTGCCTTTCAGGGGTATCCGGCCTGCTGTTACTTCGAGGAGCTCAGCAGCAGGTAGTCGTACATGCCGAGGTACGCCTGCGTGACCGTGACGTTGGTCGCGGACGTGGGCCTGATCAGCAGGTTCTTGCGGTAGACCAGCGGGACGACCGAGGCGTTGTCGGCGACCATCTTGTCGATGTCGCCCCAGGCCTTGGTACGAGCCGCGGCGTCGGTGTTGCCGATGGCCGCCTTGAGAGCGGCGTTGATCTTCGGGTCGTTCAGCTCCATCAGGTTGTTGCCGCCCGAGGGCTTGATGGCGCTGCCGTCGATGATCTGGTCCAGGAAGCCGTAGCCGGTCGGCCAGTCGGCGCCCCACGCCATCATCATCATGCCGAGCTTGTGCTGGTGGACGTAGCTCGGGACACCGGCGAAGTTGGAGAAGTACTTGCCGGAGGGGAACTGCTTGATGTCGACGTTGATGCCGGCGGCCTTCAGGGAGTTCTGGATGGCCGTGGCCATCGCGATCTCGGAAGGACGGTCGGAACGGGCCGTCAGCGTGGTGGAGAAGCCGTTCGGCTTGCCGCACAGCTTCAGCTCGGCCTTGGCCTTGGCCACGTCACCCTTGTGGCCCGCCGTCGGGTACTCGTCGAACTTGGTGTAGCCGTTGACCGACGGCGGCAGCAGCGTGGTGGCCACGTCACCCTTGGGCGCGCCGCCCATGGCGTCGATCACCGACTGCTTGTCGACCGCCCACTGCACGGCCTTGCGGCAGTGCACGTTGTCGAACGGCGCGACGTGCAGGTTCAGCGCCATGTAGCCGGTGGCACCGGCGTAGGAGTTGTCCGTCTGCTTGGCGTACTTGCCGGCCAGGACCTTCGGCTGGGTCTGCGGCTGCACACCGGCGCCGGAGATGTCGGCCGTGATCTTGTCGGCCATCAGGTCGTTGTCGATCGAGACCGGGTTGACCTTGAACTTGACGACGATCTTGTCCGGCAGCGCCTTGCGGATCGGGTCCGTCTTCGGGTCCCAGTTCGGGTTGCGGACGAGGGTGGCGCTGGCGCCCTCCTCGTACGACGAGAACTTGTAGGGGCCGGAGGAGACGATGTGCTGGACGTACTTCGCACCGTCGTCCTTCGCCTGCGGCACGGGGGCCGTCTGGGAGAAGGTCGCCAGGTAGTCGAAGTCGGCGAACGGCTGGTTCAGGTGGAAGACGATCGTGCGGTCGTCCGGGGTGGCGATGGAGTCCAGGCCCTTCTTGTCCTTGTAGGGGCCCTTGTACTTGTCACCGCCCTGCAGGTACGCCTTGAAGTACGTCGGGCCGTTGGACAGGGCCTCGGGCGCGAAGTTGGAGCGCTCGATCGCGTACTTGACGTCCTTGGACGTGATCGGGGTGCCGTCCTCGAACTTCAGGCCCGGACGCAGGTGGTACGTCCAGGTCTTGGCGTCCTTGCTGGGCGTGCCCAGGGACTCCGCGAGGTCCGGGACGACCGTGAGGCCGTCCTTGCCGGCGGCCGGCTTGAACGTGACGAGCGTCCGCGCGTAGAGGCGCGAGAAGTTCTGCACGAAGCCGTAGTAGGTGTTGCCCGGGTCCAGGGAGTCCGGCACGTCGGAGTCCTCCAGCGTGACCGTACCCCCCTTCTTGCTCGACGCATTGACAATGGAGCTCAGCGCCGCGTCCTTGCTGCCGCTGCCGCCGCTGCTGCTCTTGCCGCTCCCGCCGCCACAGGCGGCCGCGCCCAGGGAGAGCGCCGTGACCGACGCCACGGCGGCGATAACCCTTCTGGTCTTCACGTTGAGGAAAGCCTCCCCTATCGATGGATCACTTGCTGCGAGGGTCGAGCGCGTCACGCAGCCCGTCACCCAGCAGGTTGAAGGCCAGGACGGTGATGAAGATCGCCAGTCCGGGCACGAACATGTACTGCGGATCTGCGGTGTACAGATCCACGGCGTTGCTGAGCATGCCGCCCCAGGAGGCCTGCGGCGGAGCGATACCGACTCCGAGGAAGCTCAACGCGGCCTCGAAGAGGATGTTCGTCGGGATGATCAGCGTCGAGTAGACGAGGATCGGCGCGACGAGGTTCGGGAGCAGCTCGCGGAACAGGATGTACGGGCCGCGGGCCCCCAGGCTGGTGGCGGCCTCGACGAACTCCCGCCTGCGCAGGGTCATCGTCTGGGCGCGCACGATGCGGCCGATGTAGGGCCAGCTGAAGAAGCCGATCACGAAGATCAGCACGGAGATCCGCAGCGGCAGGCCGTTGAGCCCGAAGAAGCCGTCCTGCACCGAGGCGGAGATGGCGATGGCGAACAGCAGCAGCGGGAACGCCAGGAAGGTGTCCATCAGCTTGCTGATGATGCTGTCGACCCAGCCGCCGTAGTAGCCGGCGATCACGCCCAGGACGGTTCCGATGACCACCGAGAGGAGGGTGGCGCCGCCGGCGACCAGGAGGGAGACCCAGGAGCCGTCGATGATGCGGGCGAGCATGTCACGGCCGTACTGCGGTTCCACGCCGAGCGGGTGGGCGAGGCTCATGCCGCCCCAGCCGCCCTTCGGAGCCAGCAGCGCCGGGTCGATGAGGTCCTGGTGGAACTTGTCCGGGTCGAGCCCGAAGATCGACTCGATCGGCTTGGCGAGCACCGCCATCAGCACGAGCAGAATGACGACGACGCCGCCCGCCACGGCCACCTTGTCCCGCTTGAACCGGGTCCAGGCGATCTGGCTGAGTGAACGCCCTTCGATCTGGCTCTTCTTGGCCCCGGCGAGCACGGACTCGGGAGGCGCTGCAGCCTCTTCCCCGGTGGTCTCGATCGGTGCGGTCACAGTTGACCTGACCCCTCTCGCCGGTGGTGACCGGCCTTTGTCCGCCGCTGTGGGCGGCTTGGTTCACTTACCTGCGCCGGCCGCACGTTGGTGACGGCCCCGGAGTGCCAGCTGATCCTGTGACTGGTTCGAGCACAGGAGCGATGGCCTCGCGTCTTGAGAGGCGAGTCTTCAACGCGCTCTCGATCACGCGCCAGGCCTGATGGAGAAAGTATGCGTAAACGTGATGCCACCTAGGGGAATCCGTTATCCGAACAGGGAAGATCGACTGCCGGACGCGGACATCGGCGGACACCTCGCCCGAATCGGGCGGACATACGGGGTGGTTGAGGGCAGGCACCGGCGTTGTGGTCGGCGTCACAGCGCCCGAGCGCTCAGTAGGACCGGGGGCCCGTGTAGCCGTACCCCGGACCGGCGGCGGGCGCCGGTGCCGCGTGCGCCTCGCGGTCGTAGAACGGGCGGGCGTTGACCCGCATCCACATCACCACCGGGTCGTAGTCGTCCGTCATCACGACCGTCGACACCGGCAGGCCCTCCGGGACCGCACCGATGGACTGCTGCATCATCGCGCGCACCGAGTCGACCGCCGCCGGGGAGGTGTCGTACACGTCCAGGCCGATGGCGAGGTACGGCGCGCCCAGTGCCGGCTGCACCCAGGCACGGCGCAGGGACCGCAGGGCCGGGGTGCGGTGAGCGTTCTGCGCGAGGAGGGCGTAGAACTGCGGGATCTCGATTCCGGGCTCGCCGAGCCGGAGGGGCCCCGCGGGCTGGCGCTCCAGCCCGGTCGCGATCCGGCGCAGGTCCAGCCAGGGGATGCCGACACCGCCGCCCGGGGCGTGCGGGTTCAGCCAGAGGCCGTAGTGGTCGGGGTAGAGGGTGCGGGCCACGTCGAGCCCGTCGACGACCTCGTACGACCGGTTCCAGCCGCTGGCCGACAGCTCCTGGGCGGAGGTGACGCAGGGGGCGTAGTGGAAGCCGTCGACCTCCATGTTCCCGTACTGGGCGTCCGGGGAGCCGGCCTGGCCGTGCCACAACAGCATCCAGATCTGACCGGCGGAGGGCGTGGCGAGGGCACGGAGCAGGGCCTCGTAGGCGTCGTAGCGGCCGGGGGTGACCTGGCGCAGCATGTGCTCGACGCCGCCGCTGTGGCTCGCGCTCACCTGTCGTGCCCTTCTCTTTTCCGTGCCCCGCGTTCGGGGACAGCTTATGCGCCCGCCGGGGTGCCGCCCCGGGTGCGTGCACGAGTGCGGGTGAGTGGTGGGTTCTCGCTCCCCGTCCTGGCTTCGCTCGAACCCGGGAACCCGCACCGCGGCGCAGCCGCGCACCGGACACGGCCCCGCGCCCCTTCGGGCACCTCAGTGGCCGTACTGATAGAAGGGACGGACCCTTGCGGTCAGCCATTCGGCCACCGGGTCGTCCGTGACGTCCAGGAGGACCAGGTTGACCGGCCACTTGACCGGGACTTTGCCGAGGGCCCTGCCGAGGGCCTGGAGGGGGAGGGTGCGCAGGTCGCCCTCCCACTGCGAGAGCTCGACGCCCACGAACATGACCGGTTCGTCGGTCTCGATCGCCGCGAGGCAGCGGCGGGCCGTGAGGACCACCCCGGTCTCGGCGAACTCGGCGGACGCCGCGGACAGGAAGTCGACCGGGTCGTCCTGCCAGTCGGGCTCGAAGAGCCGGACCCGGCCGCCGGTGTTCGGGCCGTCCAGCGGGGTGCGGCCGGTCCGGCACAGCTCGGCCACCGCCGCGGGCGGCAGCGGGATGCCGACCAGCGCGTCGGGGTTCACGGCGATGCCGATCTGCGGGGGCAGACCGCGGGCGAACTCCACGGCGGGCGCGATGGTGTACGGCATGTGAGGGCCTGCCGCCTGGCGCAGCTGCTCCTCGGAGCTGAACACCGGGACGTACGCCTGGCCGTCGATGTCCAGCGAGGGCAGGTCCAGCGGGCCACTGTCAGGGCCGCCGCCGTTGGGCAGCGGGATCCACAGCAGACTGCGGCCCAGCACCTCGGTGATCCGGCCGGCCGCGGCGGGTATGCCGAGGGAGGCCGAGAGCACCTCCTCCAGTTCATTGCCGGGCCAGCCGCCGTGCGGCTGGGGGTGCGCCTGTGCCGGGAAGTCCGCGGGAATGTCCGCCGGGAAGTCCATCTGCCTACCGCCTGCTGGGAACCACTGCTGTGTCCATGAAGGCTAGCGGGTGGCTGTGACAGTGCCTCACCTTCGGACGACCGTGCGGCGGCCTCATGCCGGGAAGGCGATCCGTTGCAGGGCACCCGCCGCCGGCCGGTCCAGCAGGGTCGCCGAGCCGCAGCCCGCGGGCATCCGGCCGCCCTCGACCGCGGCGAGCACCCGGGCGGTCGTACGGCGGTGGCGGCGGAAGGCACGGGCGGACACGCCCCGGCCGCGCTCGCGCCGGCCCTCGCGGGCGGCCTCGGGACCGACGTCGAGCAGCAGCAGATGCAGGGGCCAGCCGCGGCGGCGGGCCTTGCGGGCGAGCCGGCCGCCCACCCGGGGCCGGGTGCCGCAGTCGTGCACGACGACGCCCTCGCCGGTGCGCAGGGCGCGGCGCAGTCCGGCGATGGGGGTGCCCCCCGCGCGAGCGGAGCCGAGCGTGGGGGAGGGCGAGGCGGACCAGGGGGGCGGTGGAGGGGGTACGGGAGGCGGCCTGCGCGCACGTCCCGGCGGTCGCGGGTGTGCTGGGAGTCGACACGACGACCGGGAACCGCGCGGTTCATGAGGGTGGACCTGCCGCTGCCGGGCAGGCCGGTGACCACGACCGGGTCACGGGGGCCGGAGAGCAGGGTGCGCGGGACGCGACCGGCGCGCTCGCGCAGGTCGCGGACGACCGGGTCCGGGGCGGCCGGCTGCCCGGGCACCGCGACGCCGGTGACGTGCACCGGGTCCTGTTCACCGTGATCGTCCTCCCCTGTCGGCCGGTGCTCCTCCTGCCCGCAGTCCGTAAAGAGAAGGTGATGGACGATGTCGCCACCAGGGTCCGGGGCCTGCCACAGGTCGGTTACAAAAGCCCGCCCGCCGTGCGATGATGTGGCCGCCAACTGCATACCGGCCGCTTGAATCCGCGCGGGAGAGTCCCTGGCAGCACAGATGCCGGGGCGCCGAAGGAGCAAGTCCCTCCCTTGAATCTCTCAGGCCCCGTTACCGCGCGGGCGAGGCACATCTGAAAAGCGGGCCGCTCTACGACAGTGGCTCCACCCACGGTGCAAGCCGTGATCGTCCCTGTGGCGGTCCCGGCGAACCTCTCAGGTTCCGATGACAGATGGGGAGGAACGTTCCTCGCCCGTCCTGTTTCGCCCTGGGAGACGACCGACCGATGAGCAGCACTGAACTCCGTCACACCGCGCTCGATGCCGTGCATCGCGCGCTCGGTGCGACGATGACCGACTTCGCCGGCTGGGACATGCCGCTGCGCTACGGCTCCGAGCGCGACGAGCACATCGCCGTGCGGACGAAGGCGGGCCTGTTCGACCTCTCCCACATGGGCGAGATCGCCGTCACCGGTGCGGAGGCGGCCGCCTTCCTGAACCACGCCCTGGTCGGCAACATCGCCTCCGTCGGCGTGGGCCGCGCCCGCTACACCATGATCTGCCGGGCCGACGGCGGCATCCTGGACGACCTGATCGTCTACCGGCTCGCCGAGACCGAGTACATGGTCGTCGCGAACGCCTCCAACGCCCAGGTGGTGCTGGACGCCCTCACCGAGCGCGCCGCCGGCTTCGACGCCGAGGTCCGCGACGACCGGGACGCCTACGCACTGATCGCCGTCCAGGGCCCCGAGTCCCCCGGCATCCTGAAGTCGCTCACCGACGCCGACCTCGACGGCCTCAAGTACTACGCCGGGCTGCCCGGCACGGTCGCCGGCGTCCCTGCGCTGATCGCCCGCACCGGGTACACCGGCGAGGACGGTTTCGAGCTGTTCGTGAAGCCCGAGCACGCCGTCGAGCTGTGGCAGGCGCTGACCAGGGCCGGCGAGGGCGTCGGCCTGGTGCCGTGCGGCCTGTCCTGCCGGGACACCCTGCGCCTGGAGGCGGGCATGCCGCTGTACGGGCACGAGCTGACCACCGAGCTGACCCCCTTCGACGCCGGGCTCGGCCGTGTGGTGAAGTTCGAGAAGGAGGGCGACTTCGTCGGGCGCGAGGCGCTCCGGCAGGCCGCCGCACGGGCTGAGGAGAACCCGCCGCGGATCCTCGTCGGCCTGGTCGCCGAGGGCCGCCGCGTTCCGCGGGCCGGGTATGCCGTCGTCGCGGGCGGTGAGGTGATCGGCGAGGTCACCTCCGGCGCTCCCTCCCCCACCCTGGGCAAGCCGATCGCCATGGCGTACGTCGACGCGGCGCACGCGGCGCCGGGCACCGAGGGCGTCGGCGTGGACATCCGGGGCAGCCACGAGCCGTACGAGGTCGTGGCGCTGCCGTTCTACAAGCGCCAGAAGTAGACACTGGGCGCGGTCACTGTGTGACCCCGCGCACGTCCCGCTGCTCCCCAGCGGCCTCACCAGTCCCCCCGTCATCATCACTCCCGCGCGTACAGGAGAATTCAGGCCATGAGCAACCCCCAGCAGCTGCGCTACAGCAAGGAGCACGAGTGGCTGTCGCCCGCCGAGGACGGCGTGTCGACGGTCGGCATCACCGAGTTCGCGGCGAACGCGCTCGGCGATGTCGTCTACGCCCAGCTCCCCGAGGTCGGCTCCACCGTGGCTGCGGGCGAGACCTGCGGCGAACTGGAGTCCACGAAGTCGGTCTCCGACCTGTACTCCCCGGTCACCGGTGAGGTCACCGAGATCAACGAGGACGTCGTCAACGACCCGTCGCTGGTGAACTCCGAGCCCTTCGAGGGCGGCTGGCTGTTCAAGGTGCGCGTCACGGAGGAGCCGGCCGACCTGCTCTCCGCCGACGAGTACACCGCCCAGAACGCCGGCTGAGGAGTCGTAGCCGTATGACCGTCCTGAACACGTCCCTGCACGAGCTGGACCCGGAGATCGCCGCCGCGGTCGACGCCGAGCTCGGCCGCCAGCAGTCCACGCTGGAGATGATCGCCTCCGAGAACTTCGCTCCCCTCGCGGTGATGGAGGCGCAGGGCTCGGTCCTCACCAACAAGTACGCCGAGGGCTACCCGGGCCGCCGCTACTACGGCGGCTGCGAGCACGTCGACGTCGCCGAGCAGATCGCCATCGACCGGGTCAAGGAGCTGTTCGGCGCCGAGTACGCCAACGTCCAGCCCCACTCCGGCGCCTCCGCCAACCAGGCGGCCCTGTTCGCGCTGGCCCGGCCCGGGGACACCATCCTCGGCCTGGACCTGGCCCACGGCGGCCACCTGACCCACGGCATGCGCCTGAACTTCTCCGGCAAGCAGTTCGACGTGGTCGCCTACCACGTGGACGCCGGCACCGGTCTGGTCGACATGGCCGAGGTCGAGCGGCTCGCCAAGGAGCACCGCCCGAAGGTGATCATCGCCGGCTGGTCGGCGTACCCGCGCGAGCTCGACTTCGCCGCCTTCCGCCGGATCGCCGACGAGGTCGAGGCATACCTGTGGGTCGACATGGCGCACTTCGCCGGCCTGGTCGCGGCGGGCCTGCACGCGAACCCGGTGCCGTACGCCGACGTGGTCACCTCCACCACGCACAAGACGCTCGGCGGCCCGCGCGGCGGCATCATCCTCGCCCGCAGCAAGGACTTCGCGAAGAAGCTGAACTCGTCGGTCTTCCCCGGCTTCCAGGGCGGTCCGCTGGAGCACGTGATCGCGGCCAAGGCCGTCTCCTTCAAGGTCGCGGCCTCGGAGGAGTTCAAGGAGCGCCAGCGTCGTACCGTGGAGGGTGCCCGCATCCTCGCCGAGCGCCTGACGGCGGCGGACGCCCGTGAGGCGGGGGTGAACGTCCTGTCCGGCGGGACGGACGTGCACCTGATCCTCGTCGACCTGCGCGCCTCGGAGCTGGACGGGCAGCAGGCCGAGGACCGCCTCCACGAGGTCGGGATCACGGTCAACCGGAACGCGGTCCCGGACGACCCGCGGCCCCCGATGGTGACGTCCGGGCTGCGGATCGGCACGCCGGCCCTCGCGACCCGCGGCTTCACGGCCGAGGACTTCGCCGAGGTCGCGGACGTGATCGCCGAGGCGCTGAAGGCGCCGTCCCCCTTCGGGTCGGCCGACGCGGAAGCCCTCAAGGCGCGCGTGCAGGCGCTCGCCGACAAGCACCCGCTGTACCCGGGCCTGACCAAGTAGGTCCCGGCGAAGCAAGTCCCCGGTGGGGCACCCGAGGCCGGATCCCGAGGGTGCCCCATCATCCCCCGTTCCTGAGGAGTGACCGTGGCCATCTCGGTCTTCGACCTGTTCTCGATCGGCATCGGCCCGTCCAGCTCCCATACGGTCGGCCCGATGCGCGCGGCGCGGATGTTCGCCCGCCGGCTGCGCAACGAAGACCTGCTGCCCTCGGTGGCCTCCCTGCGCTGCGAGCTGTACGGCTCCCTCGGCGCGACCGGCCACGGCCACGGCACGCCGAAGGCGGTCCTGCTCGGGCTGGAGGGCGCGTCCCCGCGCACGGTGGACGTGGAGACGGCGGACGAGCGGGTGGAGAAGATCAAGCAGGCGGGCCGCATCTCGCTCCTGGCCGAACACGAGATCGCGTTCGACTTCGACAAGGACCTCGTACTGCACCGCCGCAAGGCCCTCCCGTACCACGCCAACGGCATGACGCTGTGGGCGTACGACGCCTCGGGCGCGGAACTGCTGACGAAGACGTACTACTCGGTCGGCGGCGGCTTCGTCGTGGACGAGGACGCGGTCGGCGCGGACCGGATCAAGCTGGACGACACGGTCCTGAAACATCCCTTCCGCACGGGCGACGAGCTGCTGCGCCTGACGAAGGAGACGGGTCTGTCGATCTCCTCCCTGATGCTGGAGAACGAGCGGGCCTGGCGCACCGAGGACGAGATCCGCGCGGGTCTGCTGGAGATCTGGCGGGTGATGCGCGAGTGCGTCCAGCGCGGCATGGCGCGCGAGGGCATCCTGCCCGGCGGCCTGAAGGTGCGCCGCCGCGCGGCCGTCTCCGCCCGCCAGCTGCGCGCCGAGGGCGACCCGCTGGCCCACGCCATGGAGTGGATCACGCTCTACGCGATGGCGGTGAACGAGGAGAACGCGGCCGGCGGTCGCGTGGTGACCGCCCCGACGAACGGCGCGGCCGGCATCATCCCTGCCGTCCTGCACTACTACATCGACTTCGTCCCCGGTGCCGACGAGGACGGCGTGGTGCGCTTCCTCCTCGCCGCGGGCGCGATCGGCATGCTCTTCAAGGAGAACGCCTCCATCTCCGGTGCCGAGGTCGGCTGTCAGGGCGAGGTCGGCTCGGCCTGCTCGATGGCCGCGGGCGCGCTGGCCGAGGTCCTCGGCGGCTCCCCCGAGCAGGTCGAGAACGCCGCCGAGATCGGCATGGAGCACAACCTCGGCCTGACCTGCGACCCGGTCGGCGGCCTGGTCCAGATCCCGTGCATCGAGCGCAACGGCATGGCCGCGGTGAAGGCGGTCACCGCGGCGAGGATGGCCATGCGCGGCGACGGCTCCCACAAGGTGTCCCTGGACAAGGTCATCAAGACCATGAAGGACACCGGCGCGGACATGTCCGTCAAGTACAAGGAGACGGCACGGGGCGGGCTCGCGGTGAACATCATCGAGTGCTGAGGACATAGGCGTACGCTCGTCCCTCGCACCGCTGTCGGGGCCTTCCCGCCGAGCGGCAGGCCGCTGCGGTGCGGCGTGCGCCTCGGTCCTCATGCCCCTCGCGGGATCCGTCTCTGCCATGGCCTCGGTCCGGGCGGCGAGGACCGCCGCGGGGGCCACGTCCGCGACAGGGCAGCGCGGCTCCGGGGCTGTCGGCCCCTGCCGGTTTTCGACGCGATGCGCCAGGCGTCCGGGCCGTGGCCGGGGTCTTTGACCCAGAAGCGGCGGTCCCCGTTGTCGGTCATGCTCATTTCGAACAGCCCCGGGGGTCGCAGGGGGCGGGCGCAGAGGGAATGAACCGGCGCCGTGTCCGCGCATGAGCCGGGTCCTCGACCGGCACATCACTCCCTCCTCCCGGTCGGCCACCGTCCCGTGAGGCGCGATGCCCGGCGGTCGGACAGTGGCTGATGTTCCGCCAGGGGCTACCGCGCAGTAACCGCTCACCCTTACGCTGCCGCCAACTCGGCTACAGCGAAGGGGAGTTGAGCTATGGGCGCGATGAGACGGCTGGCGGTACTCCTGGGGGCCGCCGCTCTGCTGACGGCGGGCGCGGGCAACGCGCACGCGGCGGCGCCGAAGTTCTCCGAGACGACGGCGATCGGCACGCACAACGCGTACGACAAGTCCAAGTACACCTATTTCGCACAGGCGTTGGACTCGGGTGCCTCACTGCTCGAGATCGACGTCTACGCGGACAGCATCAGCAGGCGCTGGCGGGTGAGCCACAGCAACCCGTGGGGCGACGACAACAACTGCGAGAGCGCGAAGACGCCGAGCCAGCTGTACAGCACGAGCCGCAACCAGGACTTCGGCAGCTGCCTGGACAACATCGCGGCCTGGAACCAGCTGCACCCCGACCACCCGCCGATCGTCTTCAAGATCGAGATGAAGGTCGGCTTCAACAACAACGTCGGGCTCGGCCCGGACGAGTTCGACACGCTGATCAGCCAGAAGCTCGGCAGCAGCGTCTACAGGCCGGCCGACCTGCTGGGCGGCACCTACAGCACACTGGACGCCGCCGCGAAGGCCGACGCGTGGCCGTCCCGCGACTCCCTCAAGGGCAAGTTCCTCTTCGAAGTCATCCCCGGCACCGTGGAGATGGACAACCCCTTCGACCACTACTGGACCGACCAGGAGTACGGCGACCACCTGCGCGACCTGTACGCGGCCGGAGACATCGCGCAGGCCCAGGCCTTCCCGACGGTGCTGGGTGCGGCCGACGGCGACCCGCGCGCGACCCGCTGGAGCTCCGACCCCTCGATCCGCCCCTGGTTCGTGTTCTTCGACGGTGACGCGGCGACGTACGTCAACAACGGGTACGACACCTCGTTCTACTCCACGAACCACTACATCTCGATCATGACCGACGCCTCCGGCGTCTCCCCCGCCATCTCCTCCACCGACCCCACCGACGCGGAAGTCGCCGCCCGTCTGGACCTGTTGGCCAGGGACCATGCGAGCATCATCACCTCCGACTGGTCGGCGAAGTCCGCCTCGGTGCTCAGTGGGGTGACCACCCGAAGCTGAGGTTCCGAATCGGGGCGCAAGGGGCACAACCCCTACATGTTGCACGGCATCGACGTAAGCGCCTTCCAGTCCTCCGCGTACGACACGGACGGCCTCTCCTTCGTCTTCATCAAGGCGACGGAGGGCCGTTCGTACGTCAATCCCCGGCTCACGGCCCAGACCAAGACAGGCCGGGACGCCGGACTGGTCGTCGGCTTCTACCACTTCCTGTGGCCCGGCAACATCGCCGCCCAGGCCGAGTACTTCGTCCAGCACGCCCCCGAGCGCGCCGGCGACATCCTCGCGGTCGACTGGGAGACCACCGGTGACGGCACCCACGCGAGCAACGCGGAGAAGGACCACTTCATCCGCACGCTGAAGGGACTGCGGCCGCACAACCGGGTCGTGCTCTACACGAACAGGAACTTCTGGTTGACGGTCGACACGACCTCCTACGCCGGCGACGGCCTCTGGATCGCCGACTACGTCACCGCCGGTCGCCCCCGCATCAAGGCCAAGTGGCGTTTTCACCAGTACACCAGCGAGCCGCACGACAAGGACGTGGCCGACTTCTCCACCAGGGCCGCGCTGAAGGAGTGGGCCACGCCGTAGTGCCGGTCAGCCCCGGAAGTCCGCCGGGCGGACCGGGGAGGCCGCCGCGAGGGCCTTCTTCACGGCTTCCGAGTCCCCGCGGAAGCCGTAGACGGGGGTTCCCGGCTGCTGGCGCCAGGAGTCGTCGATGCCGCCCCCGTCGACCGTGTCGAAGCCGAGTTCGTCGATCAGGGCCCGCACTTTCGCCTTGGCCGCCTCGTCGTCGCCGGCGACCGGAAGGGCGATGCGCTCGGAGCCGCCCGCGGGACGGGGGCGGTCCAGGATGTCCTGGGCGTAGGTGCCGTTGAAGGCCTTGATCACCGGGTGGCCGAGGTGTCGTTCGGTCCAGCGGCTCTCGGTGAGGCCTTCGTCCTCGATGCCCGCGATCCGGCCGTCGCGCTCACGCGGGTAGTAGTTGCCGGTGTCGATCACCGCGGCCCCTTCGGCGGCGCCGTCCAGCAGGCCGGAGGGGAGGCTCGGTACCGCCTTGAGGGGGACGGTGACGACGACCACCTCGGCGTCCCTGGCCGCCTCCTCCGCCCGGACCGGGGTCGCTCCGGTCTCCTCGGCCAGTTCCCTGAGTGTCTCGGGGCCGCGGGAGTTGGCCACGGCGACCTCGTGACCGAGGGCGGTGAGCCGCCGGGTGAGGTTGCCGCCGATGTTCCCCGCGCCGATGATGCCGATCTTCATGACAGGCCTTCCGGGATCGTTGCATGCGTGTGCATGCGTCTGTCCGGCGACAACCTCGCCGGTACGGCTGCTATTCCGTCACCGCGGCGATCGGGTGAACGCCCTCACGGCCGCATGACGATCTTGCCGGCGCCACCGACTCCCCGTCCTGGACCGGGTGACGTCACCTGTCCCGCCGGGACTGGGTGATCCTCTCCGCGCACCCGCGCCACCCGTACGCCGGCGAACTGGTGCACACGGCGTTCTCCGGCACGCACCAGGACCCGATCAGCAAGGGACTCGCCGAAGACGCCCGGCCTTCGCCGTGACGGCATGACGAAGGGGGCCCTCCTGCCGGGAGAGCCCCCTCTGCCCGTGTCACTTGCTCAGGTACGCCCAGAACTCGTCGAACGACAGGACCTTGTCGCCGTCGAGGTCGCGCTGCTTGATGATGGCCTCCGCGACCGTCTCGGTGACGTTCCAGTCACCACCCTGCGCGAGGGCGGTCTTGAACTCGACGGCCGTGATGAATCCGTCACCGTCCGCGTCGATCCGCTGGAACTGCTTGCGTGCTTCCTCGATGTCCGCCACCGATCCGCCCCTTTTGCTCGTGTTTCTCATGCCGTGCTGGCGTACTGACGCTGGTCAGATTAACGGCCCGCACGAGCGCGGAGTGCGGCGACCACCCAGGCGAAGTCCTCCGCGTGCGGGGGCGCCGGAGTGCGGTTGACGAGGGCGAGCAGTTCCCGGTAGCGGGCGACGCGCTCGTTGAACCCGGCCGTCATGCGTTCCAGCACGGCGGCCCGGTCGGCGTCGCCGAACAGCTCGTCCAGCACCCGGTCGGCCTCCGGTGCGGTGGGCCGCACACCGCGCTCGCGGACCGGCGCCACGAGTTCGACCAGCCGCTTGGCGAACCACAGCGACCGCCCGCGCGGTTCCCCGGGCTGCCGGTCGGCCGCGTTGAACTCGACGGCCTGCCGCATCTGCGCGCGGAACTCCGGGTCCTGGAGCATCTCCGCCAGCTCCACCCAGGCGTCGACCTCTTCCGGCGTGGGGTTCTCCGCCGGGCGGACCGCGATCTGCCGCATCCGCTCCTGGACGTCGGGGTCCACGGTGTCGAGCCCGTGCAGCGTCTCCGCCACGAACTCCTCCATGATCCGCTGCCGTTCGGCGGCGGACAGCCGTGCCAGCCTGTTCATGAGTGCCGTCTCCTCTGCGGTCGAGCCTCGTCGGGCGACCGTCGCCAGCACCGCGCGGGTCACCTTCAGCGACCGGATCTGCGCGTCCAGGGCCGCGACGTGCGTGGCCGCGACCTCGGCGACCGACCGCTCCCCGGCCAGCACCCCGCGTACGTCGTCCAGGCCGAGCCCCAGCTCGCGCAGGGTGCGGATGAGTTCCAGGCGGGCGACGGCGGCGGCGCCGTAGAGCCGGTAGCCGCCGGAGGACCGGGTCACCGGGGTGAGGACGCCCTCGTCCGACCAGTAGCGGATGGTGCGCACGGTCAGTCCGGTGGCCCGGGCCAGCTCGCCGATGGTGAGGAGTCCGGTGCCGTCTTCGGTCATGTCGGCGAGTCTGCGCCTTCCAGCGGGTGGAGACTCAAGGAGCGGGCCGGGTCGGCCCGCCACCGGTCGTTCGGCGGCGGCAGGCGCCCTGTCGGCCGTCCGTGCGGATCACCACCGGTCGGCGGCGTGTCCGCCCTGCCCGCGGTCAGCGGAAGATGCCGGTGTGACCGAGGGAGTAGCGGCCCGGCTGCGGGTAGACGGCGAGGCCGTGCGGGCCGCTGCCGACCTTGATGCGGGCCAGTTCCTTACCGGTGCGGGTGTCGATGGCGTACACCTCGGCGTTGTAGCGGCCGGACAGCCACAGGACCGTGCCGTCGGCGGACACGCCACCCATGTCGGGGCTGCCGCCGCCGGGCAGGTGCCACTTGGCGGTGAGTCGGTTCTTCGTGAAGTCGAAGACGGAGATGGTGCCCTCCCCCCGGTTGGAGATGTACATCTCGCGGGAGTCGCGGCTGATGTAGAGGCCGTGGGCGCCCTTGCCGGTGTAGAGGAACCTCGGCCGGGTGAACCTGTCGCCGTCCAGGATCCACAGGCCGTTGGCCACCATGTCGGCGATGTAGAACAGCTTGCCGTCCGGGGAGATCTTGACGTCCTGCGGCATCGCTCCGGCGTGCGGCAGCCTCTCCTGCCGTACGACCTTCATCCTGGCGGTGTCGACCTTGAGGATCTCGCCGCTGAACTCGCAGGAGACGATGAAGTAGCGCCCGTCGGGCGAGAAGTCGGCATGGTTGACGCCGTAGCAGGTGACGGGCACGGCCTTGACGAGCTTCATGGTGTGGGCGTCCCGGAAGACCAGCTCGCGGTCCCTGGAGGCCATGACGACGGCGTACCTGCCGTCGGGCGTGAAGTACAGGTTGTACGGGTCGTGCACGGCGACCGGCTTGCCCGCCTTGCCGGTCCTCGGGTCGATCGGGGTGAGGCTGTTGCCGAGGTCGTTGTTGACCCACAGGGTCTTCAGGTCCCAGGACGGCACGACGTGCTGGGGCTGGCGGCCGACCGGCAGCGTGTCGATGACCTTGTAGGTCTTCGGGTCGATGACGGTGACGGTGTTGGAGTTGGTGTTGGGGACGTACACCCGGGAGGGAAAGTCCTTGACGACGGGGGAGAGTTGGTTCGGGCGGTCGGCGGAGTAGAGGTCCTTGGGGTTCTGGACCGGCGGCATCCCGGGCAGCACGTTGACCTGCCTCCTGCCGTTGCCCGGCTGGGCCGGTGCCTTGCTGGCCAGGTCTTCGTTCCCGTGGTGCTGAGCCCCCGTACTGCACGCGGACAGCAGCGACAGGGCGGTGAGGACGGCACTGGCCGCCAGCAGGCGGGCGGCTTTCGTGGTTCGCATCAGCTCAGCAGCTCCGTGGTGGTGACCGCGCGCAGACCGCGGCGGTCGAGTTCGTGGAGGAGGTCGGGCAGGGCGGCGACCGTGTCCGGGTACCCGAAGTGCATGCTCACCACCGACCCGCCGCGCACTTCGGCGAGAACCTTGCGGGTGACGGCGGCGGCACCGGGACGGGTGTAGTCGAGCGAGTCGACGTCGTACGACAGCACGTGCGGGTAGCCGGCGGCCCGGGCGAGCCGGGCGACCAGCGGGGAGGCGGTCGGCGAGCGGGAGGGGCGGAACCAGGTGCCGATGGACCCGGTGAGCCGCCTCAGCCGGTCCGCGCAGTCGGTGATCTCCTTGCGGGCGTCCGCCTCGGCCATGTCGTTGATCGAGATGTGGTGCTGGGTGTGGTTGCCGAGGTCGTGGCCGCCGTCGAGGATCCGGCGGGCGACGTCGGGGTGTTCGTCCAGCCAGGTGCCGACGGCGAGCACGGTGAGGTGGGCGCCGGCCTTCTCGGCCTCGGTGAGCAGGGAGTGGGCGAACTGGGGGTCGCCCTGGCCGTGGAAGGTGAGGGCGACCTGGGCGCGGGTGCGCGGGCCGTGGGTGATCTGGGCGGGCCGGCCGGGATAGGCGCGGGGGGCGGGCGCCGCGTGGGCGCCGGCCGGTCGAGGGCTGGAGGGGGTGCCGGACGGGGACGCGGAAGGGGACGTGGGATCCGGGGTGCCGGGCCGGGCGGTCTGCCCCGCGCCGCAACCGGCGGCAAGCGCACCGCCGGCGACGAGCCCGGCGCCCGCGCGCAGCACCCCGCGTCGGTTGGTCGTGGTCACCCGCACCATTTAAGGCGCGTTAGGTAAGAAAACCGCCGATTGGCCCGAAAGGAGGATGATTTCGGGTCGCGTCGACGAGGAGGTCACGCCACCGCTACCGGTCGGCCACCCGCATCTCGAACCATGTCGTCTTGCCCCTCGGCAGCAGGTCGACACCCCAGCGGTCGGACAGCCGGTCGACGAGGAACAGGCCCCGGCCGCTGGTGTCCATCTCCTGCACCGGCATCAGACAGGGCAGCCCGCGCGAGGGGTCGCGGACCTCCACCCGGATCCAGCCGGGGCGGCGGCGCATCCGCAGGCCGAAGATCCGGGCGCCGGTGTGCCGCACGGCGTTGCCGACCAGCTCGGAGACGAGTAACACGCAGTCCTCGGTGAGCTTGGGGGTGAGCCGCCAGGTGCGCAGCACGACGACCTGGGCGAGGCGGCGGGCGGTCGCCGCGGACTCGGGGCGGGACGGCAGCGGCACCTCCGCCTCCGTCGGGTTGCCGAACAGTTCGAGCGCCTTGAGCGCCTGTTCGTCCTCGACCGCGGGCGACCAGCGCGCCGCGGCCGCACGGCTGTGTCCCCGCGGCTGTTCGATGCCCTCCAGCCCCGCCATGCCAACATGATGGCGGTCCGGAGCCGTCTTCGGGGCCGTTCCGGAGGAATACGCCCCCCGCACGCCCCCGTTCTCCGCCGAGCCGACGGCATATGCCGATGTCATACAACCAGCCGATAGGGCCCGGACGACCTGCGAAGACGACTTGCTTCCGGGCAATCGCCGGGCTCCCTCGACAGCGCGGACTCAAGACCGCCTCGAGGCTCCCATAAACCGCCCCATCGAGGGACGCGGAGGAGACGACGCGTCAACTGCAAGTGCGCCCGTCGGAGTCAGGCCAATGTCGCTTCGCTCGCTCAGCGGAACTTGGCCTTGCCCGGGCCCTCCTCCACGAAGCTGCGCATACCGGTCTCGCGGTCCTCGGTGGCGAACAGGCCCGCGAACCAGTTCCGTTCGACGGTGAGGCCGGTGTCGATGTCGGTCTCCAGGCCGGTGTCCACCGACTCCTTCGCCGCGCGCAGGGCGATCGCCGGCCCCTGGGCGAGCTTCGCGGCCCAGGCGTGCGCCTGCTCGTACACCTCGGCGGCCGGCACGACGCGGTCGACCAGGCCGATCGCGAGGGCCTCGTCGGCCTTGACCTGGCGGCCGGTGAAGATGAGGTCCTTGGCCTTGGAGGGGCCGACCAGCCGGGGCAGCCGCTGGGTGCCGCCGGCTCCCGGGATCAGACCGAGCAGGATCTCGGGCTGACCGAGCTTGGCGTTCTCCGCGGCGATGCGGTAATCGGCGCACAGGGCCAGTTCGCAGCCGCCACCGAGGGCATAGCCGGTGATGGCGGCGACGACGGGCTTGGGGATGCGGGCCACGGCCGTGAAGGAGTCCTGCAGGGCGCGGGCGCGCAGGACCATCGCGGTGTGGTCCATGTTCTGCATCTCCTTGATGTCCGCGCCGGCCGCGAACACCCGCTCGCCTCCGTAGATCACCACGGCGCGCACGTCGTCGCGGCGCGTGGCCTCCTCGGCGAGTTCCTTCAGCCGGTCCTGGGTGGCGACGTCCAGCGCGTTCATCGGCGGACGGTCCAGACGCAGGGTTCCGACGCCTTCGGCGACTTCGAGAGTGACGGTCATGGAGGCAGGTTAACGGGGATTAACGGCAGCGGGCCCGGTGCCGTAGCTCACAGCACCGGGCCCGTACGTCGCTCGGGGCTCACTTCGTCCAGTCCGCCCACGACATGTTCCAGCCGTTGAAGCCGTTCGCCGGGTCCACCGTGCGGTCGTGGGAGTTCTTCACGATCACCACGTCGCCGATGATCGAGTGGTTGAACATCCAGGCCGCCGGAGTGGAGCTGTCGTAGCCGCCGCGCACGTCGCGCAGGCCTACGCAGCCGTGGCTGGCGTTGTAGTTGCCGAAGGCGTCGCCGCCCCAGTAGTTGCCGTGCAGGAAGGTGCCGGAGGTGGTCAGGCGCATGGCGTGCGGGACGTCCTTGATGTCGTACTCGCCGCCGTAGCCGACCGTCTCGCCGTTCATGCGGGTGACGGTCAGCTTCTCGCTGATGACCATCTGGCCGTTCCAGGTGTCGTATCCGGGCTTGCCGGTGGTGACCGGGAGGGTCTTGACGACCTTGCCGTCCTGGGTGACCTTCATCGTGTGCTTCTTGGCGTCCACGACGGAGACCTGGTTGCGGCCTATCGTGAACGTGATCGTCTTGTGCTGCTTGCCGTAGACGCCGTCGCGGCCCTCGACCCCGTCGAGATTCAGGTCGACGGTGACCCTGGTGCCTTCCTTCCAGTACTTCTCCGGGCGGAAGTCCAGGCGGTCGTTGCCGAACCAGTGGCCCTCGACGTCCACGGCCGGCTCGGTCCTGATCCTGATGGCCTTCTCGACGGCACCGGGACGCGTGATGCCCCGGGTGAAGTCGACGGAGAACGGCATGCCGACGCCGACGGTGGAACCGTCCTCGGGGGTGAAGTAGCCGAGGAAGGTGTTCTTCGGGGTCAGGGTGGTGAACGTGGAGTCCTCGGCGGCCTCGCGGCCCGCGGAGTCCTTGGCGACCGCGTGCACCGTGTACTTGGTGGACGCGGCGAGATGGGTCGACGGCGTCCAGGAAGTGCCCCCGCCGGTGATGCTCCCGGCGACCGCGCCGCCCTTGGCGTCCTTGACGGTGACCTCGGTCAGCCTGCCCCTGGCGACGTTCACCTTGAGCGCGCCGCTGGTGTCGACGCCGGTGGCACCGGACTTGGGCGAGATGGTGACGGTGGTGGTGGACTGCTGCTTGCCCTGCTGGGTGCTGGAATCCTTGCCCGTGCCGTCGGCCCCCTTGCCGCCGCCTCCGCCGCAGGCGGCGAGGGCGAGCACGAGGGCCCCGGATATGAGCGCCAGTCCCCCACGGCCCCGCCGTCCCGCCGCCGACGCCCCCGATTCAGGCCGCATGTTCAAGTCGTTCTCCCCTCGCCGGACCTGGCCGGGCCCGCTCCCCACCACACTGGTGCGCGCATATTAACCGCCTGGTTTTGAGCGGGGTGTCAGGCAAATGTCACCGTTCCGTCGCAACTTGGCCGCCGCACCGCCGCCCGGTCCGAGGCCCCTCACCTGGTTACTTCTCCGCGCTGCCCGCTTTCCATTCGTTCCAGCTCATGTTCCACCCGCCCAGACCGTTGTCGGGGGCGACGGTCTTCTCGTCGCTGCCCACGACTTCGACGACGTCACCGACGAGACTCCGGTCGAAGAACCAGCCGGCCGGGGTGGCCGATCCGCCGCCCTTGACGTCCCTGAGGCCCACGCAGCCGTGGCTGACGTTGATGTGCCCGGGGGCGTCCGGCGACCAGTAGTTGCCGTGCACGAAGGTCCCGGAGTCGGTGAGCCGCAGGGCGTGCGGGACGTCGGGGATGTCGTACTCTCCGCCGAACCCGACCGTGCGGCTGTCCATGCGGGTGACCTCCAGCATGGCCATCACCACCATCTTGCCGTTGTACGTGGGGTTCTCCGGGGCGCCCGCAGTGATCGGCACGGTGGCGAGCAGCCGGCCGTCCCGCCGCACCTGCATGGTGTGCCGGGCCGCGTCGACCAGGGAGACCTGGCTGCGGCCGACCGTGAAGGAGAAGGTCTTGTCCTGCAACCCGTAGACACCGGGCGCCCCCTGGACGTCCCGCAGGTTCAGGTCGACGGTGACCTCGGTGCCCGGCCTCCAGTACCGCTCGGGGCGGAAGTCGAGCCGGCTGCGGCCGAACCAGTGCGGGCGGATCTCGACACCGGGTCGCGCGGTGACGCGTACGGCGCGTTCGACGGCGGCGCGGTCGGCGATCTCGTGGCTGAACCTCAGGGAGACGATCATGCCGGTGCCGACCACTGCGCGGTCCTCGGGGGTGACGTAGCCGATGAACCGCGCGTCGGGGACGAGCGTGGTGAAGGTGGTGTGCCGGGCCGAGCGGCGGCCGGCGGAGTCCAGCGCCACCACGTCGACGGTGTACGCGGCGGCGAGCGCCAGCCGGTCCTCGTCCGGCCGCCACGTCGTGCCCTCCGCGCCGATGCGCCCGGGGACCGGGAAGTCCTGCGCGTCCTGCGATCTGACGACGGTCACCTTCTGCAGGCGACCGCCGGGCACCCGGATCCGCAGCCGCCGGCCGGGGCGGACGGCCCTGCTGCCGTCGTCGGGGGTGATGTGGATGACGTCCTCGGGTGCCGGTCGGCTGCCGGGCGCAGCGTCGAGACCGAGCGGTCCCGAGCCCCCCGACGAGCATCCTGCCAGCAGTGCCGCCCAGGTCAGTACGGCGGCCAGCGCGGCTCCCACGCGCCGCGCGCGTCCTTCTGCATGCCTCACGCGGACTCAACGACCACGCACGCTCCGGGGAAACGTGAGTGCGACGCACGCACTGGGCAGAACAGAGGGAAGGACCACACGCTGGGGAGCCGCCGCGCCCGCGCGGCAGGGGCGCCCTCCGGATCGGATCGGCTGAAAGGGACGACAGAGCGCGATCCGGAGGGCGCCCCGGCCGTGGGGGCGCAGCCGTACCGGGCGGGCCGGGCGCCGTGGGACGCGCCCGGCCCCTCCGGGCGGCCGGTTGCGCCGCCCCGGGGCCGAGCCACTGAAAGAGGGGCCGACAGGTGACGAGCGCAGCCGAGCAGCGGGCACCGGCCGGGGAGCCGGCCGCCGGGACCGGGCATCGGCCGGCCGTGGTGAACGGCGCCCGGCGCGCCACGGTGCCGGCCCCGGTGGTGTGGCCGGGCGCCCCGACGCCCCTGGGGGCCCGGTTCCGGGTCGGCCCGGACGGGGTGGCGGGCACCAACTTCGCGCTGTGGGCGGGCGGGGCGCAGGCGGTCCGGGTCTGCCTGTTCGACGAGCGGGGGCGGGAGACGCAGATCCCGCTGACCGAACTGACGCACGAGATCTGGCACGGTTTCGTGCCCGGCGTGATGCCGGGGCAGCGGTACGGCTACCGGGTGGACGGCCGCTGGGACCCGTGGACCGGCGCCCGCTGGAACCCGGCCAAACTGCTGCTCGACCCGTACGCGCGGGCGGTGGACGGTGAGTTCGGGCGCCTGCCGCCGGAGGTGTACGGGCACGTCCGGGACTGGCCCGAGCAGTACGTCGCCGACACGGTGCGCGACGACCGGGACTCGGCGCCGTACGTGCCGAAGGGCGTCGTCGTGCACGACGACGACGACTGGTCCGACGACCGGCGGCCCAAGACGCCCTGGGCGGACTCGGTGATCTACGAACTGCACGTGCGCGGCTTCACCAAGCTGCATCCCCGGATCCCCCGGGAGCTGCGCGGCACGTACGCCGGCCTCGCGCACCCGGCGGCGATCGAGCACCTGGTGAAGCTGGGCGTCACAGCCGTGGAGCTGCTGCCGGTCCACCAGTTCGCGCACGAGGACCACCTGCTGCGCCGTGGCCTGACCAACTACTGGGGCTACAACTCCATCGCCTACTTCGCCCCGCACGCCGCCTACGCCGCCTCCGGTACGGCGGGCCAGCAGGTCGGCGAGTTCAAGCGGATGGTGTGCGCGCTGCACGCGGCCGGCATCGAGGTGATCCTCGACGTGGTCTACAACCACACGGCGGAGGCGGACGAGCTGGGCCCCACGCTGTCGTTGAAGGGCATCGACAACCGCGGCTACTACCGCCTCCAGGACGACGCCCGCCGGTACGCCGACTACACCGGTTGCGGCAACACCCTGCACGTCGTGCGGCCCCAGGTGCTGCGCCTGATCACCGACTCGCTGCGCTACTGGGTGACGGAGATGGGCGTGGACGGCTTCCGGTTCGACCTCGCGGCGGCGCTGGCCCGCTCGATGCACGACGTCGACATGCTCTCCCCCTTTCTGGCGGTCATCGCCCAGGACCCCGTGCTGCGCCGGGTCAAGCTGATCGCCGAACCGTGGGACATCGGCTCGGGCGGCTACCAGGTCGGCGCCTTCCCGCCGCTGTGGACGGAGTGGAACGACCGCTACCGGGGCGCCGTACGGGACTTCTGGCGGCACGCCCTGCCGGACGTCCGCGAGATGGGCTACCGCCTGTCCGGCTCCAGCGACCTGTACGCCTGGGGCGGGCGGCGCCCGTACGCCTCGGTCAACTTCGTCACCGCGCACGACGGGTTCACGCTGCGCGACCTGGTGTCGTACGAGCGCAAGCACAACGAGGCCAACGGCGAGGGAAACCGCGACGGCACCGACGACAACCGCTCCTGGAACTGCGGGGTCGAGGGCGAGACGGACGACGCGCCGGTCCGGGCGCTGCGCCGCCGCCAGCTGCGGAACCTGCTGACGACGCTCCTGCTGTCCACCGGGGTGCCCATGCTGGTGGCCGGCGACGAACTCGGCCGCACTCAGCGCGGCAACAACAACGCCTACTGCCAGGACAACGAGATCGGCTGGCTGGACTGGTCGCTGCTGGACGACCCGGCGTGGCGGCCCCTGTTCGACCTGGCCTCCCGGCTGATCGCCCTGCGTCACCGGCATCCGGTGCTGCGCCGCCGCGCCTTCTTCTCCGGCCGCGCCCACTCGGCGGACGGGCTGCGCGACCTCGCCTGGTTCACCGCCCGGGGCGCGGAGATGACCGAGGGCGACTGGTACGCCCCCGCCGCCACGCTCGGCATGTACCTCTCCGGCCGGGACATCCCGGGCCGCGACGAGCGGGGCGCCCCGGTCACCGACGACAGCTTCCTCGCCGTCCTGCACGCGGGTGAGGAGGCGACGGGTTTCGTACTGCCGGGGCAGCCCTGGGCGGACCGGTACGAGGTGGTCGTGGACACCTCCCGCGAGGACCAGGCGGAGGCTCCTGGTGCGGTCCATCCGGCAGGAACTCGGATCACGGTGCCGGAGCGGTCGGTGCTGCTGCTGAGGGTGGTCTGCCCCTGAACCCCAGCCGTGCGTACACGGATCACGCTCAGCCGGTGCGGCGTTCCCCGCCCACCATGGCCTTCTCCTGGTGGAGGCAGCCGGCAAGAAGGGGGACCGTGGGGATGGAGCAGGGTCGGGCCGTGAGCACGACGCTCACCGGCGCGCACCGCCACCGGACCGAGGCGCCGTCGCGCTGCGCCGCCCGAGCATGCCGCGGGTGTGCGCCCTGCTCGGGATCGCCGCGCTCGCCTCCCGGTCGTACGCGGGGTACGCGCCGTTCGAGCCGGGGGTGCCGTGACCCGGCGCGGACCGGTGCCGGGTCACGGCCCGGCTCAGCTCAGGCCGAGGCTGGACAGGGCGGTCGTCCAGTCGGTCACGATGGCGGCCTGCGCGTCGGAGAGGCTGACCTCACCGGCGCAGACGGCCTTCTTCAGCTTGTTCTCGACGGTGTCCTTCTCCGACGAGGTCCCGTCGCCGTAGTGGGGCTCGGGCCAGAGGTTCTCCTGGCTCCTCGGGGCGCCACCGAGTTCGAGCGGGACGAAGTGGTCCTCCTCGTAGTCCGAGGGGCTGGTGTCGGCGTAGCCGTACTCGGCGATCTGCTGGATCTTCAGGGCGCTGGTGTAGGAACTGGGCGGCCGTACGGTCGCGGTCCAGCCGGAGACGCAGATGGTCGAGTCGACGGTGTCCTGGGTGACGTCGGGATTCAGGGCGCCGGGTGTGCAGGCCGGGTCGGGCAGGGGGAGGTAGTCCTGGCTGCAGCTCGCGGCGTGCGCGGAGCCGGTGGTGAGGGTGAGGCCCGCGGCGGCCAGGGCGAGGACGGAGAGAGTGGTCACCAGGGGGCGCGGTGTTCGGGACATGTGGGGGTCTCCCGGTGCGGTGCCCGGCAGAGGTCCGGGCGGTCATGAGCATGACAGCACCGGGATCGTCTATGCGAGTAGACCCCTTTGCCGGACCGGGAGCCGCTTTGATTGAACGTTTATTCATCGGAGGGCAGCGGGAGACGGGGCCTTGGGACGGCCTTGACGGCGGGCCCGCACCGGGGCCCACCGGGGCCTCCGGCAGGGCGTGACAGCCCGTCGAACCCGCACAGTCAACCGCGTGAACACCCGTTGAACCCGCAGCCTACGGTGGCCCCTCCCCGCTACACCAGACTGTCCCGCCACGCCCTGTGCAGATCCGCGAACCGGCCCGTGCCGGCGATCAGTTCCTCCGGCCGGCCGTCCTCCACGATCCGGCCGTGCTCCATCACCAGCACCCGGTCGGCGATCTCCACGGTCGACAGCCGGTGGGCGATCACCACCGCCGTACGGCCCCGCAGCACCGTCGCCATCGCCCGCTGCACGGCACGTTCCCCCGGGATGTCCAGGGAACTGGTCGCCTCGTCCAGGATCAGCACCGCGGGGTCGGCGAGCAACGCCCGTGCGAACGCCACCAGTTGGCGCTGTCCGGCCGAGATGCGGCCGCCCCGCTTGCGGACGTCGGTGTCGTAGCCGTCGGGCAGCGCGCTGATGAACTCGTGGGCGCCGATCGCCTTCGCCGCCCGCTCGATCTCCTCACGGCCGGCGTCGGGCCGGCCGATGGCGATGTTGTCGGCGACCGTGCCGGAGAACAGGAACGCCTCCTGGGTCACCATGACCACACCGCGCCGCAGTTCCGGTACGGGCAGCTCGCGCAGATCGACCCCGTCGAGCAGGACCCGGCCGTCGGTGGGGTCGTAGAAGCGGGCCAGGAGCTTGACGAGCGTGGACTTGCCGGCGCCCGTGGAGCCGACCACGGCGACCGTCTGCCCGGCGGACAGGGTCAGATCGAAGCGGGGCAGCACCTCGCCGCCGGTGCGATAGCCGAACCTGACCCCCTCGAAGACGACCTCGCGGCCCGGGAAGCCCCCTTTCGTCGGCGGGAGTTCGCGCGGCACCGCAGGCTCCGGCACGGACGGTGTCTGCGTCAGCAGCCCCGCGATCTTCTCCAGGGAGGCGGCCGCCGACTGGTACGAGTTCAGGAACATCCCCAGCCGGTCGATCGGGTCGTACAGCCGCCGCAGGTACAGCACCGACGCCGCCAGCACGCCCAGCTCCAGCGAGCCGGACGCCACCCGGTAGGCGCCCCACAGCACGATCCCCGCGACCGCCGTGTTCGCCACCAGCCGGGAACCGACCACATAGCGGGCCATCTCCAGCAGGGCGTCGCCGTTCGTGCGTTCGTGCCGCCGGTTGAGCACGGCGAACTCGGCCTCGTTCGCGGCCTCCCGGCGGAAGGCGCGCACCGGGCGGATGCCGTTCATCGTCTCCACGAACTTCACGATCACCTTCGCGATCGCCGTGGACCGCGCCCGGTACACCCGCCCCGCCCTGCGCCGGTAGAGCCGGACCAGCAGGTACAGCGGCACGAAGGAGGCCACCGCCACCGCGCCCAGGCCGAGGTCCAGCCACAGCAGCATCGCCGAGATGTAGACGAAGGACAGCACGACGGTCACCAGCTCCTGCAGACCGTCGTTGAGCAGCTCGCGCAGCGACTCCACGTCCGTGGTGGAGCGGGAGATCAGCCGGCCGGACGTGTACCGCTCGTGGAAGTCGATGCTCAGCGCCTGCGCGTGCCGGAAGATCCGGCCCCGCAGATCCAGCAGCACGTCCTGGCTGACCCGTGCGGACGCCCCGATGAACGCCGACTGCAGCGTGCCGGAGAGCAGCGCGCACAGCAGATAGCCGACGGCCACCGCGATCAGCGGGCCGTGCCGGTGGGCCTGGAACGCGGGCACGGCGTTGTCGATGGCGTACGCCACCAGCAGCGGGCCCGCCTGCACCGCCGCCTGCTGGAACAGCAACAGCAGCGTGGTCACCACCACGCGTGCCCTCAGCGGTGTGAGCAGGGAGCGCAGCAGGGCGGCCGTGGCGCCGGGCGGGGCAGGCAGGACGTCCCGGTCGAAGACGTCGCCGCCGTCCCCGTCCCGGTGCGGGGGGAGTTCGTCGTCCTCGGCGGCGGGGGTGGAGACGGTCGAGGTCGTCAACGGGAGGCCTCCCTGTCCCCGGCGTACGCGGGTTCGCCGGACATCAGGTGCGCATACTCGGCGTTGGTGCGCAGCAGTTCCTGATGGGTGCCGACGGCGGCGATCCGGCCGCCCGAGAGCAGGGCGACCCGGTCCGCGAGCAGCACCGTCGACGGGCGGTGGGCGACGATCAGCGCGGTGGTGTCCGCGAGGACCTGGCGCAGCGCGGCCTCCACGGCGGCCTCCGTGTGCACGTCCAGGGCGGACAGCGGGTCGTCCAGCACCAGGAACTCCGGTCTGCCGACCACGGCGCGGGCCAGCGCGAGACGCTGGCGCTGGCCGCCGGAGAGGCTGAGGCCCTGTTCGCCGACGCGGGTGTCGGTGCCCTGCGGGAGGGCGTGCGCGAACTCGGCCTGCGTGACGGCGAGCGCCCGGTCGAGGTCCGGCCTCCCGGCGCCGTCCGGGGCTCCCATGAGGACGTTCTCGCCGACGCTCGTGGAGAACAGCGTGGGTTCCTCGAAGGCGACGGCGACCTTCGTGCGCAGTTCCTCGCGGGGCATCGCCGTGATGTCGACGCCGTCCAGGGTGATCCGGCCGGAGGTGACCTCGTGCAGGCGGGGAACGAGGGCCGTGAGCGTCGTCTTCCCGCTGCCGGTCGCTCCGACCAGGGCCATGGACTCGCCGTGGCGGACGTGGAGGTCGACGCCGGTGAGGAGGGGCGGGGAGCCGGGAGGCGCGTCGGGGTAGCGGAACGAGACGTTCTCGAACCTGAGTCCGCGGTTGCCGCCGGCCGGGCGGGCGGCCGTGCCGGAGGCGCCGGCCGGGGCCGCACCTGCCTCCGGCACCTCGTCCATCACCTCGAAGTACCGTTCCGTCGCCGTCGCCGCCTCCTGGCTCATCGCCAGCAGGAACCCGATGGAGTCCACCGGCCAGCGCAGCGCGAGCGCCGTACTCAGGAAGGCGACCAGCGTGCCCGCGGACAGCCCGCCGTCGGCCACCCGGACCGCGCCCAGCACCAGCGCCGCCCCGATGGCGAGTTCGGGCAGGGTCACGATGACGCCCCAGATCACCGCCAGCAGGCGCGCCTTGCGCAGCTCCGTGCCGCGCAGGGTGAGCACCATTTCGCGAAACGCCCGCGCCTGGCTGCGGTGCCGGCCGAAGCCCTTGATGATGCGGATGCCGAGCACGCTCTCCTCGACGACCGTGGTCAGGTCGCCCACCTGGTCCTGCGCGCGCCGCGCCACCAGCGCGTACCGCCGCTCGAAGACCGCGCAGGTCCACATCACGGGGACGGCCGGACCGAGGATGACCAGCCCCAGCACCCAGTCCTGCATCAGCATGATCACCACGCCGACGAGGATCGTGACCCCGTTGACCAGCAGGAACGTCAGCGGGAAGGCGAGGAACATCCGCAGCAGCATCAGATCTGTGGTGCCGCGAGACAGCAGCTGGCCGGATGCCCAGCGGTCGTGGAAGGCGACCGGCAGCCGCTGCAGACGGCCGTAGAGGGCCGCCCGCATCTCCGCCTCGACGTGCGACAGCGGACGGGCCACCAGCCAGCGGCGTATGCCGAACAGCAGCGCCTCGGCGATTCCGAGCAGGAGCAGATACAGCGCGCCGAGCCACACTCCGGCCGGGTCCCGGTCGGCGACCGGCCCGTCCACGATCCACTTCAGGACGAGCGGGATCACCAGCCCGGTGCAGGAGGCGACGATCGCGACGAACGCGGCCGTGAACAGCCGCGCCCGCACGGGGCGGACGTACGGCCACAGCCGCAGCAGGGTACGAACGGCGGAGCGGTCCTCGGTGGTTGCACGTGTCGTGGGCATCACTGGCGAGCGTACGGACCGGCACTGACATCGCCCACCGAGTTTCGGCCGGACCGGCGTCGGTCGCCGGTCCTACGACCTGCGGGTCCGGCCCGTCGTACGACGCCGTCGCGCGCGGGGTCGTAGCCGGGCATCAACCGATCGGACGATGCGGCTTCGAGCGGGCCGGCCGATGTGCCGGACCCCCCGCGCCCGGGATTCTCGTCAGCATGCCACCTGTCATCGAAGTCACCGATCTGCGCAAGTCGTACGGCGACCGGGCCGTGGTCGACGGGATCACCTTCGCCGTCGAGGAGGGCGAGATCTTCGGGATCCTCGGCCCGAACGGCGCCGGCAAGACCACGACCGTGGAATGCGTCGAGGGGCTGCGGGTCCCCGACGCCGGCCGGGTCCGGGTCGCCGGCCTGGATCCCGTGGCCGACCACGACGAGGTCACCGGGATCCTCGGCGCACAGCTCCAGCAGAGCGAGTTGCAGCCCAAGCTGACCGTACGCGAGGCGCTGGAGCTGTACGCCTCCTTCCATCCGGACGCGGCCGACTGGCGGCCGCTCGCCGAACGCCTCGGGCTCACCCCGAAGCTCGGCACCCGCTTCGCCAGGCTGTCCGGCGGGCAGCGCCAGCGGCTGTTCATCGCGCTCGCCCTCGTCGGCAAGCCGCGCGTCGTCGTGCTGGACGAACTGACCACCGGCCTCGACCCGCGCGCCCGCCGCGACACCTGGCAGCTGATCGAGGACGTCCGCGCGAGCGGCGTCACCGTGCTGCTCGTCACCCACTTCATGGAGGAGGCGCAGCGGCTCTGCGACCGGATCGCGGTCATCGACAGGGGGCGGGTCGCGGCGCTGGACACCCCGGCCGGACTGATCCGCCGGTCGGCGGGCGCCACCGTCATCAGCTTCACCCCGTCGGCCCCGCTGGACGACCACGACCTCGCCGCGCTCCCGGCCATCGCCTCGATCGAGCGCAAGGACGCCCGGATCACTCTCGCCGGCACCGACGAGACCGTGAACGCGGTCGTCACCCTGCTCGCCCGGCACCGCGTGACCGCCCATCAGCTGCGCGTCCTCGACGCGACCCTCGACGACGCGTTCCTCGACCTGACCGACCACCGGACGAAGGAGGGCGCGGCATGAACACCGCCGTCCTGCGTACCGAGTTCCGCCTGTTCCGCCGGGAACCCGGCGCCGTCTTCTGGCTCTTCCTGTTCCCGACCCTGCTCCTGGTGATCCTCGGTTCGATCCCGTCGTTCCGGCAGGCCGACCACTCGCTGGGCGGGCTGCGGCCGGTCGACGCCTACACGCCCGTCGCCGTCCTGATCGCCCTGATCATGTCCGGGGCGCAGTCCCTCCCCCAGGTCCTCACCGGCCACCGGGAGCGGGGCATCCTGCGCCGGATGCGGCTCACTCCCGTACGGCCCTCCGCCCTGCTGTCCGCACAGATGGCGGTGCAGGGCGCGGTGGCGCTGGCCTCGGCGCTGCTCGCGCTCGTCGTCGGCCGGCTCGCCTTCGGTGTGACGCTGCCCAGGCAGCCGGCCGGGTATCTGCTGGCCCTGCTGCTCACGGCCGCGTCGGCGCTCGCGCTCGGCTCGGTCGTCTCGGCGCTGTCCCGGACCACGAAGATCGCGAGCGCGATCGGCTCGGCGGTGTTCTTCCCGATGATGTTCTGCGCGGGCGTGTGGCTGCCGGTCCGGGCGATGCCGCACACGCTTGCGCGCGTGGTGCAGCTCACCCCGTTCGGCGCGGCGGCCCGCGCCCTGGACGAGGCGGCCGCCGGACACTGGCCCGCCTGGGACCGTCTCGGGGTACTCGCCCTGTGGACGGTGCTGCTGACGGCGGGTGCGGTCCGCTGGTTCCGCTGGGAGTGAGCGGGCCGTGCCGGACACTGGGGCCATGACGAACGCCGGGCACCAGCAGCCGCGGGCCTCCTTCGACACGTGGGGGCCCTGGGCCCTGCTGACCGCAGGTGCCGTGGCGGCCGTCATCTCCGCTCCCCTGACCGGGATGGGCCGGCCCGGGAAGGTCGTCGCCGCCGTCCTGGTGCCCGCGGCTGTCGTGCTCCAACTGTGCTGGGGAAGGATGCGGCGCAGGCGGCCGGGACCGAGCCGGGCCGGGGTCTGCCTCTACGCGCTGCGCTGGGCCATCGCCTTCGTGCTGACCTGGGCCAACCCGTTCTTCGCCTTCTACGCCGTGACCGGCTACTACACCGCGGCCCGGGAGCTGCCGCGCCGGCTGGTGCTGCCCGGTCTGTTCCTGACGGCCGTCACCATGGCGGGCAGCGAGATCGGGGGCTGGCCGCCGCACGGGCCGATCCTGTGGCTCGGCTTCGTCCTGGTCCTGGCCGTCAACATGGGCATGGTCAGTGTGTTCACCCGGTACACCGAGCAGGAGCAGGAACGCTCCCGTGTCCAGGCCGACACCATCGCCGAACTGGAGCGCACCAACACGGCGTTGCAGCAGGCCCTCGACGAGAACGCGGCGCTGCACGCCCAACTCCTCGTCCAGGCACGGGAGGCGGGTGTGGCCGACGAGCGGCGCCGGCTCGCGGCCGAGATCCACGACACCATCGCACAGGGTCTGACCGGGATCATCACCCAGCTCCAGGTCGTCGCGAACGCCCCCGACCTGGACACCGTCCGCACCCACCTGGAGCGCGCTTCCGCGCTCGCCCGGCACAGCCTGGGCGAGGCCCGCCGCTCGGTGCACAACCTGGCTCCGGTCGCCCTCGCCGTCGACGGGCTGCCGGAGGCACTGAAGAAGACGGTCGACGAATGGGTCGAGCGTACCGGCGTTCACGCCGGGTTCACCGTCACCGGCACCACCGAGCAACTCCACGACGAGGTGTCCGCCACCTTGCTGCGCATCGCCCAGGAGGCCCTGTCCAACGCGGCCCGGCACGCCCACGCCACCCGGGTCGGGGTCACCCTGTCCTTCATGGGCGACGAGGTCTCGCTCGACATCCGCGACGACGGCACCGGCTTCGACCCGGCCGCCGTGCCCGAGCGCACCCGTCCCGCCGGCGGCTTCGGCCTGTACGGCATGCGGACCCGCGCCGAGCGGATCGCGGGCTCCCTCACCGTCGAGTCGGAGCCGGGGCACGGCACAGCGGTGTCGGCTCGCGTACCGTTGGTCCGCGATGACCGCTGACCCCGTGATCTCCCTGCTGATCGTCGACGACCACCCGGTGGTCCGCGACGGCCTGCGCGGCATGTTCGAGTCCGCGCCCGGCTTCCGGGTGCTCGGGGAAGCGCCGGGCGGCGTCGAAGCCTTGGCCCGGGCCGCGGTCCTGGATCCGGACGTGATCCTCATGGACCTCCGCATGCCCGGCGGCTCCGGCGTGGAGGCGATCCGCGAACTGGCCCGGCGCGGCGCCCGCGCCAAGGTCCTGGTCCTCACCACGTACGACACCGACTCCGACACCCTGCCCGCGATCGAGGCGGGCGCGACCGGCTACCTCCTGAAAGACGCGCCGCGCGACGAGCTGTTCGCCGCCGTCCGCGCGGCCGCCGAGGGCCGTACGGTGCTCTCCCCGGCCGTCGCCTCCCGCCTGGTCCACGCGGTCCGCGCACCCCGCGGGCCCGGCGCCGAGCCGCTGTCCGCACGCGAGCGCGAGGTGCTGGCCCTGGTGGCCAAGGGCACGTCGAACCGCGAGATCGCCCGCGAGCTGTTCATCAGCGAGGCGACGGTGAAGACCCACCTCACCCATCTGTACGCGAAGCTCGGCGTCAACGACCGTGCGGCGGCGGTGGCGGTGGCGTACGACCGGGGGATCCTCGGCTAGGGGTTTTCGTCCGGACCGGGCCGGACAGGCCGCGGCGACCGGTGCGGTGCAGCGCAACGCGGGGGATCACCCGCGTACTGGACGTACCGGGGTGGTCCGACGACGCGGCGAGGCGCCGTGCCGGACGCCACGGACCCGGGCCGATCCGGACGAGACCCCCTGGTGCGCCAGGTCGGGGATACTTCGTCAGGTCACAGGCCCGCGTGGGGCCTTCGGTTCTCCGACGGCCCGACGCCACCCGGGGCAGGCCGGCCTCGTCGAAGTCGGCGGCCACGGAAGGAACTACCGAAAGACCTCCGACTCACGTCACCAGGTCCTGCGCACCCGCTCGGGTTTATTGGCTGGAGCGGCCGTCCCCGGACCCGATAGGTTCGACGTCTCCCAGCGGGGCGAGCCGATCGGGGGATGGATGATCGACGCGTACGAGGATCCGGGCACGCCCGACGCGCGCGGCGGCTGGCGCTATCTGTGGTGGCTGGTGCTGCGCCAGCCCGGCCGGTCGGCGGCCGGGGCGCTGCTGGGCAGCGTGTGGATGGTGCTGCTGGCCGCGCAGCCGTACCTGATGGCGCGGGCCGTGGACGAGGGACTGGTGCCGGGGCGGCTGGGGGTGCTGGCCGCCTGGTCCGCCGCGATGTTCGTGGTCGGGGCGTTCAACGCCTGGCTGAGCATCATGCGGCACCGCACGATGACCCGGGTGCGGATGGACGCCTATTTCCGCACGGTCAAGGTGGTCGTGGGGCATGTGGTGCGGCTCGGGGCCGCCTTGTCGCGCCGGGCGGGGGCCGGTGAGGTGGTGACGATCGGGGTAGGCGACGTCCACACCATCGCCTCGTCGCTGACCGTGGTCGGTCCGGGCGTCGGCTCGGCCGTGGTCTATCTGGTGGTGGCCGGACTGCTGCTGGCGATCTCGGCGCCGCTCGCCGTCGTCGTCCTGCTCGGGCTGCCGGTGCTCGCCCTGGTCACCGGCCCGCTCACGCTGCGGCTGCAGGGCGCGGAGAGCGCCTACCGGGAGCGGCAGGGCGTGCTCACCGCGCGCATCGGCGACCTCGCGGGCGGGCTGCGGGTCCTCAACGGCCTCGGCGGGAAGCGGCTGTTCGCGGACGCCTTCCGGCAGGACTCGCGGCGGCTGTGCGCGCAGGGCTACCGGGTGGGCGCGGTGGCCAGTTGGGTGCAGGCGCTCGGCGTGGGCCTGCCCACCCTGTTCCTGGCCGTGGTGACCTGGCTCGCCGCCCGGCTCGCGGCCCAGGGTTCCATCACCATCGGCGAGTTGGTGTCGGTGTACGGCTATGTCGCCGTGCTGATCGGGCCGGTGGCGTTCTTCGTGCAGATGACCTACGACCTGAACCGCGGCGTGGTGGCCGCACGCCGGGTGGTACGGCTGCTGGCGCTGGAGCCGGAGCCGGACGAGGGTACGCTGCCGGCCCCCGAGGGCCCGGCCGAGCTGCACGATCCGGCGTCCGGGGTGCGGGTGGCGCCGGGCCGGCTGACCGCGCTCGCCGCCGCGCGGCCGGCCGAGGCCGCCACCGTGGTCGACCGGCTCGGCCGCTTCGGGCCGACCGACGCCACCTGGGGCGGGGTACGGCTGGACGCGGTGCCGCTGGCGGACGTGCGCGGGCGGATCCTGGTCGCGGACAACGAGGCCGACCTGTTCGCTGGACCGCTGCGGGAGGTCGTCGCCGCCCAGCGCTCGGTCAGCGAAGGTGAATGGGGGCGCGCGCTGTTTGCGGCGGCCGCCGAGGACGTCGTCCGCGCGCTGCCGGAAGGGGCCGACTCGCCGGTGTCCGGCCAGGGCCGCAGCCTCTCGGGCGGCCAGCGCCAACGGGTGCGGCTGGTGCGGGCGTTGCTCGCCGACCCCGAGGTGCTGCTCGCAGTGGAGCCGACCACGGCGCTGGACGCGCACACGGAGGCGACGGTCGCCCGGCGGCTGCGGGACGCCCGCGAGGGCCGTACGACGCTCGTGACCTCCACCTCGCCGCTCATGCTGGACCGCGCCGACACGGTCGTGTTCCTAGTCGACGGCAAGGCCGCGGCGAGCGGCCCGCACCGTCGGCTGCTCGCGACGGAACCGGGCTACCGGGCACTGGTGGCCCGGGACACGGAAGGGGCCACGGACACGGAGGAGGTCGTACGGTGACGGCGGCCGAGGGGCTCCTGCCGGTCGCGGACCGGCGACGGGTGCGGCGCGCGGCGCTGCGGCTGGTGCGGGCCGACGGGCGGGCGTTCGCCGCCGCGCTGCTGGTGAACGCGTTGGCGGCGGGCGTGGGGCTGGTCGGTCCGTGGCTGGTCGGGCGGATCGTGGACGACGTGCGGGCCGGGCAGGGGGCCGACGCGGTGGACCGGCTCGCGCCGTGGATCCTGCTGTGCGCGCTGGCCCAGTTGCTGCTGGCCCGCTGGGCGCGGTACGTGGGGTACCGGTTCGGGGAACGGACGCTGGCCCGGGTGCGCGAGCAGTACGTCGAGCGGGTGCTGACGCTGCCCGCGTCGGTGGTGGAGCGGGCCGGCACCGGCGACCTGACCGCACGCGGTACGGCGGACGTGGCGATCGTCGGCACGACCCTGCGGGACGTCGGCCCGGAACTGCTGGTCGACACCGTGCAGGCGCTGTTCGTGCTGGTGGCGGTGTTCGCGCTCGACCCGCTGCTCGGGGCGTTCGGGCTGCTCGGGCTGACCCCGATCTGGCTGGCGCTGCGCTGGTACCTGCGGCGGGCCCGGGACGGCTACCTCGCCGAGGGCGCCGCCACCTCCCAGGTCGCGGAGATCGTCGCCTCGACGGCGACCGGGGCCCGGACCGTCGAGGCGTTCGGGCTGCGCCGGCGGCGGATCGCGGCGAGCCGGGACGCACTGGAGGAGTCCCGCCGTACCCGCTTCTACACGCTGTTCCTGCGCACGGTGTTCTTCCCGGCGGTCGAGGTGACGTACAGCCTGCCGGTGGCGGGCGTGCTGTTGCTCGGCGGCTGGCTGCACCAGCGGGGCGCGCTCGGGGTCGGCGCGGTGGTGGCCGCGGCGCTGTATCTGCGGCAGTTCACCGAGCCGCTGGACCAGATCCTGATGCGGGTGGAGCAACTGCAGAGCAGCAGCGCTTCGTTCGCCCGGGTGGAGGGGCTGGCGGGCCTGCCGGGCGGGGAGGACGCCGGGCGGGAGCGGGGGGCGCCGGGCGGTGACACGGCCGGCCCGGCGCAGGCAGCCCCCGGCACCACTGCGGTGCCGGTGGACGACCGCATCGACGTGCGCGGGGTCCGGTACGCCTATGAGCGCGGCGGTGAGGTGCTGCGCGGCGTGGACCTGACGGTACGGCCCGGGGAACGGCTCGCGGTGGTGGGCCCGTCCGGGGCCGGCAAGACCACGCTGAGCAGGCTCCTCGCGGGCATCGACCGGCCCGGGACCGGGACGGTCACGGTGGGCGGGGTGCCGGTCGCCGAACTGGAGCCGGAGGTGCTGCGCCGTCAGGTGGTCCTGGTGACCCAGGAGCACCACGTGTTCCTCGGTACGGTCCGCGACAACCTGCTGATCGCCGAGCCGGAGGCCACGGACGCCGACCTGTGGGGGGCGCTCGCGGCGGTCGGCGCCGACGACTGGGCCCGTGAGCTGCCGGACGGCCTGGACACCCGGCTGGGCGCGGGCGGCAGGTCAGCCGACGGTTCCCAGGCCCAGCAACTCGCCCTGGCCCGGGTCGTGCTGGCCGACCCGCACACCCTGATCCTGGACGAGGCGACCGCGCTGCTGGATCCCACGACGGCCCGGCACGCCGAACGCGCCCTCGCCGGCGTTCTGGAGGGCCGTACGGTCATCGCCATCGCGCACCGCCTGCACACGGCCCACGACGCCGACCGGGTGGCCGTCATGGAGAACGGCCTCCTGACGGAACTGGGCAGGCACGAGGACCTGGTGACGGCCGGCGGCGCGTACGCGGCACTGTGGCGGACGTGGCACGGGGACACAGCGGAGAAGTAGGCTCCGGCCCCCACTCCGACCGCCGTGCCCGACCGCCCTGTCGGACTCCTGTCGGCCCATCCGGGCGACCAGTTCGTATAGCGGACATGAACATCCGATCAACGAACCATTTCCGGCCATATTTGTGACGCGCTCCTGACAGCTCTGCCGGTCCCCTGCCACTCTGCCAAAGCCGGCTCACAGCAACCCCACAGCCCCACCCGCTCCGCTGGGCCGGCCTGCACATGGTTCCGCGTACCGCCCTGCTCTGCCCGGACGACCCAACTCACCGTCCGGTCTCCCCGGCCGCGCGACCCGCGGCCCGCAGAAGGAGTCAGTGTTGAGAAGCAGTTCCTCTCGCAGACGCACCCCCCACACCCCGCGTCGCGCCGCCACCGTCGCCCTCGCCGGCGTCGCCGCCCTGCTCGCCGCCGCCGTCCAGTCGGGCGCGGCCCAGGCCGCTCCGGCGAAGCCCCGGCCCGGCCGGATCGACGGGGCCCACACGGCTGCGGTGCTCACGCCCTCGCAGCGCGTCGCGCTGATACGCCGGGCCGACGCCACCAAGGCCGCCACCGCCCGCTCCCTCGGCCTCGGCGCCCGGGAGAGGCTGGTCGTCAAGGACGTCGTCAAGGACCGCGACGGCACCCTGCACACCCGTTACGAGCGCACCTACGCCGGCCTGCCGGTGCTCGGCGGCGACCTGATCGTGGACAGCAACAAGGCCGGCAAGACCATGGAGGTCGTCAGGGCCGACCGCGCCGCCCTGAAGGTCGCCCGCCTCACGCCGTCCGTACCGAGGGCCGCCGCCGAGAAGCAGGCCGTACAACGGGCGAAGGCCCGGGGCGGGACCCGGTCCGCCGCGGACAGCGTGCGCAAGGTGATCTGGGCGGCGAAGGGCAAGCCCGTGCTCGCCTACGAGACGGTCGTCGACGGCCTCCAGGACGACGGCACCCCGAACCGGCTGCACGTCATCACCGACGCCACCACCGGCAGGAAGCTCTTCGAGTACCAGGGCATCGAGACCGGTGTGGGCAACACGCGCTACAGCGGGCAGGTGTCGCTGACGACGACCCGGTCGGGCTCGACGTACACGCTGACCGACGGCACGCGCGGCGGCCACAAGACGTACAACCTCGACCACGGCACGAGCGGCACCGGAACGCTCTTCTCCCAGAGCAGCGACACCTGGGGCGACGGCACCGACTCCGACGCCGCCACCGCGGGCGCGGACGCCGCCTACGGCGCGCAGGAGACCTGGGACTTCTACAAGAACACCTTCGGCCGCAGCGGCATCCGCAACGACGGCGTCGGCGCCTACTCCCGCGTCCACTACGGCAACTCGTACGTGAACGCCTTCTGGGACGACAGCTGCTTCTGCATGACCTACGGCGACGGCTCCGGCAACACCCACCCGCTGACCTCGCTCGACGTCGCCGGACACGAGATGAGCCACGGCGTCACCTCCAACACCGCGGGCCTGAACTACAGCGGGGAGTCCGGCGGCCTGAACGAGGCCACCAGCGACATCATGGGCACCGGCGTGGAGTTCTACGCCGACAACAGCTCCGACCCCGGTGACTACCTCATCGGCGAGAAGATCGACATCAACGGCGACGGCACCCCGCTGCGCTACATGGACAAGCCCAGCAAGGACGGCTCCTCGGCGGACAGCTGGTACGACGGCGTCGGCGACCTCGACGTGCACTACTCGTCCGGCGTCGCCAACCACTTCTTCTACCTGCTGAGCGAGGGCAGCGGCGCCAAGGTGATCAACGGCGTCAGCTACGACTCGCCCACGGCGGACGGCCTTCCGGTCACCGGCATCGGCCGGGACAAGGCGCTGCAGATCTGGTACCGGGCCCTGACCACCAAGTTCACCTCCACCACCGACTACGCCGATGCCCGCACCGGCACCCTCGCGGCGGCCGGCGAGCTGTACGGGACCTCCAGCGCCGAGTACAAGGCCGTGCAGGACGCCTGGGCGGCCGTGGCGGTCGGTTCGCGCTCCGACGGCGGAGGAGGCGGCGGGGGCGGCGGCACGACGTACGAGAGCAACACCCCGGTCGCCATTCCGGACAACGGACCGGCCGTCACCTCCAGCATCACGGTCTCCGGCAGGAGCGGAAACGCGCCGGGCAACCTCCAGGTGAGCGTCGACATCACGCACACCTGGCGCGGTGACCTGGTGATCGATCTCGTCGGCCCGTCGGGCGCCGCCTACCGCCTGAAGAACTTCAGTTCCTCCGACTCGGCGGACAACGTCAAGCAGACCTACACGGTCAACGCGGCCGCCGAACCGGCCAACGGAACATGGACGTTGCGGGTGCAGGATCAGGCCACCTACGACACCGGAACGATCAACGGCTGGAAGCTGACGTTCCCGTAAAGCGGCCGCGAAAAGCCCGGAAACAAGGCGCCGTCCGAGGGTCCGGCACCCTCGGACGGCAGCGGTTAACACGCCCGCAATGTTTCTCGGCCAGTCGCCTTTCGGCCAACATCACTTGAGGGTCCTGACATGTACGCGCCCTTAATGCCACTCTTCCCTCACCCGCCGCAGAGCTTCACCCCACACCTCCGGGCCAGTACCCCCACGCCGGACCGGACTCCCCCACCCAAAGGAGCTTGCGTGACCCCCCGCTACGCGCGTCACAGGCGCACCACCCTGGTCATCGCCACCGCCGTCGCCGCCGGAGCCCTGCTCTCCACCGGCCTCGCCACGACAGCGACCGCCGCCGCCAAGAGCAGCCGGCCCCTCGCCGCCGCCCCCGCCTCGCTGTCCGCGGCCGCCCGCACCGCCCTGATACAGAAGGCGCAGTCCGGCGCCGCCGAGACCGCCCGGCAGCTGGGCCTCGGCGCCAAGGAGCAGCTGATCGTCAAGGACGTCGTCAAGGACGTCGACGGCACCGTCCACACCCGCTACGAGCGCACCTACGCGGGCCTTCCGGTGCTCGGCGGCGACCTCGTCGTCCACACGGCCGAGTCGGGCAGGACCGAGGGCGTCACCAAGGCGACCAAGGCGACCATCAAGGTGGCCTCGCTCAAGCCGCAGATCTCCGCCGCCAAGGCCGAGAAGCAGGCGGTGTCCGCGGCGAGGACCCTGGGCTCGGCCGAGTCCACGGCCGACGGCGCCCGCAAGGTGATCTGGGCCGGCTCCGGCAAGCCCGTCCTGGCCTACGAGACGGTCGTCGGCGGCCTGCAGGACGACGGCACCCCGAACCGGCTGCACGTCATCACCGACGCCGCCACCGGCAAGAAGCTCTTCGAGTACCAGGGCGTCGAGAACGCGACCGGCACCGGCAAGACCCTGTACTCCGGCACCGTCGGCCTCAACGTCAACCTGTCCGGCTCGACGTACCAGCTGTACGACACCACGCGCGGCGGCCACAAGACGTACAACCTGGCCCGCAAGACCTCCGGCACCGGCACCCTGGTCACCAACTCGACCAGCACCTTCGGCACCGGCACCGCCTCCGGCTCCTCCTCCGACAAGACCGCGGCCGCCGACGCCGCCTACGGCGCGCAGGAGACCTGGGACTTCTACAAGAACACCTTCGGCCGCAGCGGCATCCGCAACGACGGCGTCGGCGCCTACTCCCGCGTCCACTACAGCAGCAACTACGTCAACGCCTTCTGGGACGACAGCTGCTTCTGCATGACCTACGGCGACGGCTCCGGCAACACCCACCCGCTGACCTCGCTCGACGTCGCCGGACACGAGATGAGCCACGGCGTCACCTCCAACACCGCGGGCCTCGACTACAGCGGGGAGTCCGGTGGTTTGAACGAGGCCACCAGCGACATCATGGGCACCGGCGTGGAGTTCTACGCCGACAACGCCTCCGACCCCGGTGACTACCTCATCGGCGAGAAGATCGACATCAACGGCGACGGCACCCCGCTGCGCTACATGGACAAGCCCAGCAAGGACGGCGGCAGCGCCGACTACTGGTCCTCGTCCGTCGGCAACCTGGACGTCCACTACTCCTCGGGCGTCGCGAACCACTTCTTCTACCTCCTGGCGGAGGGCAGCGGTTCGAAGACGATCAACGGGGTGTCGTACAACTCGCCGACCTACAACGGCTCCAAGGTCACCGGCATCGGCCGCGCCAAGGCGCTGCAGATCTGGTACAAGGCGCTGACGACGTACATGACGTCGACGACCGACTACAAGGCCGCCCGTACGGCGACCCTGAACGCGGCGTCCGCGCTGTACGGCTCCGGCAGCACCGAGTACAACGCGGTGGCGGCGGCCTGGTCGGCGGTCAACGTCGGCTAGTGCCGCGGCAGGCAACGTCTGCCCGTCAAGGAGCGGCGTCCGGTGCGTGCTCTCGGCGTGCCGGGTGCACGCCCTCGTACTGGAGGTACTCGGGTTTGTCCCCGGTGCGGCGAGTGGGGGCACCTCCCACGCCCTTGAGGCAGTGGGGGAGCGTGCCGGACGTCGCGACGGGGCGAACGTCGCCTGTTGGGGCACTAGG